>NZ_JAHBAH010000001.1:330000-660000 GCF_020510425.1 Quatrionicoccus australiensis
AACATGGCACCCTTCGTCGAACTGGAATGGGGCAAGGACGCCGCCGAGCTGATGCGCCGCATCAAGAACCTGTTCGACCCGGAAAACCTGCTCAACCCCGGCGTCATCATCAATGACGATCCGCAGGCCCACCTCGCCAACCTGAAGCCGATGCCGGCCGCCGAGGACATCGTCGACCGCTGCATCGAATGCGGCTTCTGCGAACCGCTCTGCCCCTCGCACCGACTGACGCTCAGCCCGCGCCAGCGCATCGTCAGCGTGCGTGAACTGGCCCGCCGCGAAGCCCAGGGCCTGCCCGCCGGCAGCATCGGCGAGGACTATGCCTACATGGGCCTCGACACCTGCGCCGGTTGCGGCCTGTGCTCGACCGCCTGCCCGGTCGGCATCGACACCGGCGACCTGACCCGCCGCCTGCGCGGCCGCAAGATGGGCGAAACCGCCCGTACGGTCAACGCCTGGACGGGCGAACATTTCGGCGCGCTCGCCAGCGCCTCGCGCCTCGGCCTGAAAGTCGGCCATGCCGTTTCCGGCGTGCTCGGCGACAACTTCCTCGCCCGCATCTCCGGTGGCGCCTGGAAGAAGGACATGCCGCACGCCGGCAAGGCACCGGTTGCACGCCAGACCCAGGGCGACCCGGTAGTCTATTTCCCGACTTGCGGCGGCCGCATCTTCGGGCCGGCCGATAGTGGCGAGAAGCAACTCGGCGATGTCATCATCGAACTGCTCGAACGAGCCGGCTACCGCGCTATCCTGCCCGCCGGTTTCGACAATCTGTGCTGCGGCCAGATGCTGGCGAGCAAGGGCATGGCAGAAGAAGCCGACGCCATGGCGAACCGCCTCGAAGCTGCGCTGATGCAAGCCTCGGAAAACGGCAAGTACCCGGTAATCATGGATGCCAGCGCCTGCTCCGCCCGCATGTACAAGCATCTGGCCGGCAAGCTCAAGCTCTATGACTTCCATGAGTTCGCCCATGACGCGCTGTTGCCGCGCCTGCTGATCACCCGTCAGCCCGGCCCGGTGGCGCTGCACGTCAATTGCAGCGTCAAACGGACCGGTGCCGAGGCCAAGCTGCGCACCCTGCTCAAGGCCTGCGTCGAGGAAGTCATCGAGCCGGCCGGCGTCACCTGCTGCGGCTTTGGCGGCGACCGCGGCTTCGCCGTGCCGGAACTGAACCAGCACGCCTTGCGCCACATCCATACTGAACTGCCAGCCAACTGCGCCTGCGGCGTATCGACCAACCGCACCTGCGAAATCGGCCTGACCGCCGAAACCGGCCTGAGCTACCGCTCGGTCGCCTACCTGCTTGAAGCCTGTTCACGCAAGGAGGGCTCCATGACCTGTTGAGGAGGGGGAGACAAAAAAAACCGGCCCGGAGGTGCGAACTCCGGCCCGGCACAAGAAATTTACTACTACGGTAACCGCCGATGATCTGGAAATCGGCCGGCGGCGACCAACTCGTTATAGTTATAAGGACTCATTGTATGACTTGGCAAATGAATGTCGATCCATTCGACAATATCGCCCTGTCCGCGTTCGTCGCGGCCATCCCCATTCTTTTCCTGTTCTGGGCGCTCGCCATCAAGCACATGAAGGGGCACTTCGCCGCACTGGGCGGCACCTCGCTCGCGCTGCTGATCGCCATCTTCGTCTATGGCATGCCGGTTGACCTGGCCGCCCTGGCAACGCTCTACGGCGGCGCCTTCGGCCTCTTCCCGGTGTGCTGGATCGTCATCACCGCGCTGTTCATCTACAACATGTCGGTCAAGACCGGCCAGTTCGAGGTGATCAAGAACTCGCTCGCCTCGATCTCCGATGACCGCCGCCTGCAGGCCCTGCTGATCGCCTTCTCGTTCGGCGCCTTCATCGAGGGCGCCGCCGGTTTCGGCACGCCGGTCGCGATCACCGCGGCAATGCTGGCCGGGTTGGGTTTCAACCCGCTCTACGCGGCCTCGATCTGCCTGCTTGCCAATACCGCTCCGGTTGCCTGGGGCGCCATCGGCATCCCCATCGTCGTCGGCGGCCAGGTTGCCGGCATCCCCGACCTCGCGCTGAGCCAGATGGTCGGCCGCACGTTGCCGCTGATCAGCTTCTTCGTACCGCTCTATCTGGTCGTGCTGATGGCCGGCTGGAAAAAGGGTCTGGAAGTCTGGCCGGCCTGCTTTGTCAGTGGCGGCTCCTTCGCCCTGGCCCAGTTCCTGTCGTCGAATTCCCCGCTGACCGCACCGCTATTGCCCGACCTGATCGCCTCGATCGCGTCCATCATCTGCACCGTGCTTTTCCTCAAGGTCTGGCACCCGAAGGAAAGCTGGCACTTCGACCATGAGCCGAAGCGCGAAGGCAAGGCCAAGCTCTTGTACTCCGGCGGCCAGATCTTCCGGGCCTGGGCACCGTTCATCATCCTGTCGCTGTTCGTCTGCGCCTGGGGCATCAAGCCGGTTAACCAGGCACTCGACCAGATCACCAAACAGGTGTTCGACTTTGCCTTCCCGATTGCCGGCCTCGACAAGCTGGTCATCGACCAGGCCGGCAAGGCCAAGCCCGCCGTGTTCAAGTTCAATGTCCTGAGCGCTGCCGGCACCGCCATCCTGTTCGCCTGGTTCTTCTCCATTATCGTCATGGGCGCCTCGCTCAAGACCGCCGGCGGCGTCGCCCGCGACACCTTGAAGACCCTGCAGTGGCCGATCATCACGATCTCGACCATTCTCGGCTTCGCCTACATCATGAACTTCTCGGGCATGGCGATCACCCTGGGCTACGCGGTTGCCACGACCGGTGTCGCCTTCCCCTTCTTTGCCGCTTTGCTGGGCTGGCTGGGCGTATTCATGACCGGCTCCGACACCTCGACCAACGCGCTGTTCGGCAAGCTGCAGGCTGTCACCGCCGAGAAACTCGGCATCGACCCGGTCATCGCCATGTCGGCCAATACCTGTGGCGGCGTTTGCGGCAAGATGATCTCGCCGCAATCGATCTCGGTCGCCACCGGCGCGACCGGCATGGTCGGCCGCGAATCGGAAATCTTCCGCTTCACCTTCAAGCATTCGCTGATCATGGCAATGCTGGTCGGCGTGCTGCACCTGCTGTGGGCCTACGTCTTCCCGGGCATTGTGCCGAGCTACGTCAAACCGGTTGCCGCGGCTGCCGCTGCGGTCGCCAATGCCGCCCAGGCTGCGATCAACCCGGACGGCCTGATGTGGCTGGGCATTTTCGTTGCCATCATCAGCGCAGTGACCTTCGTATCGCGCCGCATCGGTGCCGATCTCGAAGCACCGGTCGAAGGCCGCGACGAGGTTCATTTCCACTGACCCCATCCTGTCGGACCGCCAGGCGGCGGTTCGGCGGATACCACAGGTTTTCCCTAACAGATAAAAGCCGGACGAGTTGCTAAGGTACCGTCATTCACGAATTCAAGGAGAACACGATGTACAAGAAAATCATGGTTGCCATCGACGATAGCGAAACTTCCCGCTGTGCACTGGCCGAAGCCCTGCACCTGGCCCGCACCAGCGACGCCAAGCTCTACATCACGCACGTCGCCGACGAGACGCTGATGGGCATGCACGGTCGCACCTTCTCGACCTCGCTGAACATCGACAACGCCATCAAGGCGATTGCCGATGCCGGCCAGAAGCTGCTCGACGAGGCGATCAAGGATGCCGAAGGCGTCGACGCCGAAACCCTGCTCCTCGAAGCGCGCAACCGTCGCGTTTCGGAAACCCTGGCCGACAAGGCCAGGGAAGTCGGCGCCGACCTGATCGTGATCGGCCGCCATGGCCAGCGCGGCATCGCCACGCTCATCCTCGGCTCGGTGGCCGAACAACTGGCCAAGATCGCCGACGCCTCCGTCCTCCTCGTCAGAAAGCACTAAATGCAAGCCAGCGCACCCGACAGCAACAAGGACGAACCCCTGCGTACCGACATTCGCCTGCTTGGCCGCATCCTTGGCGACACGGTGCGCGAGCAGGAAGGCGATGCCGTTTTCGCCACGGTCGAGCAGGTTCGCCAGACAGCGGTGCGCTTTGCCCGCGACGGCGACCCGGCCGCCCGTGCCGGGCTGGCCACCCTGCTCGACCAACTGCCGCGCGACACGACGCAGGCCGTCGTCCGCGCCTTTTCCTACTTCCTGCAACTGGCCAATATCGCCGAGGACGAGCACCACATCCGTCGGCGTCGCGCCTACGACCTGGCCGGCTCGCCGCCGCGCGAAGGCAGCCTGGTTTTTGCCCTTGACGCACTGTCGACCGCCCAGGTATCACCGGAAGCCATCGCCGACTTCTTCGCGCATGCCGTGGTCGCCCCTGTGCTCACCGCGCATCCGACCGAAGTGCAGCGCCAGAGCCTGATCCGCAATCACCGCGACCTCGCCCGCCTGCTCGACCAGCGCGAACGCCTGCAGATGACGCCGGAAGAAGAAGCCGAAAACGACCTGGCGCTGGCCAACTCGGTCCTCACCCTGTGGCAGTCACGGATGCTGCGCCCGGTCCGCCTCAAGGTGCTCGACGAGGTCAAGAACGGCATCACCTACTTCAAGGAAACCTTCTTCACCGAACTGCCGCGCCTCTACATCCAGGCGACGCAGCAACTGCAGAAGCGCTACCCGGAAAAGAACTGGGCGCTGCCGCCCTTCTTCCGCGTCGGCTCCTGGATCGGCGGCGACCGCGACGGCAATCCCTTCGTCACCGCCGAGATCCTGCGCGAGGCGCTGCGCCTGCAGTCGGCGGCCGCGCTCAATCATTACCTCGAAGAAATCCACGAGCTGGGCGGCGAACTGCCGCTCTCCGACCTGCTGGTCAAGGTGACGCCGGAACTGGTGGCGCTCGCCGAGCATTCCACCGATCACTCGCCGCAACGCGCCGACGAACCTTACCGCCGCGCCCTCTCCGGAATTTATGCCCGGCTCGCCGCCACTGCCCGCGTGCTTGACCAGGTCGAACCGGTCCGCCATGAAATCGGCAACGCCAGCGCCTATGCCACGCCGGAAGCCCTGCGCGCCGATCTCAAGATCCTGACCAATTCGCTCAAGCTGAATGGCAGCGCCAGCCTGGCCGGCGGCCGCCTGCGCCGGCTGTTGCGCGCTGTGCAGGTGTTCGGCTTCCACCTGGCACCGATCGACCTGCGCCAGAATTCCGAAGTGCACGCGCGCAGCGTCGCCGAACTGCTTGCCGGTGCCGGCCGCTGCCCGGATTACGAGGCGCTGACCGAGGTCGACCGGATCAAGCTGCTGGTCGAGGAAATCAGCACGCCGCGTCCGCTCTACTCGCCTTACCTGAACTACTCGGAAGAAACGCAGGGCGAGCTGGCGATCTTCTTTGCCGCCCGCGAGCTGCGCGAGAAATACGGCGCCGCCACCCTGCCCAATTTCATCATCTCGAAGACCGACGGCGTCTCCGACCTGCTCGAACTCGCCCTGCTCCTCAAGGAATCCGGCCTGCTGCTGCCCGGCAACACGGCGCGCCTCGACGTCAATATCATCCCGCTCTTCGAAACCATCGAGGACTTGCAGAAGAGCGCCGCGACCATGGACGGCATCTTCGCCATCCCGGCCTACCGCGCCCTGATCGCCGGCCGCGGCGACGAGCATGAAGTCATGCTCGGCTACTCCGACTCTAACAAGGACGGCGGCTTCCTGACTTCGGGCTGGGAGTTGTACAAGGCCGAAATCGAACTGGCCCGCGTCTTCGGCCAGCACGGCGTACGCCTGCGCCTGTTCCACGGGCGCGGCGGCTCGGTCGGCCGCGGTGGCGGCCCGTCCTACCATGCCATCCTCGCCCAGCCGGCCGGCGCCGTGTCCGGCCAGATCCGCCTGACCGAACAGGGCGAAGTCATTTCGACCAAGTACGGCAACCCGGACAATGGCCGGCGCAATCTCGAAGTACTGCTCGCCGCAACCCTGGAAGCCAGCCTGACCGACCACGAAAACCAGGTCGAGCCGGCGCAGCAGTTCCATGCCGTCATGGACGAACTGTCGCGGCGCGCCTTCAACGCCTATCGCGGCCTGGTCTATGAAACACCGGGCTTCACGACCTATTTCCGGCAATCGACCGTGGTTTCCGAAATCGCCCTGCTCAATATCGGCAGCCGCCCGGCGTCGCGCAAGGCGTCCGAGCGTATCGAGGACCTGCGCGCCATTCCCTGGGTGTTCAGCTGGGCGCAATGCCGCCTGATGCTGCCGGGCTGGTACGGCTTCGGCTCAGCGGTCGACGGCTACCTGGCGGCCAATTCCGACGGCCTGACCACACTGCGCCGCATGCTGAAATCCTGGCCCTTCTTCAAGAGCCTGCTCTCCAACATGGACATGGTGCTGGCCAAGAGCGATCTCGCGATTGCCTCGCGCTATGCCGAACTGGTCAGCGATGCCGGCTTGCGCGAACGCATCTTCGGCCAGATCTGCCAGGAATGGGAACTAACGAAAAAGCACCTGCTGGCCATTCTCGAACAGGACGATTTCCTGGGCGACAACCCGCAACTGAAACGCTCGCTGCAACTGCGCTCGCCCTACATGGATCCGCTCAACCACCTCCAGGTCGAACTGCTCAAGCGCCACCGCGCCGGCGAGACGGACGAGCGCGTCGCACGCGGCATCCATCTGTCGATCAACGGCGTCGCTTCCGGTTTGCGCAACAGCGGGTAAAATCGGGAGATGCCCATCACACTCAAACGCACCGTATGATGCGCTTTTTCGACTGAGAACCTTGCGCTGCAATTGTTTTGGCCTAGTTGCAGGCCAATAACTATCTACAAAATATGCAATATCAATGCCCGAAGACCCGCGCAGGAACTATGGCGTTCTGATTTTGTAGATCAACAGCAAAAGAATCATTTCCACTTTATTGACACCGTTCCAGCAGAAAATGAACCGCCTCCCGCAAGGCTAACCCTAACTCTTGACAAGATACTTGAAACATCAACGCTGCCAACGCCAACCTGCATCAGCGTGTTCGAAACACCAGTTGACTTCATAATCCATTTGTTAGTTGTTCCGATTTTTGATAGGGTGATGGAACCAGTATAGCCAACAGAACTAGCTGCAAACGTAACCGGAAACCCAGTTGTAAGAGAGGAATCGCCGGATGGGCGCTCAAGGCAATATCCAGAATATCCGGTTGTTATATATGACGCTGATCCAACCTGAACAACAATTCTTCCTGACGACGATGGCGTAACGGATACGCAAAGAATTTCAATTTCTGTTGCCGTTTCAGGAATTGATGAATTGCCAAACTCAGTCTGAGAGGCAATGCTGCCAACTGACTCCCCTTGTGAGTACCAGATGTGATCAGGGGTAAGCGCCTCGATTGCTTGCTTTACGCGCAAAGGAGACATGGCACGGTTATCCGTTTCGGTTCCGGCTTCCATCTCTGCTTGAGTTGCCTCGACAGCAAGGTATGCAAGCGAGTTCTCTACCTGCGTTGCGTATTGCAGGGTGAGGTTCTTTGATGCAATCGCGGCGGAAGCAGACGACGCAGAAGCGGTCGCGCTGGTTGCCGAGTTGGTTGCACTGGTTGCCGCAGCGGAAGCGCTTGACGCAGCAGCATTAGCACTAGACAGAGCAGCGGCAGCACTTGCAGCGGCATTTGCAGCAGCGTCAGACACATCCGAACCAATCGTGAAACCGAAACGCGACCAATACTGCGGGTCAAACGTTGCTCCGGAGGTGTGCGCCTGAATGCAAACATAGTTGCTGTTTTCATCAGAAGCCAAATCCTTGACTTGGTAAGCTGTGCTTGCTGCCCATACTCCATCACCGACAATGCGGAAACCGCCCATCAAATTCAATATTTCCGGAGATAGCGCATTGACACCAACTGCCAAATCTTTTAGCTTTCCGTCATCACGTTGGATTTTTTGCAGGTTGTCCAACGTCTGATCTAGCGTTGTTTCGATGTTTGCAAACTCAGCATCGAGCGCAGCGGTATTGACGGTTGATCGGCCAGAAGCGTTATTAGCCTCTTGCTGGCTGAAATCAGTCGTCTGTGTGTATGGCGTAGGTTGTGACATTAAGGAACCTCACTTGAATCTGATGATTGCTGCATTTCTAAAGCCGTTTGTGCTGCTCATATTCGGCGTGCTTGGCGTTCTTCTTGTCTCATTCCTTGAGCGGAAGATGCCTGAATCAAAACTTAAACGGGTGTTACTGTATCCCGTATGGAAGCGCAAAGGCTGAACCAAGCACTCCTGGCGAAACGCTCATGCCGTAGTTCAGCTTATCAACGCCTCCCTTGCCGATTGCGTTCTGCAATGCCTGGCCCAATCTCCCTGGTTTCACAGAGTTTTCCATGACCGTAGCTGCTGCCTGCGGGTCAAGCAGGATGTCAGCCATTCGGCTTTTCATTGCGTCATCTGAGCCTTGATAAATCTTGTTGGAAATAGCCTTTGCGGCCCCCATCAGCTTTGATCCTGCGCCAAGCGTCAAGATGTTACCGAGTGCGCCGACAGCAGGCGGCATGCCTGACTGCGCGGCAAGGTTGTCCATTGCGAAGTTCTGGAACGTGTTTGACCCTGCACCTCGCCCCATATCAGCAGCAGCGGCAGAGCGCGACAGATCAGCACCGATTCCGTTTAGCGTAGCCATCTGCTCAGGCGCCATGACGTCCTCAAGGTTGCGCTTTATGCCTCCTGTTGCGTTCTTTACAAGGTTTCCGCGAACGTCGTTTAAGGCATTGGCAAACGAACTTCCAGCCTGTCGGAACTGCGCTCCGCTTGGGTGATAGCTAACAAGCGCCGGCTCCAATTTGTTGAGCAGTTCTTGCCCGATTTGCATCTGCGAAATTGGCACAGTTCCTTCTGCCCATGATTGGCGAGCTTGTCCATATTCCGGAATGGCGTTATCTGCCCAATTAACCAAGTCTTGCTTGACGCCAAGCCCTGCGCTCTTTGCATTATTCCCAATCGCAGCAGTTGGATTAGTATTCACAACATCGTCAATTGCTTTCTTGATGAGGTCGATTCCACGCCCGGTAAATTGTGCATTCTGTGCAGCAGTTGTCTGCATAACTGGACGGCCGGTTGCCAGATCAATCCTGCCAGTTGCAACCGAAGATTCAGGAATGTCCGAGCCGAACTTAATAGGCCGGTTCGTCATGCGAGCAATTTCTTGTGCCTGAGCAATCGTTCCGTTAGGAAGACGAGACATGATTTCACGTAGTTGCTCATCCGACGTTACAACAGCACTGTCAGCAGCCTTATAAAGCGGATCAGTAGCAGACTTACGCGCAGAAATAGCCGCCTGCATGGCCTGTTCATCGCCAGCAATGCCGCGCAAAGCTTCTACACGGGCCGCGTTGTTGCTCATGCCTCTATGCGCATATGCGTCAGGATTTGCGGCACTCATGGCGCGTTGTAGCGCTGCGATGCCGCCAGAATCCGCAACCTCGGCAGCAGTCGGCACAGAACCCGGCACTAGCTCAGTTGCTCCACGGAGTCGCGAAATAACATCATCCGCATTGTTCCCGGCGGCACGTCGAAGAACCTCACCAACAATCTTTTCCTGACCAGATTTAGTCAAAGGCATAGCCGCTGCGTTTGCAATCCTTCCAGCGCCTGAAATCACCTTCCCTGCGCCAATGCCTGCGCCGCCACCTAGGCCGCTAAATGATGCGGCTTGCGCACGTTCTCCAAGCGTTCCTGGGGTCAGTGCAGCACCGGCCAAAGCATTAATCAGCGTTGCCCCAGTAACTGTGTTCGCTCCGGGAATTGCGGCGGTAGGCGCAAGCAATGCGACATTCCCGAAAATATTACCTGCTGTTCCTGCGCCTGTATTCATCAGAGGCGCATCGAGACGGCGAGATTCTTCAATGTCTTTTTGATCGACAAGGCCAATCATTTGACCAAGACCACGGCCGGCGTCTGTGATTGATTTTCCAGCGCCAGCGGCAAACCTTTCAAACGTGTTCATGTCGCTAGTCGGATTCATCGCAGGGTCTGCTTTTGCAGCAGGAGCGGCCATTTGCTGGCGAATCTGACGGGCAAATGCTTGCGCAGCGACAATATCGCCCGCACGATCAGCATTAACCAAGGCGCGTTTAAGTCGTTCAAGGTCGGCCATTTTATTTGCCTTATCTAACTATTGGATCGTGTTTGTTCAAAAGTGCATCAATGTTGCTGCCTGTTTTCGCAGGACTAGGCGCAACGTATCCGGTTACATCAATGTCAGGATTGCCGAAATTTCGGCGGATTTGATTTACATTCATCCGGTGCAACTCGACGGCGCGCTCATTGATTCCTTGGATTTCATTGATGCGCTGCTTAACAACGTCTGGATCGTTGATGTTGGTCATCAATTCATTCCATGCGCGCTTAGCGTCTCCATCAGTCTGTACGCCCTTATTCAGTCGCAAAGAGTCATTGCGGAGCTTTTCAAGCGTTGCTTGGAAGCTTGCAAAATTACGGCTTCCTTCATCACTTGCGCCGGCAAAGTTCTTCCCCTTGTTAAACATGTTTGCAACAGGCCCAAGACGGAGTTTTCCGGCGTCAATATCATTGGCAAACCGTTGCAGCATCGGATTAATGTTCGATGCAATGGACATGTTTTCCAGACCTTCTTGCTGGAGCTTCAACGCACCAACGGGCATGGGTTTTTGAACTGCTGCGGGCGCAGTAACAGAGCCATCAGGATTAACAGTTTGCTGTCCGATCTTCGAACGCGTTAGATCACGGCTGGCAAGATGTTGAGCAGCAGATGCATTAGCGTTGTTTGCCTGAGCGCGATTTTCAACAGCGGAAGTTTTTCCGATATCGTTTAGCTCTTGCTGTCCGCTAAATTGATTGAATACTCCAGAAGTGCCCATGTTATTGAATTCACCCTTGCCGGCAGCAGCAGCAACAGAAGGGCCAAGAGCAGCGCGGAAGCGAGGATCAGCAATAGCCTGATCCAATCGTCCCTGACCAAGCAGCTTTACAAAAGCATCAGTCATGTGCGCAACTTCTGAATTACCAGTTCCGCCAAGATTAGCTAAATGTACGCCGCGTGCCAAATTGTATTTTCGCTCGACATCCGGCGAATACCACGAAGGTGCGGGCTTGTTCATTTCAGGCGCAGCAGGGCCGTCCTGATCTGGCGGCAACATCTCGGCAGGACGAACGCCCCAATTCCCCTGAGACTGATACGACGACAGATCGTTGCCTTGTTGGTCGCTCAAACCAGCCAGCGCAGACGCGATCTTTGAGCCAAATTCAGGAGTTTGGAACGAACGGCGCTGCTGCTCTGCTGCTGCCTTCTCTCGCATAAGCCCTGCCTGCTCGTTAAACAGATTGGCATGCGCTTCCATCTGGCCTTGTTGCGCAAGCGCCTGAGCCATCTTTGTGCGCCCTGCTTCATAGGAGTTCTGGCCTTGGAAAATCTGACGCCCAGCTTGCGCCCAAGGAGCCGCTAACATTGCTGCGTTTTCGTATGCGTTAGTCGGCATGATTACCTCATTAAATTAGTGTTGGATGCAGCGCTACCAAGCGAACCACCAAATCCAGAGCCAAGCCCACTAGAGCCAACAGAAGACATAAACGATCCGAGAGCGGCTTTGCCTGAGTCAATCTTTCCGGCTGCGATGATTCCTGGCTGCGCTGCATCAAGTGCGCCTTTGGCATTTCGGCCAATAATCCCAAGCTGGTTTGCATAGTCGGCATTCTTGATGCCCTCTTGACCAAGCATGTCCTGAACGCCTCGCATCTTGCCCATCAGCCGAGCCATATCAACCGAACGCTGGAACTGGTTAGCCATCTTTCCCTGTTGGTCGGTGATGAATGCATCGGACAGTTTTCCAGTTGCTTGCTCTCCGGCTCCAAGCTGCTCACGCGACTTAACCAGCGAATCAACAAGCGAATTACCCGCCTGCTCTCTCGCTGCGTTGAGCCGATCAGTACGATCCGTCATGTCGTATTCTTGAGCGTTTTCCATGGCCTTTGCTTCGGCCTTCTTCGCCCAATTGTCTTGCTGCTCCATGGCAGAATTCAGCGCAGCAGCTTGACGGTCTGCCGCATCATTTGCAGCTTCTGATTGCATGTAGCTACCACCAGCGGCAAGAGCAGCCATTGCGGCGTAGAAGATAGGGCTTACTGCGTCACACATGATTAGCTGCTCGATGTATTGCCGCTGTATGCGGAATTGTTAGCGTAGAAATTCCCGGTTCCTGACCCATACTGCTGCTTCGCCGTATTGGCTCCGGCGTTGTATTGCGCATTGTTGTAAGAGCCGAGCAGATCAGAGAACACGTTAGCCATACGCTGAGACTGGTAAGCCTCTTTAGCTGCGTTGGAGTTCGTTTGCATGGTGCTTATTGCGTTCTGCGCAGCGCTTCCTTGATCGAGGCCAGCGACAACCTTTGCAATCAGGTTAAGTCGTGCGGTTTCGTCGGATGTCTTGAACTGGGTCGCTGTAGAGTCAGCGCGGTTGGCAACATCAATCAACCCACGATCCATGCGCTTCTGATATTCAGAATCTAGGTCGTTTGACTGAGAAGAGCCGATAATTCCTTGGCGAGCCTTCTGGAATTCCATGTCGCGCTTTGCTTTTGCCGAATCTTCGCCAAGCTGTTCTGAGTAGAACTGCCGCGTGTCATTGCGCGTCGTGTCGTACATCGCTTGACGCTTTGCTGCTGCCTCGTCATTTCCTTGGCCGAAGATGGCATTAACCGCTGCCGTGCCTTCGTCAATTCTTTTCAGGCGAGCCGCTTCGCGATCACTTGCCCCGCCATCTCCACCACCACCGCCGCCACCGCTCATATTTCAGACTCCATTACAATGCACTTCTGGCGCATGCCGGCCATCGAATAGAGCCGCGCCGCAGAAGGTCTTGCAGAGCATTCAATCTTTGTTGCCCCGCATCGCTTCATCAGTTCTTCAAGCTGGAATCTGGTTTGTTTGCTGACGATCATTCGCCCACCGATGGACGTAATAACCGCAACTCTTGCATTTGCCCGGTCAGAGAACTCAATAGAGCAAGCCCCTTTGATTTCTCCACCGTCTTCCGCAATAACCAAATGCCAATATCCTTGACCAAGCAGGGCGCGTGCTTGATCTATCGTGTAATCCTCACTGAACATCAGGCCGGATGCGATAAACGCTTCCACTTTCGGCCAGTTCTGATGTATCAGGTGAAAAGGAACGGTACGGATTTCCACGATTTTCCAGCCCTAAACTATTGGGCCGAATGTATTAAATCGCGGCGAAGGTGATAAATTACTTTGTTATGGCGTAGCAGTAGAAGTCTGTGCCGTCTTTCCCGAATGACTTCATCACGGATTCTTTCTGAAATCCGATTAACTCAAGCCATTTATGTGCCTGCGTGTGAAACGATGCGCTATAGCACTGAATGCGATGCACATCATTTTCAAATAGCGTTGCAATTATTCGCTTTGCAGCCTTGGCAACTTCTACGCCAGCTAAGCCGATTTCGTTTGTACCAACAAGCCAGCCCTGCCCTACCCCCGGCGTTGATGTTGCTACACCAAGAATACAAACAGGGTTATCGTTATGGATAACTGCAAATTTACCGCCCGGAGAGCGATAAAGATCAGCAGCCAATTCAAAAGGGTCATTGTTCCATCGAGTTGACATTACCTCGGAGAAATCATCTTCGCGCAAGTTAATGCAGACCTCGATAATGTCCGGGAAAGAGGCTTTTACGATCATGAAATAGACGCAAGGTTCTGATAATAGAACGTTAGCGCATGGAGTTCGAAAGGCTGGTCGTTGGTTGCCCTAATCACTGGCGCAATACCAACAGAAACAACCTCTACGGCTGTCATTTCACCCGGCCTTGTATCTCCAGTCATTCTAATCTCTGGAGTGATTGCAGACGGATTGCGAGAATCAAACTTTATCTGCATGTCAGCAGAGCCGATCATCACAGAATCCATGCCGAGAATCTGCTTCATGACACCCGGCGTCTTGAAGTCAAGATATGGGAATTCGATAGTTACATCGAAATCAACGCCAGCATCAGAATACGCGTTTTCATCCAGCTTATAAACGGTGTTGCCTGCGCGGAAATACAAGTCTCCGTCAAGCTCCGTAACGTCTGTGATGTTGAACGGAAAAACATACTTTGACCAAGCCGAGATTTTAGACGTTCTGGAGAATGAATAAACGAACGCTACATTTCCGTTCATGGCCCAATACTGACCGCCACCACGGAAATAGAATGCACGAATATCGTCATTAACACCAAAAGACTGCTTTATCATTGAATCAATCGGCGATCCTGCGTCGACGTCAATCATGTTCCCGGTGGTTGATTGCGTCGTGATAGAACGAATTCCGTCATAGCTGGTAAAGAACACATCGCCTGCCATGTTTGACGCACCATGCGGATATGGACAGCCTGCGTCAATGCCTTGGATAAACGACATTTTTGCAGGATCAGGATCAACAGACCAAACCTGCGCAGAGTCCCGGAAAAACACAACGAGATTACCGGAATATTCGCCTAGCGCGGTTGGGTTGGTTGATCCTGATTGCTGAATGCCAACACCAAGGAAACCAGCATCGCTGGATTCAGTCCAATTGCGCGGATTCGATGTTTTGCAGAAGCGGACAACTTCATCATCCACAGCAAATATCTTTGACGATTTCTTGATTACTGCTGACGTATGCGGGCAATTTTCGTCGTAAATCTCTGTACCACGGCAAGTGTATTCAGGGATGGCAACGCAGGTGTATTGCGCCTTTGCTCGGCACGTATAGACGGCAGGCGTTCGGCACGTAAAAACAACCGTTCCATTGGTTACGGTTGCGCCTGGCGTAGTCGGCCAAGTTGGCTGAGTTCCTGCGGTTGTTCCTGCGGTCGTTACTTCGTACAGCAGGCCGTTTGCAATGACCGGGCGACGGAAAGCACCAAGAGTAAGCGCAGTTGTCGCCGCCCATGCGGTAGCAACAGAATCATACTCTGTTACGGTTGATCCTACCGTGGTAGGCCAAGTTGGCTCAACACCAGAAGTCGCACCAGCAGTGGTTACTTCATACAGGTAATTGGTTGTTGAGCTAGTCTTTCGGATTGATCCTAGCGTGACGTTTTCCGGAGGAAAAACAGTTGAGTAAGCAACGCAAGTAAATACAACCGTTCCGCTTGTTACCGTGTTTCCAACGATAACGGGCCATGTCGGCTCTACATTTCCACAGCGTCCAGCAGTGGTTACTTTGTACAGGTACGTGTTGCTAGTTGTTGGATGACGGATTGCGTCAAGCACCAAATCCTCATACTTCAAAAATCCAGATTCTGAATATCCAGAGTCATAGACAGTATCGCCAAGCACAGAAGGCCACGTAGGCTCAACTGGCCCGGAGAAACCAGCAATTGAGCACTGATATACAAAACCAGTACTAGCAGAAGGCTTAAACGCATCTCCAAGCGTCTTTTCAGATAATGAAGACCACGAAGGATACGAAGCCTCAAGTTCTGCAATTGATGCGCCAATAGTCGTAGGCCAAGCTGGCTCAACGTTCGACGCAACACCAGAAACAGATACCTCATAGCGCAGTCCATTGTTAGTAACTGGCCGGATTACATCGCCAAGTGTCGTAACTAGGTAAGAATCCCATGGCGTAAGAGATGCCGGATTGTCAATGTAGTGGTGCTTGATTTCACCGTTGTTGTATTCGACGGACACATACAGGTAGCCGTTGAATACATCGGCATAGTGGATGTTTTTGACCTCTACGGCTGCATTTGTCGGGTGCGTTATCTTGTTCGCAACAAAGCGCGAGTCTGCATGCGTAACTGAACCCGTTGCATAGAACGTGTTTAGCTTTCCGCCAGCAGAGCGCAGCCCTTTTGTACCTGATTCGAGCGTCGTAACCAGAGACAGGCCGGGGCGCTTTCGGATCGTCTTGCCCGTAGTGACATAACAGTTCGTCATGTCGCGCAGTCGGTTTGCGTCAGATACAGATGCACCCTTGCGAAGATCAAGGCCGCTTGAGAAATCGCTAAATGTGATTGCGCCCATTGGTATTAAACTTGCCGAGGACGCGGCGGAGTTTCGCTAGACGATCCACGGCGAGACACCACAGATTGGCCGCGATTCTTTGCCTTCAGCTTATTCAACATTGAATTAAGCTGATTCGCGTATGCCTGCCCATCTTCTTGTCGGTAGTGCAGCTTTGCGTTCGTCAGCGCATGCAAGAAGATTAGGCCGTCATCAATAGATGCGCGGTCGTTGTCTTGTGTGAATCGCGCCGGCTTGGCAACGTAATAACGACGGATCGTGTATTGCGAGTCAGGAGCAGGCCATATTTCCATCTGAGCGTAACGCTCGTAACGATTCGGAATCGTCTGCTGATCAAATGAGCGCATATCCCATGAAATACCTTCTTGCATGGGAACCCACCGAGAGCCATCATAAACAGCTATGTCACGAAGGTGCGTAGGTGCACAATCATTTGCCCAGTCGTAAAGCGTCTGACCTACGTTTGTCTGCTTCTCGTCATACTTTATTAGGTTTCGCCACTCATAGTCAGCAAACAACTGCTCTTGAGCGTTGAGCAGGAAGCTATCAAGTAGCGTTGAATTGATGCCTGAAGAACCTTGAGCGCCAAAACCAAGACGGCGCGATAAATCAGACCGAAGTTCGCCCAAGGTTCGATAGGTCATTATTCAGCCTTTGCCGGACGGCCAACCTTTTTAACGCCAAGCGCTTCAAGCTGCTTCGGGCCGCGGCCAATGACACGCTCGACGTAGATTTGACCTTCGTCGTTGCGGCCATAAACATTCACAAGTCGGTCAAACTCTTCTGCCGGGTCAATTTCAACCGGCTCAAACTCGCCTTCGAGTTCTTCGATATTGGAATCACCATGAACGTCGCGGAGGATGTCGACTTCATGAGCAAAGACAGTAGCGCCAATGATTTCTGCCATATCCCGGCGAACCAGTACGCGAACGTGTTTAGCTAACATTTACACTCCTTGAAATTAAATGCCCCAATCCATTGTGAGGACTGGGGCGAACTACTTAGGCCAGAAGCTGGCCTTCAACCGAACCGCTGGTGAAGGCGGTTACATTCAGGCGCATGCGACGATAAGCTGTCACAAGGGCCAACTTGCTGCCAGAGTTGGAAGCTGGGGCAACGAACGTGAGCAGATCAGTCCAGGTTGCCGAAGCGTCAGCAACCGAGTCCAGATCATTGGTGCCTTGAATCTTCGCAGTGCCAACAAAAGCGCCATTGGTCGGCTGAATAACAGCCAGAACCTTGCCGCCACGTTGAAATTCAACATTGCTGTCTTCCGGCTTGTAGGCGGTGCCAGTGGTTGCGGAGGTAAGCGTGCCGAGAGATTGGTTTTTCATGTCATCTCTCCTTACGACAAGGCCAGAACTGCATGAGCATTAGCGCGGTTGGTGGTCAAAGAACCACGCCACGTCAAAGCCCAGTAGTACACATACTTGTCATAAACACGCGGCGGCTTGCGAGTCACCATGTCCTGACCATCCATCGGACGCAGGGTAAGATGCTTGGAGTTGATGAAGTAGCAACGCTTCGTCCAGCCGGTGGAAGGAGAAACGAAGCCACCGAAGTTGTCGTCAAATTCCGGACACCATTGGATTTCAATGCCCTTGAAATAGACGCCACCAACGCCGCCATCCAGCTTGCGAGCTTCTCCACCAGCGTATTGAATCTGCTGGCCGGAAAGCGTCAGGGATGCGATGTAAGCATCAATGAACGATGCACCAGCGAAGATCAGGTCAGGACGGCCGCCGTTCTTCACGCAAGCACGCCACATCGTTTCCATTGCAGCAAGGAAAGTTGCAGCTTGTGAAGCAGTCGTCGGAGCGGTAAGGCTGGTGGATACGTTGTTACGCCAGTACGTCGACGTAGAACGATCAATGCCGCCAACGGTGCCAGAGGTCGGGTCAAGCGCAACGATTGCATCCAGACCGGCGACGGCATCAGTAGAACTGGTGCCGTCAAGGTGCAGATACATCGAGAACTTTTCCTCGAAACCAAGGCGCAGCGTTTCGGTGGATTCGGTCAGCAGGTTGGTAAGTTGAACTTGCTCGGCCTGAGAAGCGTTGCCGCCCTTGCCGTTGTCGTCGATGACGATACCGTTTTGGGCAAGACGATCTTCGTCAAGCGAGAAGCCATCGTGGGCAGAGCGCCACGGGAACTGTGCTTGCTCGACGGTTACGCGCTTGTTGTACGAGACAACAGACGCACCGTTGAACCATTGGAAGTTCGACTGGTAGCGATAACGAAGCTGCTCGACGATGTACTGCTTGCCGCCGGGGAAAGACTTCTTCTTGCCCATCAGGGATTTCATGAACGGACGTTCGACGGCTACCTGGTCAATCGGAGATTTCTTCATGTGGAAATCAAGTGCGATCTTGCCAGCGTCCTGTAGCTCTTGGGCGCTAAATGCCATTTTCAAGCTCCTTGGAAATTAAGGGAAAACACTCTTTCCCGCTGGCGTCGACGGGTAAATTCAGCCATACACAACATCCGATGACGACTTCGGATACGTCATGCAGGCTTTATAAATTCGACTGTTCCAAGGTGATAAATAGAAAAAGCCCCGAACTAGGTGAGGCTCTTTGTGAAACTCCATCTGCGGGAATAATCGCCTCACGGCGTCACAGGATCACTCTCCTTTCGGAGTTGCGAACTTAGTTACCGTAACCCAGGCCACTTTGCAGCGCCTCAAGCATATTTGTAGGCTGACGAGCACCGGCAGACTGACCGGAGGCACGGAGCGGAGCCGGCGAAGGCGCAGCAGGCTTATGCACTGGCATGGAAGAAATCGCCGAATACATCAGCTTTACTTGCGCGGCCCATTGGCTAGGAGGAAACTGCGCCGCAATCTCTTGCGCACGTTGCGTAATGATGCCTTCCTTGACTGCGTAATCCGGGTCACTCTTGGCCCACTCTGCGCCGAGTCGGTCAATCTCAGCAATTGCGCTCTGCCGTGCTTGAACAGATTGACGCTCCTGATTCTGGCGTTCGCTAAACTGCTGCTCGGCTTTGCGTTGAGCGTCAGCATTGGAACGGCTGCGGGCAATCTCTAGCGCGGTCGGTTCGTCCATCTGGTAAGCATTCACCCGTTCGCGAAGGTCAGGGAATTGCGACAGAGGATCAACCTGCCCAAACGGCTTGCCAGTTGCTACAGACAGTTGGCGAATCTGATCCTCAAGGATCGAGCGTGCATTGTCGAAATCACCAGAGCGGACGGCTCGGATGTATTCAAAGGTACGGGAGAAGTCTTCCGGCGTCCCGCCAGTGTCTTTCATCAGCGTGCGGATACCATCCAGATCAGAGCGGACGGAGGTTAGCTCGGCTTCCTTTTCCTTTACCTTGGAAACGATGTTGCGGAAGCGTTCTTGAGCCTTTTTGCTGATTCCTTCCGGTGGATCGTCCTCGTTTTCCGGCGCAGCCTCTGCTTCGGCTTCCGGAGCAACTTCCGGTTCTGGTTCTGGCTCAGGCTCCGGTTCGGCGGCGGCGGCTTCCGGTTCATCCTGCTTCAAACCGTTCTGAATCGCCTCAAGCATTGATTGCGGATCATTGCTTTCTGCGGCTTCAACTTTGTCAGTTTCTACTGCTTCTTCGGTGACGGCGACCGAATCAATCACGTCGTTTTCCATGGTAGTCCTTGGGGTTGGTGAAAATATTTACTTGAGTAGCAAAGCCTCTGCCTTGCGTCTTGCAATCAGTCCGGGCAGCTTCTTTCCTCCGCCCCATACCCACTTTTGCAGCTCTTCCTGTGCGCCTTCCCAATCGCCAGCATTGACCTTTCGGCGCAATGTGCTTGCCTTGTATCTAGTGGTTCCAAGGTTGAAACAGAAGTCAGCAATGGCACTGTGCTTGTCACTGTCAAAATAGAGGACAGGCGAGAGGTTTGCCGAAGCGGTCGCAAATGTTGCCGCGTCCTGCACCATCATTGCCTCTGCAACTGGTTCAGTGATTGGCTTCATCTTTATGCTTACTTCTGGCCCTGTGTGTCCGTAACCAATCGTCGGAACACCAGCAGGGCATAAGTAAGGCTTGAGCCTCAAACCCTCAAACTTGCGAATCAGATCATTTAGCTTTTCTAAGATCATTTACGGCGAAGCGTGCGATCAAGGAACCAATAAGACATCATGCTTGCAACAATCGCCTTTTCCTGCGGTCCAAAAATAGACAGGATTGCAGCAGTGTTTGTTTGTCCTTGGCTAATAAGCGCCATGTACTGGGCAATTAGTGCGCCGGTATAAAGCGCAATGCACCAGTAAAATGTAAGAATCGGCCTAACCAGCGAATTAAGCGCATCAACCCATTTAATACCCGTTTGAACTGATTGAGCCTTTGCTCCTTCAATTAGCGCCTGAATCTCAGCAACTCCGATTCCTTTGTTAGCTTCAATATCAGCCAATTGCTGTGCAGACGAAGCCTTTAATTTGTCGGCGTCAAGTTGCTTGTCAAACATTGATAGCTCATGTTTTCGCTCGTCTTTCCTATCCATCCATTTAAGGATTTCAGGTGCCATGCGAAACAATCCGCCAAATAAAGTTCCAATCAATGTCTCAATCATGTTTTGCTCCTAGTCGTTAAATCTCTTCCGATTGGATGCTAGGAAATGGAATCACGCGAGATTCAATCAGCTTCAAGTGCTGGCGCTTGTAGTACCAATTGACAACAAACGTCGCGACTGCGCATGCCATACCAACATAGGCAGCAATTTCGTTAGCAGTCAGGCCAAACACTACGGCCCCGGCAGATGCTGCGTAACTCGCAACGGTTGTCTTTGGGTCGCTCATGGCTCAATCACTACACTGGTTGCAGGCTGCGCCATCTGACACATTGCCTGATGCATCGCTTGCACCATCTCTGCAAGCTGAGAAAGGACTGCGTTCTGTGCCGCGCTTTGCTCATTCAAGCGGTTTTGAGCCTCAATCTTGGCAAGCTCGACGCGCTCATTTGATGCGATCTGTTCGCGCTTAACATCGGCATCAATCAGCGCAGCATTCGTCTTGGCCTGTGCGTCAATGTTTGCCTTTGTTTCAGCCGTCTGCATATCAACCATGCCGGATTGCTGCTCTTGCTTGAGTTGTTCGTTTTCCTGTTGAAGCTGCTGCATCGCTTCTTGCGCCTGCTGCATCTGTTGCTGAATTTCAGGAGGAATCTGCGGCTCTTGCTCGCCTTCTTCCTTCTTCGGAATGAACGATTCAATATCAATCCGCTCATCGAACCGGCGAAGCGTTTCTTCCATGAGCTTCATCATGGTTTCTGCCATGTCGTTCTCGCCGTTCTTGCGAAGCTCCATAATCTGCGTGATGGATTGCTGAATCTGCGGAAACATCTGCGCCCACTGTTCGCGCTCTTTTGCCTTGTTCGGACGGCCAGCGGAGCCAGCACGAATTTCCACTTGAACAAGGTCAAAAATCTGCTCTTTGCTCAATTGCGGCCAAACAGCATCAGCGCCAGCAATGCGCTGCACCTGCGGCAATGTCATTTCAAGCAAGCACAGTTCTGCGGCATACTGCGCCATCTCGGCAATCCAGTCCTCGACCACATCTTGACGCTCTGCAACGCGAGATTGCAGGCCTTGAGACATGATTTCTGCCTCTGTGGCGGTCTTTGCCTTGTTGATTACACCCTTAGCTGCATCGCCAGCGCCAAGCACCATCTCTGCATCGCGAAGAATAGGCTGAACGTCGTATGTATTTGGATCAATCTGCGGGTTTTGCAGGATTCCGATGTCTTTTTCAATCGGCTGCGTCGGGTCGCCTTCAATTCCAACCCATTCATTAGAACGTCTATTGGCGAGAGCGTTAATGTCGTTATCTGTTAGGTCGCCACCCTTGCGGTAAAAGCGAACAGGCAAGTTTTCCTTGCGATGCTCTGCAAAATTGGTGCGAGTCGTGTTGTATTCGTCTTGCAACTCGCGCAACAGTTCTGCATCACTAATCGGCTCAACTCGTCCATCTACTGGATTGAACGCAAGCGCAAAAAACGGGAAGAATCGACGGCCAATTGACGCCGGAACATACGGATCACGCGCCCATTCATCAGCACCAGCGCAAAGCGTATATACCGTATTGCTTACACGGTCCCAAACCTCGAAAACAGCGACCAAATAGGCGCGTTCGTCGTCGTTATCCTTCGACTCTCTTTTGTCGCTTCCGTACTTGAGCGATGATTTAGGAACATCCTTACCAAAAGTCTGCTCGTACTGTTCTTCGGTCATCCAGACGCGGTGCGCAATGGCCTCCGCTTGGTCGTACTGGTCGAAGTCGTAGATGGTTTCATCGAGGATAAAAATATCCTCAGTCAAAACGCGGTCAATGACGATTCCTTCAACCGTTGAAACCTCTGCCTGCTGATTCAGCGATTGAAGTTGCAGCTCAAGCTCTGCCTTTTTAGCCTCAAGCTCACAGCGCGAATCGTCATCTTCCTTGATTTCGTCAATCAGGTACTGGATGCGCTGCAAATTGTCCTGCGTATCGCTCAGTCTGTTTTCAATCAGCGGGTCGGTGCGAACATCCTTCTGCCAGCTAACCTTGGCCCATCCGATTGAAGTAGTCATCGCCGAACGAATGGCAGACTTTGCACGCTTTTTAAGCTTCGCGTCTTTGACGAACACGCGAGACAGCACAGATTGCATCGTCTTGCAGAAACCCGGAACCCAAGGAACGACATTTCCAACCGATTCAGTCGGCGTAACTGCGATTTCAGGATTTTTCGCGTAAATCTGCGGGAGAATTGCAGCGAAATTAGAGTGAATGATGTTCGTTCTGACTAGGCCAGCTTCTCCGTCGTCGCCAACATCGCCGCGAACGTATGAACGAAGCTCTTTCAGGCGCTTTTCTACGCCATCATCCTTGTGTTGTTTTAGTGCCTTCTCAAGCTTCTTTCCCCAGCGCTTAGCAAGCGCCTTCTGCTCTGGTGAAAGTTCGCTATCGTTCGCGTCTTCGGTATAGCTCATTCAACGCCCCGCACTTCAACTTCAGATTGCAGGCCAGTGTTCGCGTCATATCTCCGAGCAGCTTCAATCGTGTCTGATAAACCTTCCTGAGCCATCGCCTCAGCCTGATTCGGCAAAGATGCACGGACGACAATTGCATCGCCTTCTAGCGTCTTGCCATTTACCGTATATACCCAGTAATCGCGCCCTTGCTCTGCTACAACATGAGCCTCGAATGTGGCAAAAGGTGACTCCAGAGCAAGCAATTGCTCTAGATTGATCTGCGGGCGAGTAGCACTCAAGCCCTGACACACGCGCATTAGTTCGTCCATGCGTGCGTTATATTTCCAGTCAATCCAAGGTGATAAATAAAAAGGCCCACCGAAGTGAGCCTTGTGCAGAGAGGATGAGAATTTACCAGCCGAGCGCGATCATTCGATCTGCCCAAGCGTCGGTCATTGCGCGATAGCACGCATCGTTGCCGTGGTACTGGTCAGATTGCAGGCCAGGAACTCCTGACACGGCTGATGTGCTGAGAACACCAACGGCCTCTCGAAGATCGGCCCCGGCAACGATGCGGGAATCGGCTGCCTCTAAAATTGCATCAGCAATAGCCGGGCGGAGCGTCCCGGTGTAGATCGCATCTCGGCCACCAACCGATGTGTAAATCGACAAGCCAAGCATGACTTTTTCCGCGCCATGTTCCAGCATGTATTTAGCCAGTTCGATGTGAGCGGTTTTGTAGTTTGCTCTGGAAACGCCGACGGTCGGCGAGCTATCGGTTTGCCCGAACTGAATCAAACCCCACTTGTGAGCGTAGTTCCATCCCAGCCCGATTGCGAGATGAGCGCAGTAGCCGAGCGGGTCGAAACGCGGGTGATTGCGTCCGCACACACCGACGACATCTTGTACAGTCGGTGCCCCGAGATAAACCCAAGCGATACCATCAGCGGTAGTCATGTCTGCCGTTCCGGTAGGCGCAGCAGATGCAAGTGTGCCGGTGCTGAGATTGGCGCGCCACAGCTTTCCGTCCGACAGGGCGTAGCTGCCGTTCACGTACTCGTCGCCGGATGCCCAGTTTCGAATACGGCCGACCCAGCCATCAACAATGCTGCTACCGCCGTGCGCGTCGTTATAGACGTGCATCCAGTGACCACGACGGCCCATTGTTTCGATAAGTCGCGGCCACATGCTCCGTTTCCCGGCAGCGCCGCTCGGTGCGACAGCATCGGCCTGCGGTGGGCCAAATACAGCAACTGCGGACGCCTTGACGCCTGAGCCTGACTCGTTGGATTGACCGGCAACAGCAAGCAGACGCAGATCGTCTTCGCGGCGGAAAACGATTTCATTGTTGCGCAACGGGTCGAGCGGGCTATCGTGCAAACGTCGCATAATGTGCGCGACATTAAGAGGCAATGCACGCGGGGCGATCAGGTGCAGGCCTTTCAGCTTGGTTGCATAACCAGAAATCCCGGTATCGACGTTGTTGCACGGACCACCGAGGCCAACCCGATACGCAGAGCTCATCGTCATCGGCTTTGTCGCAATACCGTAAGCAACGGTGTCGATCACCCCATCCTTGAAAAGCCACACATTGCCAGTGACTCGGTCAATGACTAGCCCAAGCGTGTGATCCGAAGAGTCGCAGAACGTCCCGTTCGTAACCCCGAAGTTTGCAGTCGTGCCATCATCAAAACAAAGCGTCAGCTTAAGCTTACCGGCCGCAGTGGCGCCAAAATAAAAGCCTTTTGCCGTCGTGTTGCCAAACGTGAAAAGCGAAAATATTTCACTTGCCGGAGCCGCCATGTTGATAACCATCGACAAGATGCAGTTGCGCTTGGTGAAATCAATCGACGCGACAGTGCCGGGGATCATCGCGTAAGCGTCAGTGCTTGCCGCAGTCGTCAGATAGCCAGAATTAGCCCATGCACTACCTTCCGCGTAGCTTGGGCGCAAAAAGCCGTCATTTCCCTGTCCGCTGTAGTCTTTCGGCGTGCCGGATGCTTGATCGAGCCGCAGCAGCGTGCGGTATTCGTCCCATGCGTTTCGGCCGGCGACATCGAGTTCTCCGCCAGCGCCCGAAAAACTAAGCACCCCGGTGAGTTCATCAACATCCGAAGTAACGGCCGCTTTATCATCAACGTAAAGCGTAACCAACCCCGTTGAATCATCCTCAACTACCTTGGTTGCAAAGTCCTTCTCGTTCCTCTTGTAAGTCGCATGGCGCAGCATTTTTAACACTCCAACAATAAGTTTTCACCTATATATGCCGGAGTGCTGAACGTGAGAAATTAGCGCAATGATCGGTACTTGCTAGGCGGCTTCTTCTCGTCGGTTATCTCTAGGAGATGGGCGAATGTGCCAACCTTTGGCCGTTTATCAGCCTTCGATCCTTCTCTAATGATTGGCCTTGCCATGCAGCCATAACGCAATGCGTCAGGTCCGTGGTCTTCCTGATCACTATCAACGTCTTCCGGGTCGTGGTCGTCATGCTGCAATGCCGGAAGCGTCCGGATTAGATGAACGCAGGTTTCAAACACGTACAGCAGCGGCGTATCGTCATCATCGCCATTCAATCGGATTCTAACCTGCTCCCATCCAGCCTTCCGCTTATTGTCAGCAGAACGCCAGCGGACACCTTCTTTGCGCATTGTCTCAGCAATAGATGGACCTCCATCCTCTGCGAATATCGCAGGGTCAGCCACGCCGAAGCCGCCTGATTCCGTGGTTTCCTTACCGTCGCGCTTCTTGATTTCCTGCGCAACTCTGTCCGATGGGAGTTTCAGCCCTTTGTTCGGCTCGCCATCCTTCATTCCGTAGTATTCGCGATAGACAATCAGCGCACCATGTTGATATTTCGCGATGCTTCCATCAGATACAGCTATCCAGTAGCAAGCAAACGGCTTTGCACTTCCCCAGTCAAACGCACGGTATCTCGTCCAGTGCATCGGAATAGTAAATGGCTTTACCACGTGCTTATCACGGCTAAATTCCGTGAAGTATGCGCCGGCTACAATCTCCCAGTCGCCATCAAGCATCGCACGAACAAGCGCCTCATTGCCAAGGCCAGATAGTTTGTCCGCATATCCTTCGTCCATCGTTGGATTGTCGTCTAAGCGTGCCGGAATGTACTGGCGAACCATGCCGCCATCTCGCTTGTCCATCTTGCGCTTAACCAGCGGCACAACGCCATCAATGAATGTTGCCTTGACGAAGTGATGACCAATTCCGCCAGGATTAGCGCCTGCCATTATTCTCGGGAATTGTCCTGCCCACTTGTCAGGAATCGACTTAGAGAAAGCGCCAAGACGGCAACGACCGCGCAGGAATCGGTAAATTGTCTCGCTAAAGTGCGTTAGTTCGTCAATCAAAAGTGCGTGGATTTCAGCCCCCTGATACTTGAACACATCTTTTTCATTCTGGCAGTGGCAAAGGTGAATCTTCGACCCGTTGCCGAAAATTACCTGACTATCACCAAGGTTCAACTTAACGAACCCGCTTGAAATCCACTCGCCAAGCATCGAAGGAAAGCTGCTCGGACCTTCCATGTGGTTCTTCCACAAATCAGGATAGGTGCGGCGGAATAGGTATATTTGTATTCCCGGTATATCAACAGCCCATGCAATGGCGCAGCATCGCATCAGGTGCGATTTTCCACCTCCAGCAGCACCACCATATAGGATTTCTGTTGCATCGCTTTGGAATGCCAAAGACTGCTTTGGATGAAGCTCTAATCTCACTTGCTAAGCACAATCTCAAGAGTCGGATTGATAACCTCGATTGGCTTACCATCCTTGCCGGTTAGCTCTGTCTTATCGACATATAGTCCAGACGCTTTTCCTCTAGCCATTTCAGCCTGAACAGCAGGGCCAAACTTTTCAGATGCCTCGGCAAGATCACGCAATCGCTTTAAGTCGTTCAAATGCTGCTCTAGGGTTATCTGTGCCTTAACCACAACAGGTTCGCGCAACTCGGCAATCCTTAGCGCGATGTTAGCGTCAGCGAGCAATTTGCTTGCATTCACATTAATTGATGATTCCTTCATGTTCTCGGCGTTATAAGCGCGACGATAAGCCTCAGATGCATTTCCTGTTTCAATGTAAGCAAGGCAGAAGTTTTCCTGTTTTTGGGTTAGGCTCATTTTGTCACCTATCCAAAGAAAATGTCTGATTTGGAATAAATGGCTCATCTCCATCTAGCCAAACAAACCTTGATCTATGCTTTTCCTGTGTTTCTTGAGCATCCTTTGCAAGCTCATTGCTTTTTATAGATGCTTGCATTCCAATGCATGCAGAAAATAATTCATTTCCTGGAATATGTTTTTTCTCAAAGCCGAGTATTGATTTCTTCATTTTGTAACCTTCCCATAAAATCCCAATATCAATCCATTCAGCCTAGATTCAACGCCTTCATCGTGAGGAATAACTTTCATAGCTCGGCCTGAATGACCTTTGTAGAATCGCTGAATGTGAATCTCTCCTTTTGTTGCTGCTCTGCGCAATACTGCTCTAACCGTGTTTGGCTTTGCTCCGGTTGATTGAACAATATCAGCGACGGTCGAATTAAACTTTACGCTCTGCATGACTTTGAGTCCTACCGTTTGCTTTCTTCCTCGCTTCATTTGTCGCCTCCATAGACTTGACTCCATGTGCGCAAAAAGTCGCCAATGAACTCCAGCGAGATAATCAGCGGAGAGATTGCGAGTCGCGTTGCTTGAGCGATGCGGCGTGGAATTTGCATGCTGGTTGCGGGAGTAATCATGCGGCCTCCTGTTGCTGGCGGAGGCGAAGCTCAAGCTCTGCCAGTGCATTCCATGCACGGTGTGCTACGTGGCGCAGACCAGAATCAGCGTCGAATTCCTCATGGCGCTCCTTGAGTAGATGCCGCCACATTGCATCCCGGTATCGAACATCGCCATTCGGCACAGACTGCCATCCGCCCCGCGTGTATTTGTTGGCCCCAAACGTGCCAACCTCGGCAACCGCCATCAGGGCAAGTGCGAAGTCATCAAGGATGCCAGCGTAGATTTTCCCGGCGTCTAGCTTTGCGCCTGGTTGGTTGGCGCTGCGGCCAGTGGGATCGGATTCTGTGGTCACTTGCGTAGCTCCTTGAGTTTGGCGATATAGGTTGCCTTGATGGCTTTCAGTTCTTCGATGGTGTATTTGCGTGGTGTCTGATCTGCCTCGATAGACTCAAGACTTTCAATCCCAATTCGCGCAATCAGGCCGACACGGTAATCTGCGGCGTTTCCTGATAGGTATCGGTTGCATTTTTTGCACTGCCCGTGAGCGTTATGATCATGGAACCTAAGATGGGGTGCGCTACCAACGCTTCTGTAATGACCGCAGTCAAACGCGCCGCCAACATAGCCTCCATTGAGCGAAGATCCGCAACTAATACAGGGTCGATTGCTGTCGCGCTCACGGACATATTTATTGAATGCAATTTGGGCCTCATTGGTCCAGTCTCTTGCGGTTTTGAGTTTGTCAAGCTTGATCTTTACCGTCTTGCGATCCTCGGCAGCAGCAATGCGCTCAGCCTTGGCGCGTTGATTAAGCTTCTGCTCCATAATCTTGTTTGCATGCTTGAACAGGCACTCAACGGAGTTGCAGACGCGACCTGGCTGCATAGTGCGTGCCGGCTTGTAAATGTTTGAGCAGTAGCGACAACGCGGCATCACTTTTTCCTGTTAAATTCGGCGTCTATTTCAGAAAACGCGTCGAGCGCCCTATCTTTCAGCTCAACAATGCCTTCATATGCGCCATAGACAATCCATAGCGGTATTGCTGACACAGCAACAAGGAAAATGATTGTTTTAGCAATCGCTTTCATACTTCACCTATCCCAGTAAGCAATTTCTTCTGCACAGAGCCGGCCATGTAGTAAGCCAACAGTCCGGGCTGCGGTGACTTGCCCATCAGACCAAGCGACATTTCGCTATTCCCGGTGTCGATTACCCACATAAGATTGAATGCTTCGCCATGATCTCCGCGCTCAATCTGTTCGGCGAGTTCGCGCAGGGCTGACGGGATGTCGATCATTGAAGAGTTGAGCGGGAAGTCGAGTAGTTGCGCGGTCATAATTCGACGTTCTCCGCAGCTTGATTCACCTTCTTGCGCCAATCATCAAGAGCAGCCTGACCAGCGCCAACCGGGCTAGTGCATTCCTTGTGGATCGGGCACTTTCCGCAACCGTTGGTCTTTGGCCGGAAGTCGTTGTAGTGCTCATGGCAGATCAAGAGCGCTTTGTCTGTTAGGCCGAAGCTCATGCTGCTATCCTTTGCGGTGCTTCATGGAACATCACGCCCATCTGTGCGCCGTCAGCCTCCACTTGTTGCAGGTAGAGTGCGAATCCGCGCTTGAGAAGCTGCGTTGTCGAGCCAATCAGGACGCGATTGCCGGCAGGATCAAAATCCCACTTGCGATAGCCTTCCTTTGCCAGCAGATGAATCTCCGGATCGTTATCTTCCGGAAGGTATTGGCGCTTGAAATGTTCATGCCATACCTCGGCAGAGAATTGCCTGCCATTGACCCATGCTTGTTCTGCAATATCCTTGAGCGGTCCAACCCACATGCGAGCATTGGCATCCATGCCGCGAACCTTCTGCTCCTTCCGGAAGACGCATTCAAGCTCTTGTCCGACCGGAAGGTTTTCAGCGATCTGCTTCAAGCGATCAACTTGCGGCTTTCCTACCAGCTTGATAACGATTGGTTTGAAGTCGGTCATGATTCGGCCTCCATTCCATCGGCCCAGGTGAGCACCACGCCAGACGCGCCGGCAAGCTCTGCGGCATGTTGCGATGCCTCTCCTTCAAAGCCGCCGAAGTAGTCAAGCTTCACGGCGACATCAAGCATTCGCTCTGATAAGTCGCGCATTTCTGCAATCAATTCTTGCTTCGTCACTTCTTCACCCACCGCACGCAAGTTTCGCTAGGTTGTTGATACGTGCGATCCCATAAGATGCACGCTATTAGGGGATAGGCATTTGTAGGGAGTGAGTTGGCGCAGGTTGAGCAGGTCATTTAATGCTCCTGAACTCAATATTTATTCCAGCCTGTTGTGCTGCTTTTATTCCGTACTCCATGCCAGAAGTTATTCCCAGGTCTGTATATACAACGCTTGCATCAGCGACCGACTTCCAAGCCAACCCAGCATTTATTCCATGCATTCTTTCATCTGGCTTCTCATCGTCCAGAACTCCAGGCTGCGTATAAAGCAAGTGCGATGCAATTGGAGCCTCTCCACGCATCAAACTATCTCGAAGGCACAGGCGCGCATATTCAATGTTTGATTGAACATCTCCTGCATACGGGCTTTCCAAAATAACAAGCCTCATTTCTGCACCGCCTTATCCGCAACCAGGATCACAACCGAAACAGATGTACCGGCGAACTCATTGGCGAACACCTTTGACCACTCGCAGGACATTCCAGGCAATACGTCTTTGCCTTTGGCAGATGCAGGAAGGATTGCAACAAGTCGCCCGCCATTGGAAAGCATGCTTGCTGCGTGCTCGATATGAGCCTGCCAACGTCCTTCGCTGTACGGAGGATTCATCACGATGCGCTGATACGGCTTTGTCTGCGGGGCGATTTTCAGGAAGTCGCCATGCACAACGCTATGGCCCTTCGCCTCAAGTACCTTGCAATGCAGGGCGCTAATCTCGATGCAGGTTGTTTCATCTTTCGGCATTAAGTCGGCAAGGCCACCAATGCCAGCGCTTGGCTCCAGCCAATTCATTCCGGGCGCAGCGCCTTCCATCGCCAACTCAATCGCCGCCTCGGCAACATTTGCGGGAGTCGGATAGAACTGGTGCGCCTTTTGGTCAGGCAAGCAACCAGAACAGATGATTTCTGCAATAACTTCGCGCGGGTTGTAATCGAACTCAAAGTAGAAGCCGCCTCTGTCGTTCTGCTTTTTCACCCCGCCGATATATGCAATAACCTTTTCTGCCTCGTCGCTAACCCTGTGATCCGCTTGCATAGCATTGGGAATATCAACGCGGCGGTATTTGTTTCGCCAAGCATCAGGACCAGTGTTTTCGACAAGGTTTTGAGCCTGCTTAAGCCCTTCTAGCTGCTCGATAACTGCAAACGGAAGCGGTCTGCCCATCATTACGAAATCCTTTGGCTGCTTCTTCGGCTTGGCGCGGAACTCGGCAGGGATAGCCATCGGGTGCATGTGAGCAAGAATGCTATTCAAGCGCCACGCCATATCGGGATGCACTTCAAGGTGAGCGGTTCCGCACTTGTACGCACGCAGACGAATTGCGCCGCCGTCAAGAGTTACCCATTGGCCGCGCATCTCACGGCGAGCACGGTCAACTACGCTCGAAGTGCTATTCCAGCGCGGCTCATCGCGCCCCATGAACTTGGCAATCACGCAGCGCAGATCATTGATGTAGCCAACTCGATCATAGTCTAGCGTGCTGTAGTAAGTGATCAGCCTTGCGATGATCATTCTCTTGCCAAATGCAGCCGGCGAATTGGTTACATGCTCACCGGACAAGGCGCGGAAGATTCCATCAACACGCTCGGCCAGGAACATTGCACGGCTAGTCAACAGCCCTTGCAACGTGGCGCGAACGGTTTCTTCCTCGAAATCTGGAAGTGGCGGCGTTTCCCATTCCTTGGCGTCCCGATGCTTCTTGACGCCTTTCGGGTTACGGATTTGTGCATTCCACTGGTTGCGGCGATCCTGAGGCATCGCGTCATAAACATCAGTCAGCGCAAGAGCCTTTGACCAGTAAGCGGAGTTCATCGAAGCAACAGCGCCATCCTCTTGGAACAACTGCGAAGCCGATGTGCTCATGGAAATGCGGCCACGGTCTTCGGTTGCATTGCCTTCGAGGAAATATCCAAGAACGGCCTTGCACACTTCGCCATCAGAGAATTCAGCAACTTCCTTGATGCGCTTGCGGGCCTGCTTGTATTGACCAACCAGCGTATCAACCATATCGCTGGATGCAGGCGCGAAGAACGAGCCGCAGACCTCATCAACAGAAAGAATCTCAATCGCGCCCATCACTTCATCTCCTTCTTATCCGCATCTACCTTGGCGCGAATCTCTGCGTATGCGCCCTGCTCTGCTTCGTCGCGTGATTGGTTTCCGTCAAACTGGCGAATGGCTGCGCTCTCTTGGAATAGCTCACGATCCTTTGCGCGCCATCCTGCGATTAGCTCGTCTATGTGCTTGCTGATGTGGTTCATGCGGCCACCTTCAAATTAAGCTTGCGGACGTTGCGCAGGTTGTTTGCAGCGGCAGCGAAGAACGATGACCAGACCTTGATGCGATCCTCGTAGTTATCAATCGCAGCAGGAACAGTTACACCAGCCGCAGTGATTGCCTTGTAGCCTTCGCGGAGTTGATCAGAACCCGGCTTAAAGTCATTGCGAAGCATCTCTTTGAACTCGGACATGTCTTCTTTGGTGAATTCTCCGCACTCAAGAGCATTAGCTGCCCACAGGTCGAAATCTTCTTTGAATTGCTTGGTAACGGTTACGGTTGCCATGTCAAAACTCCACTACTTCAACGGATGCGCCGGCAGGCTCATAGCAGCGGGCGTGATCGTTGATTGATTCAAGGTATTGGCCGGATTTCGGATCGAACCAAAATTGCAGCGATCCATTCCATCCGGAGCCGTTGCGCTGCGACTCGCAAATCAACAGAGCATCAGGTTCGTTGTATTTCGATTGGTCGCCAGTGCTCATAGCCTTGTGCTTCGGCTTGTTGCGCCACACAGAGAAAACGTTTTCGGCCATGTCTCCGATTTCGCTAGTTCCCTTTACGTCGTGCAGTCCGGCAGGCTGATCGTCAGACGATCCCTTGCGGGCGTGCGCAACAAGGTGAATGTGCGGGCCGGATTGGTGGGCGACGTTCTGCAACTTATCCACGAAATGTTTTTGCTTCGTGTAGTCGTCAGCGCCTACGCCAATGCCGCACTTCATCAAGCTATCAATGACAATGTGGTTGATTTCCAGCGTTGCGGCGGCATACCGGCACAGCGCAACCACGTTTTCAGACTGCAATGCGCCCTGATGGTCGAACAGCCAAAGACGAGACTTTGCGTACTCAAACCACGAATCAACGAAGCCAACCGGAGGGCTGCTAGATCCAGATTCTTGACGGCACTTGCGGGCCAGAACCTCTTCCGGCTTGAACTCGGGAGAGACAATCAAGACGCGCTGATTCTTGCGCATGCAGCCAAGCATGATCTGCGACAAGAATTGACTTTTTCCGTGGCCTTTGTAGCCAGTCCAGATTGAAAGTTCACCGGGTCGAAGCTCGATGATGTCGCTTGTCTTTGCCCAAGGAAGCGGAGTGCCAACGGCTTGGTTTTTGTGCGTCAGGATGTCGAGCGTGCGCTTCTTGAAGCGATCAGCAGAGCGAACGCGATTGACGTTTTCCGGCTCAGTGAATTGCGACAGGTCGATGTTAGGGTCGATAAGGTTCATTTCCAACCCCTATGCGGCGCCCATGACAGCAGCTTGTCGGTAGCACACACGACCAGATGCTTAGGCCGGCAGGCGGCAATTGCTTTTGTCAGTTCGCGTGTCTTGTCGTCAAGGCGGTCGGTAACAATTGATACGTCAAAGCCTTCCAGCAGAGAAAACTTCTCAGCGTGGATTTCCTCGTCCTCGTCAAGCGTCAGATTGCAGAAGCTCAGAGCATGCGGGCGATAAACGTTCGGATGAGTTCCACCGAAAAATATGCGGACCGGGAGGTCGACGCCGCGTTTGTAGAGCGCTGAGAAGAAATCGCCGCCAGTCATAGCGCACCTCGCATGAATTCTGGAAGTGAAGGCTGTCCAGATTCAGAAGCAGCAGGAGCCTTTCCGGCGCGTCCAAATTCGACGGCCTTATCGCACCATGTCCTCCAGCAAGCCTGCCAGTCTTTGAACGTTCCACCTTTTGCAAGATGCCAGTTGCGGAAAGACTCAAGTTCAACCGCAAGGATTACGCGCTTCTCTTCGGCATACGCGACACCGTTTTCGTTTGGATAGAAGTCGGCAGGGATAGGAGTTGATTTCTTCCGAGTCGGCTTGTCCGAATCTTGGTTTACTTCTTCTCTTCTCTTCTCTTCTCTGCGGTTACGCGTTACTTCACTCGTTACGTCACTTGTTTTAACAACGTTTTGCACGGCGGATTCTGACTTCTTGCGATCCCTGTATTCCTTCTGTCTTTGCGCGGCTGTCTTGGCTTCTGCGCTGCGCTCATGGCCTGAGGTGTTGTATTCGCTGAAGTTTGGAATACGCAGACCACGCAACTCTTCGTCGTATTCTGCCCACTCAACAGACTCTAGTGCACGACCAAATCCAGGCACTCCGACTATTTCGTCAACGTCAGAAATGCGCAGAGATTTGATGAAATCATCTTTAGCGTGTTCGTTTGCGTAACCCCAAAAACGTAACAGCGCAGTAACGACAACGTAACGCGTTACGCGTAACGCTTGCATAACCCCATCGTCAAAGTCTTGCTTTGTTCCTCCAATCGATGGAATAAAGCCATGCATACCAGACCAGTCCTGATATTCGCCTGAGTAACTTATTTGCTCAGATAGGGCGATTACTTTTGGGTTCGTGACTAAATTCACGCGCATCTTTATCCAGTCACCGGCCATGATTGACCTCGACTAATTTTTGTTGCATAATTTGCTCCAGGTAGTTACTGCCCACGGACCCTGCAAGGTCGCCAACGTGGGCATTTTTTTGTCCTTGGCTAGACAGATTCATTTACTTAGCCTTCTTCGGCTTGCAGCAATCGCCCAGGAACAGGCCAGATGCGTATTGCTTGCCAGTGACAGCCGTGCGCATCTTTCCGCATCCACCGCAGCGCAAACGTGCGGGGATGAACTGAATGCCGATCATCTTGGAATGGCTCTCGGCAGTAGCGATGCGCTTCAATTCTTGAACGTGGGCAGTGGCTGCGAACATCACTCGTCATCCTCTTGATCTGATACAAGCTCGACTGCGATAAGAGTTGCAGCAATGACGACGCATGCGGAAATAAGTAGGTAGCTCATGCTGCCCTCCGAATATTTGCGGTACGTGCTTGCAGATGTTCAAGCTGGCGCATTGCCTTCTGCATGACTGCTGCAGCGGAGTTCATAGCTTCAACGATCTTCACTTCTTCGTCTTCCGGCGCTTTGCGATCCGGGCGTCCGTGCATCGTTTCATCGCATGCGTATGCAAGCGGGTCGTAGCACTCGCAGAAGTTCATTGCCGCGATGATCTGGCCGAAAGTAAGACGCTCGTCCTTTTCAGGGTTAAGGCATGACTTCAAACGGGCATATGCAGAATCCATCTTCAAATGCGGAAACAGATAGACAGCAAGTTCCTTTGCGGACTTCTGCGAGTTGCTGACCATAAGGTTTAGCGCCTCGTATTCGTCGTCGTAAAACAGCTTTGCTTGCATCGTTATCTCCATCCCCTAATGACTAGGGGCGGTTAGGGGTGCGTTAAAAGGTCAAAAAAAAGAAGATGCTTGCCATGAAAACGAAAAACACATCAGGCTTGCTTCTTCTTTGCGCCGACAAAATAGTCGTAAAGCTTTTGAACGTTATGGACGCTCGGATTCTCAATTTCCTTGCGCGCAATCTTCTCTACCGTGCGCTTGGACATGCCGGCGGAAATGGCAATAGAAGGCCAGCTACCACGGCTTACATGGAGCTTGTCGATAACGAAGTCGTACATGGAAATTTTCATAAGACATATTCTAGACCCTTTTTTGGGTCTATGCAACCCGAAAAAGGGTCTAACTTTTGCCTAGTATCTCCATGAAGAATGGAGAAAGAATGACTAGGACAAAGCCAACTCTGTCAAAGGGTGACTACAAGAAAATCTTTGCTGAATCCGTCAAATCGATGATGGAAATCAAGTATGAGAGCAGCTCAAACAAGCCGAAGGCGCTCGCTAAAGATGCAGGGATTAGCCTGTCATCGGTGCAAAGAGCAATCAGCGGAGAAACCGCACCTAACCTGGATACAGTGGAGGCAATCGTCAATGCTCTTGGCTCAACTCCGGCAACGATGCTGCAACAGGGATTCAGCTTGCAGGCTCTAGAGGCTCACCAATCAACATCTGCGGTCAAGACAATGAGCATCGGAAAGATAGTCGTTCCAAGCCAGAACAGAAGAGCAAACGACAAAAAGTAACAAATTTGTTAAATATCCTCTTTTCATTGTTGTGTTGTGAGATATTTGCAACGTGATACACAACAACTGGAAAGCATGGCATCTAACGTAAAGCTTTATGACCTGTCTAGATCGAATCACGAAGCGGCCAAAGAGGCGCTGACTAATGCCTTGAGCGTTTGCAGAGAAAGGGATATAGATGGAGCGATCATCATCCTATCGCGCAGGGATGGCGGAAACTCGACCGTTATCTCTGGCGGCGCTCTGTCAAAGCATGACAAAGCCAACCTTGAGCTGTTCAAGGTTAAGCTGCACATGGCGATAGAAACATAGGGGATATTCCGGCGAGCAAAGAACAGCTGGCCCCGAGTGCGGAGCAACGCACTCAGGAATGCATGACGGTGCGTTCCCCTCTCCAGCCCCGTTTCGACGGGGTTTTTATTGTACTTTTTTTGCCATGACAATCAATTAGACTAAGGTAATACAACACAAACAATTGTTAAAACGCAAACGCAGTGTCATGATGACGTTTCACTAACAAGGAGGTGTTTATGAAGACTGCGATTGCTTTCATTGTTGCCGTGCTGGTAGCAGCCCCTGTTCTTGCCCACTCGGGCGGGACTGATAGCAAGGGGTGCCACTACGATCACAGGACTGGCGTATATCACTGCCATTAAATAGCAAGCAACACAGACGATCCCGCCGAGTGCGGGATTTTTTTTGCCTATCGAACATCAAAACCCAAAAAAGGGTTTGACAAGACCCTAATTCGGGTTTAATCTACACCCATCGCAGCAAACAACGCACCGCAGGAAAAACCCGCGAGTCGGGAATCAAGTTAGGCAAGACGGCAGTGTCCTTAACCGGCGCGGCATGAGTCGAAACAAGAAATACCTGGCGTTGAGCAGCGCAGAAGCACAAGCCGATTAACTAGATGGGAGAACGAGATGGCAAGCGACAGAACAATGTACAGACTGCACTCGCCGTATGAGTGGTCGTGCATCCAAGCTGAGCGCAAAGCAAACAAGGAGCGCGAAGAGTTTGCAATCTTGGCGGAGTTGGTTATTGGGCATGTCCATCCGTCAAACATTGGCCCCCTTCCTCCGAGTCCCGATGTATTGCGCAGAAAAGCGCGTCAGATTGGATTGATTTGAGTCTCTACCACCAAGGCCAAGCGCCTTGCTAGTGAAGATTTAAGCAGCACCGCTCTTTAGGCCACCAACACGGCCCGCCATCCTCAGACCAACGAGGACCGCGACAATTAGACAGTAATGAAACCGGCAAGCTCCCTGCCCCACGTAACGCACTCAAGCCAATGAGTACGGGTTCCTAGTGGATTTAAGCGGATGACGAGCATAGCGAGCCGGGTAGCAAATCTAAGTGACCGTGTATCAGGCGGTGGCGGACAGTTAATCACTGGTTGGACTGGCGATCCATTTGCTCAACAAGTTAGCCATACACAAACGTGAATTACCGCCGATTCCTTCGGGAGTCGGCACATTGAAGGCGAAATATGCGCATACGGATGCCAAGCCGTGATTATCTGGATTTCGATGCCAGACGCCTTCAATGTGAATAACCAACTGGAGGACGATATGACGCAGTACGAACGCGAAGAAGAGCAGATAGAGCGCGACTTGCGCGAAGGCTTGCTTTCTCAAGGCGAGTACAGCCGAGCGCTTCAATGCATGCAACGCGACTACAGAGATGAAATGCGCGGCCTTGCGGAAGATGCGGCGGAACGAGCATACAACGATTTCATGGATGGTCGTTGGTAACACCAAGCCGCTTCACTGAGGCGGCAAATCGGATGGCCTGCACTCTCAAAAGGAGAAACTGCTACGGTCGACAAACCAACCTGCGGGCCATCCGATTTGACTGATAGGAGATAGAGATAGAGATGGAGAACGACGGTCGGTATCCATACACATATGCAGCAGATTACGTTCGCGGACTTGCTGGATACACAGAAGGTGGAACAAAACTTTCTCGCTCTGATGCAAGTCAGGTTAGACAGGGTATCGCCAAGGCAATCGGGGTTGATGACAAAGAGCTTGCTGAGAAGCTTGCTAGATACTACCTGAATAACCAAGATGTTTTGGGCGATGAAAGTGCAAAGCAGTTAGCAAAGGTTTTTGGTTACTAACCGAGCATCACCCGCAAGTATCCGCATAGGACGGGGTATTCACTCCAAGACTAGCCCAGGGCTTGCGGGAAACACGCTCAAAGCGTTCATGACGCAGAGAGTCGAGGGCGCGTATCTCGATGGCAGCCGGGAAATAGCGGCACTAATAACTGGAGAATGATATGGAAAATGAAAAAATTAAGGCGTGGGTAACTAAATATTCGCTTACAGAAGGAATAAAAGAGGTTGAAGGCGAGGTTTGCCACAAAATTAGCAGCGAAATGCTGGCGTACGACAAACACAAATATGCCCATGGTAAAGACTGGCACAGAACACAGGATGCGGCAATTGCTCGGGCAGAAGAAATGCGAAAGAAAAAAATCGAGTCGCTTAAGAAAAGCATCAAAAAGATGGAGTCTCTAGAATTTTTAATTAAATAAATAGACAAGCATCCGGAGCTAGACATGAAACCACGCACCCGCTACGGAATACTAGACGACTTCGGCGAAGTAATCCGCTGGGTGTGGGATAAGCCGTCTAGCAACTACAAGTACATCACGGAGCGTATTAAATCTGCGCCTGCGGTGGATTGGAATAGCTTTGAGCCTGCGTTGTTTTGATGGTGGCGTGGTATGAAAATATAGAGAAGATAATTGAATCTAAATGCCAATAGTGGAGCTATCGCACTGCGGTCAACATGTGGAATGGGTAAAAAATGATTAAGTACAGAACGCGATTTGACAAAATTGAGGCGATTGAAGTTGAGCGTGAAACAGAAAAGCAAGTTTTTCTGCCGGCCAAGCATGGAAATCGATCCATCCGCGAGAACAAGGTTTCTGAATGGAGCAACTGGCACGATTCGTGGGAACTGGCGCATAACTTTCTTGTTGCGAAAGCTGAGCGAGATGTTGAATCGTTGCGCATGCGACTTAAGCAAGCAAAAGGCAGGGTCGGGCAGATCAGGGGAATGAAGCCTCCTGAACAAAATTAACAACGCAAACCTAAACCGCCTCCGGGTAAGAGAGGCGGACTAATTCAGACCCCGCATACGCAGCAAGCGCAAGCTGGACTACACGGGCAAATGTAGTCATCCCTTCCCTTGTAGCTGAACACGGAAGCGCATTCAGCAATAGCCAGCCAAGCCAGAACATCGGGAGAGCATCCACATTGGATGACGGACTATTGGAGCAGCCCCACCGAGGCCGGGAGTATCGGAACAGCGCAGCGGTGACGCCATGGAAATATTTCAACCGCACCAAATTCAATCTCCCTCTGCATCGCTCTTATATCGGGAAGCGATGTTTCCGCGCCGCTATCACAGGGCGCGTCTTTTATTCCAAGGAGTCGACATGAGCGACAAAGACTATTCACTGCTGCGTCCGTTTGATCTGGAGGCGGCGAAGCGTGGCGAGGCTATTTGCAGAAAAGATGGTCAATCAATGGAATTCGTTGCAGGACCGGACTCCGTTGATGACATCGTTTATCTGACCAAGGGCGGGGGTGGTGAGTTTGGATTCAGGTGCGTTAATAATATCCGAATGGAGCCTTTGTGTTGGGTTGAAGGGAAGCCGGTTTATAAGGGGGATGTGCTGTACCACCCGCTCAAAGGGAAGTGCGTAATCGACATCGTTTTGAGTATCACCGACCACGTCGCGGCGATTCACGACAGCGGGGCTTTTTCTGTGCTGCACTCGCCCTCTGCTGATGACCTCACCTGGACGCCGCCAAAGGTGAAGCGCGAGGGCTGGGTGAATGTGTATCCGACCTCAACAGGCTCTTTCATGGCAAGAACTTCAGACGCTTATGAGTCGGAAAATAATGCCAACGATTTTGCACAACCAAGTCGCATCGCCTGCGTCCGCATCGAATGGGAAGAACAGCCATGAAAACACTCAAGCGCTGGCTTCTCTACTTCCAGATGAGAAGTCTAGAAATCTGCATCGACGGTCAATCTGAATGCCTTATGTGCGTCAGTGATCCTTATCTAACCAATCGAATCATCGTTGCTCAACTGAATGCTCGAAAATAGCTTCGCCGGGTTCGCCGTGAGTACATGGCGCTGCGCAATGTGAGCGAACGCAATAACTGGAGGCTTGCATGATGGTTGGCTCGTTAAACCTACACGGAATTGTCGGCGTGCATCTGGATTCAATTGACCACGGAACGACGGATTACGGCGATCACTACTCACGATCAATCGTGTTTGAGGCGATCAATGCAGCGGGAAGCAAGCAGGAATTCCGCGTCAATCTGTTCTCTGACAACGGACATAACCTGCTTGTCTCCGATGCAGAGCTTGATGCAATTCTACTTGAGCCAGTACGGGAGGCAGCATGAGCGAAAAAGAAAAGATTATGTGCTCGACACGTGGTCTTCTTAAAGGCGGTCGTGCGGCATGCGGCTACGTCATTGTTGGCAACAAATCGTGCAGCCTTAAGCCCGGAGAATGCGCGCTTCAAGTTGGTTCTGACCCGAAAGAATCGACGCCAATCCAAGTTGTCAGTGATTCGCCATGACCACTCCCCAAGCCCGCGCCGCAGTACGCGCATACAAGCACATCACCCAATGGGGCCAACATGCCGCTCTTCGTTATGTAGAGCGACACGATGCAATCAAGCACTTTGCAGAGATAGTCATGTTCGAGTTTCGGCGAAAGTCTAGGAGTAGTGGACATGGACGATGACGATGGCGGCCTAATGTTCTGGCAACAATTTCAACAACAGTTTGCGGAGGTTTTCGAGAATGAAACAGATCACATCAGCCTTTGTGAAGGCAAAGCGGGAGTTTGGCCCTGCTCTCAAGTGCAAGACAAACCCGGCGTTCAAGTCGAAGTACGCCGACTTGGCCGCATGTCTTGAAGCGGTAGATGAAGCGCTGCTGAATAATGGCATTGCGCTGATTCAAGAAACGTTCGACGACAACACCGGGGTTACGGTCGAGACTGTATTCCGGCATGAGTCAGGCGAGGAAATGCGCTGCGGAAAGTTGCACGTTCCGGCCAGCAAGCAAGACCCGCAGGGCTACGGTAGCGCGCTCAGTTACGCCCGCCGCTACTCGCTGATGGCTGCGTGTGGCATCGCAGCAGAAGACGACGACGGCAACGCAGCAAGCAAGCCTTCGCCGCCGAAGCAAGTAGAGCCGCTGGATGTTGAAAAGGCTATCCAGGCAATCACTGCTGCACCGACAAAGGCAAAGGCGCAGCAATACGCAAACGCAGCACTTGAGCGCGCCAAGAAGGAAGACACGGCACGCATCACCGCAGCACTCAACAACTACAAGGAAGCAGCATGAACGTTTTTACCTGCACAACACGCATCTATAAGGATGCAGAGCAACGATTCACCCAAGGCGGAGACTCAATCGTTTCATTCAAAGGCCCGGTTGAGTCTGGATTCGGAAACAGCAAGGTAACTAGCTGGATGAAGTTCAATCTTTGGGGAAAGCGCGGCGAGTCTTTGTTTCCGTATCTCAAGGACAAGACTCAGGTTGCCATTAGTGGCGAGATTGCGAATCGCGAATACACCGACAAGGACGGCCAGAAGCGCTACTCGCTTGAGGTTCGTGTCAATGACCTGACTCTTGTTGGCGGCAAGCAACCAGACGCTTCACAAGACGCTGGCAGCAAGAAGCCAGCAGCGGAGGATTTTGAAGACACAATTCCCTTCTGATCCCTGCCAACACCAACCAACAACGCCAGCCAATCCGCTGGCGTTTTTCATGGAGTAAGCCATGCATGTAATTTTCGATATTGAGACTCTGCCTTGCAACGATCCGCAGGTAATCGCTGACTTCCGCAATGATGCAGAGGCAGAGAAAGCAGCGGTCAAGGCTCCATCCAACTACAAGGACGAAGCAAAGATTGCAGAGTTTATCGCAGCCAAGCATGCAGAGATTGATGCTGGTATCGAGGAACGGATTGCAAAGACTTCGTTCAGTGGATTGGAAGGCCGGATTGCTTGTATCAGTTGGAAGATTGATGACGGCGAACCGTTCGCTACTTCTGCCGAATTCACCGAGCGCCAAGTGATTCAGCAGTTCTACGCAAGCGTAGAGGCGCTTTCGCTTCGCCCACGGCACGAAGGAACGTATCAGATTGAAACCTCGTTTGTTGGTCACAACATCGCCGGTTTTGACCTTCCGTTCCTCAAGCATCGCAGCATCATCCTTGGCGTTACGCCACCGCAGATTTTCCGTAAGGCGTTCGCTGCCAAGCCATGGGATTCGATCATCCAAGACACGATGTTGCTGTGGTCTAGCGACCCACATAAGCGCGGCAGCATGGATCGTCTGTGCCGAGCATTCGGCATTCCTGGCAAGGGCGATTTCGACGGGTCAATGGTTGCAGCAACTTGGCCGACTGATCCGCAGAAAGTCATTGACTACTGCAAAGACGACGTTCGTCGTACGTGGGAAATGTACAAGCGCATCACATTCCAGTTTGACGACAAGCAGGAATTGAAAGCTGCCTAGCCTACGCATCAAGTAACCAAGCGCCCGACTAAACACCGGGCGTTTTTCATGGAGTGACAAATGCTTAAACCGTACTTTGTTGAATTAAAGATTTCCGCTGTAGTTATGGCAGAAAGCAATATTGATGCGATGGCTGTTGCTGAAAACGGGCAATTTGATATTAGCTATGACTGCGAATTTACAGCAGATGAAGCCATTGAAATTAAAAGTATTGAGCACCTAAAGCGGCTCGATGGATTGTGGGATGGAATGTGTTTGCCATACAACGGAGATGGGAACACTCGCCTAAAAGACTTACTTCCTGAAAGCGATCCATTTAAGGACACAAATACACAGGACATGTTTGAGGCCTGCCGAGCCTGACACACAAATCGGCTGCACCTTGGAAACAGGGTGCATTAGAGATGGCATCCAGTGTCATCCCTAATGATTAACGTGGAGATTGATATGAGCCTAGACGTAACTTTGATTGTTGATGGCGATGAGGTTTATTCGAGAAACATCACGCACAACCTGAACAAAATGGCAGAAGCGGCAGGAATCTATATGCACCTGTGGCGACCAGATGAAATTGGCATTAACAGCGCAAGCGAGTTAATCGCACCGCTTCTTGCTGGTTATTCGTTGCTGATTTCAGAGCGCGAGAAGATGGAGAAATTTAACTCCCCTAATGGATGGGGAATGTACGAACACTTCTTGCCATTTGTCAGCGCATATATCGAAGCCTGCGCAATGAATCCGACTGCAACTGTTAAGGTTTCAAGATGACTCCCGGCTACCAATTCCGCCTAGAAGGCGAACTATACGCAATCGACCTTATCGGCCCTGTAACCACTCTGCTGCTACGTGCTGACGGCGTTTATGTCCATGCCAAAACTTGGCAGCTTCGTGCTTATCTGGAGAACAATAAATGAGCGTACTAGCTCTGCTAATCAATGGTGGATATACGCCACCGCCAGGAATCGTATCAATCCGACACAAGGCAATCGGCGACGACGTTCCTATTCAGCACAAAGGAACGCATGCCAATAAGATCAAGCGCATCGAAAGTATTTACTCTGCGATTGACGAAGGCATTAACACGGTGATTACGATTGCGAAGGAGATTGAATGCTCAATCTCCACAACTCGCGAGGCTATTGCTGTTCTTGTGTCGCAGGATCGGATTGAACTGATCGAAGAATACAACCCGATCAAGCGTTATTACTACGTGACAAAAGGGATGAAAGACTGCATTCCTAAATACGAATTATCGGGCAATAGCAAGAAGCAGCATGAAGCTACGCAAAAGTATCGCAACGCCATGCAGGAACCCGTAAGCGCAAGAGAAATTGCGGAAGCCGTAGGAGTTTCAATTGACGCCGTGCATGCATGCCTTCCGAATCTTGAAGGGAAACGCATGGTTAAGAAATGCGGCAAGCGTCCTGCGCCAAAGACAATGCCAGTCCAGTTGTGGATTTGGATCGGCGACTGATTACCCACCCGCTCACCACCTCACCCCAAACCATTTAGCTTGTGTGCATTGATTGGTATTCGGTGAGCGGGTCTTTTATTCAACTACTAATTACCAAGTGGATTAGTAGATAGTTAGGAGATTGATATGGCACTGACTGAAGAACAACTCCGCGCACTTGAAGCGCTGGAAAGCATGGACGACTTTGCTCGGATGGATACTGGAGTTGAGCCAATCGGTCCGTACAAAGTGCTTCGTGAATTTATAGAATCCCCCATCGCCCAGCCTGCGAGTGCGCCGAGTGAGCAGAAGCTGGTGGCGCTTCCGTTCGCTATTTTCGATCAGGAAATGGCAGACCTTCGCCGCTTCCACGAATGCTCCATGGACAACGAAGGGTACGACGTTCCGAAGGATCGCATGAAGCGCCTCGCAGAAATCGGGCTGGTTCGCCGCGTATCGGCAAACTATTACGAGCACACAAATTTCGGACTGTCAGTTCTGGATGGCGACTTCGATACCTCACCTCAACCCGACTACAAGGCACAGCGGGATGCTTTACTGAAATGCCTTGCGCTAATTGATCCGAAACTTGACTTTTCTGGTTGGGAAAACGGACAAGGCGAAGACATCGGCGATGAGATTAATGCTGCCATCGCATCGGTGAAAGGCGGTGCGTGATGTCCTTTAACTCAGAGATTGCAGCTTACGTTCGCTCTGAACTGCTCACATGGATAGCTGAAGGGGAAGGAACGACAAGCGAATATTGGTTTCGGGTAGGGATGATTCTTTCTCCCGATGCCCAATCTGACCGTGATGAATTTGACGCTGACTTTAGCGATCGCGGTTGCACTTGTTTTATTTCTCCGCCGTGTAGCTTTTGCGTCCACCCGGGTAATCCACGCAACCAAGAAGAAAGTGACGAATGCTGGGTTAGTGCGATGAATGGAGGTGCAGCATGACCACCATCCACATCCTAGCCCTAGCCGGCTACTTCCTGATCCTTGCCGAGTTCATCGCAATGCGCCACCGGGATATTTGCGCGGAGAGTGATGATGTAATTTATCGAGGGTTTCTGATTGACGCCCGCTCATGCTGGCCGGATGACGCAAACTGGGAACAGTTTTTAAACTCGCATAACCTCTACTGGAATCGAGGCACGAAATGAACAAAGCCCCAATGCTCGCAGCAATGGCTTACGCACTGACAATCGGTTCCAGTGACGCAGCAAGCCGTTACTCTGGATATGTCATGCCCGGCGGTGTAGCCAGCAAGCCAAAGCGCAAATCAGATGCCAGGACCGCAAAGAAGCGTAAGCAATCTATCGCCGCAGAATCTCGAAGGAAGAACCGGAAATGACCACACTATCGAAAGAAGACGTTGTGCGGATGGCGGGAATCTCAGGTATCAGCATCGGTAATTCTGAGTCTTCTCCTTACCCTACCAATTTCCAGCTGCACGCCTTCGCCACCCTAGTCCGCGCTGACCTTGTGGCTGAGAACGAGCGGCTGACCGATAGCAACCAGATGTATCTTGATCGAATTGAGTATCTTGAACGCAAATACCGCTGCCACAATGAATACGCAAAGCGCCCTATTCTCTACACAGATGGTGTAGATGGAGAGCAGTGCTGTCGCGATGATTTGTGGGCAGTAAGTACCGCAGAATTGAGCGCGATGACAGATCAACTAACCGCCACCCGCACCGCACTGGCCGCAGCAGAGGCGGATAACGAACGGTTGCGCATTGCCCTTGAGTACAAGCACGATTCCGTAGATGCGCTTATGACTTGGTGCGTCAAGAACGTTGATAAATGGGATTTTCCACAGTACGACGGCGTTGGCTATGCGATTGAAAAGATGCGCGATGCCCTCTCCAAGCCCCGCGACGACTCAGCCCTGCGCGAGATGATCGCCGGGGTTTATGAAGAGTGTGCGAAGGTGGCTGATCTGTTCGAGGAAAAAGCTGATGCGCTGAACGACTCAATCGCCGACGATGACGACGCGAACGAAGGCCGCAGCGAATACATCATGGGCAAAGCGACTGCATCCAGCCGGATCGCCAACGCCATCCGCGCACTGGCAGAGAAAGCGAAGGGGGAATGATGGCAATCAACGACATTACCGGCGACACCATCGCATCAAAGCATCTATCCGGAGACGCTAAGCGCAGATTTGACGATAGCTTTGACCGTATATTCGGCAAGCCTAGCGATGGTCAGTGCGAAAAGTGCGGAGGAATACTTATCCGCGACAAGTGCGAGTCTTGCAAGTCAGAACCCACACAGGCCGATTAGTCTGCATTTTTAACGGAGAGCAATATGCACAAGATTATGACGGTTGAAATGCCGGATGGCAGCAAATGGGGAGTGCCGGTAGAAATTATTGCCAGAAGCCGTGCTGCTCACTATGCACATGAGTTTGACGGCGACATTGAACGAAGCTTAGCGGAGGACACAATTCCACTGTTTGAGTCTGACGACTACGAGATTCAAGACTGGGCCGTTAATAACATGAACTGGGAAGATTTCGACGGCCATCAAGTAAAGATAGAGAGCGCCCCGTTGCCTGATTTTCAGGAAGCATGGATTAATGGAGAGAAGGGGTTTGTTGGCACATAACCTTGGAATAGCCGACAAACGCGGCGCTGACACACTAACCAACGATCCCGCTGCGGCGGGATTTTTAACGCCCGGATGAGATATGTTCCTTACTCAAGACGAGATTGAAACGCTTACCGGCTACGTTAAGCACAAGAAGCAAAGAGAGTGGCTTGCAAAGAATGGCTACTCATTCAAAGTTGCATGCTCTGGCCGCCCGATTGTTTCGCGAACTCATTCCGAGTCGCAGCTATCAGGATCGGCAAGCACGCAGCCGGCAAAGTGGGAGCCAAACTTTGACGCACTAAAGAAGGTGGCATAGCATGTCAGGCTCAATGGGAAGACGCCGCCAATCAAACCTAGACCTTCCGCCAAGGATGCACCTAAAGTCTGGTGCATTCTATTACGTCACGACCACACTACCGAGAAAATGGATCAGGCTTGACGCCGATCTAACCAAGGCCCGTATCAAGTGGGCGCAGCTTGAGAATGGCGGATCAATCGGCGGATCGTTTTTCCCTGCTGTGCTTGTGCAATGGCTATCCAGCGAACAATACACAAAGCTTGCGCCGCTTACTAAGCGCACCTATCAGACGCTGATAGACCTGCTTCCAACCGTATTTGACGGGCCTATGGAGATGATCAAGCCTGTTCATGTGGCAAGATTCATGGACGGCCATAGTTCAAAGTCTCAGGCAAACATCGGCAGAGTCATCCTGTCAAACGTGTTCGACTACGCTATCCGCAGAGGATTGATTGATTGCGTCAATCCTTGCAAGTCGATTAAGAAGCATGTGATTGAAGGTAGGACTCGGCACCTGAAAGACGATGAATTCCTGCTCATCAGAGAGAAGGCAAATCATTCTGTGCGCGTGGCGATGGACTTGGCGTACCTGACCGGCGCACGAATTACTGATGTATTGAAGATCAAGTTTTCAGACCTTCAAGACGATGGCCTGTACATCGAGCAGCACAAGACAGGGAAGCGCCAGCTTTTCGAGTGGTCAAAATACTTGCGCGAAGTCATCGCCAGAGCAAAGAAAATTCCACGGCCAGTCAAGAACCTGACGCACTTGCTTTGCACTAGGACAGGCAAGGCATATTGCTACTCAAGCTTCTATCAAGTGTGGGAAATCGCCGTCAGAAATGCCAAGGTGGAAGACGTTCATTTCCACGATATTCGCGGGAATGCGGCTACCGAGGCAAAGAAACAGGGCCAAGATTATCAAGCAATCCTAGGCCATGCATCGCGTGCAATGTCTGAAAAGTACATCAAGGCGCGAGAGATTGAGAAAATCCAGACGGTTAAGCGATCTACAAAATTGTAGATAACCAGCCACCAACAAACCGGAAACCATTGCAGCACAAGGCTTTTGAAACATGCAAATAAAACGCACCGTATTTTTCGTCTCGGACGGTACCGGCCTGACCGCCGAAGCGCTCGGCCACAGCTTGCTGACGCAGTTCGAGGAAGTCGAATTCAAGCAGATCCGCATCCCCTTCCTCGACAACATCGAGAAGGCGCAGGAAGCTGTTGCCCGCATCAATGCGCAGGGCGAGGCCGACGGCATGCGGCCGATCGTGTTCACGACGCTGGTCAATCAGGATCTGGCCGAAATCGTGCACCAGGCCGATGCCTTCTCGCTGTCCTACTTCGAGACCTATCTGTCGCCGCTCGAGGCCGAACTCGGCATCAAGTCCAGCCACACCATCGGCCGCTCACGCGACTCGACCGACAGTTCGGACTACAAGAAACGCATCGAGGCGATCAACTACACGCTGGCGCACGACGACGGCATCACCGACCGCGACCTCGAGGAAGCCGACGTGATCCTGGTTGCCGTGTCGCGCTGCGGCAAGACGCCGACCTCGCTTTACCTGGCCATGCAGTTCGGCCTCAAGGTCGCCAACTTCCCGCTGATCCCGGAAGACTTCGATCGCGGCCGCCTGCCCAGCACGCTGGAAAAGCACCGCCCGAAACTGTTCGGCCTGACCATCCAGGCCGAACGCCTCGCCCAGATCCGCGAAGAACGGCGCGCCGCCAGCAAGTACGCCTCGTTGGCCAACTGTCGCTACGAAATCGCCGAAGCCGAGAAGATGATGCGCCGCGAAGGTATTCGCTGGCTGGATTCGTCGACCAAGTCGATCGAGGAAATATCGACCACGGTGCTGCAGGAACTCAAGCTGCGCTGACCGTTAGTTCCCCGTTCTGGCATCAAAAAAAGCATCTGTTGGCAGATGCTTTTTTTGCGCTCAAAAGCCCTCGTCAGCAAACAGAAAAATACTGGCAATTTATGGTCAGAATTTGACTTGGCGCAACTCTTCCCCCGTATAGCAAGTGACAAGCAGCAAACAGAGGGGGCAAAATGGTCTTCGATCCCTAACGCCTTATTGCCAGGATTCCAGTATCGAACATGAAACATCACCTATTTGGAAACAAGAGCATCCACAATCGGATCTGGATCATTGTTGTGCTCTTCATCACCGGCACAATCCTCGCCCATCTAATTGATGCTTCGGCCCTGCGAGACTCGCTTTTACGTGAGAAGACCGCACAAACAAGGCATCTGGTCGAATCCGGATACTCCATCCTGGCCCACTATCAAGGCCTGCAGGCGTCGGGAAAGCTGAGCGAAGCGGAAGCAAAAAAGATTGCCTCGGAAACCATTCGTTCAATGCGCTACGGTGACAATGAGTATTTTTGGCTGAATGATACGGGGCAACCATTTCCAAAGATGATCATGCATCCTCTCCAGCCCGAACTGGAGGGAAAGACACTTGAGTCGGAAAAATTCAACTCGGCGACGCAAGTCAGTTATGGCGACTCCGAGAACTTCGTAAATACGGATGGCCCGAAAAACCTGTTTATCGCCTTTGCGGACGTCGCCAATCGCTCAGGCTACGGCTTTGTTCGCTACGAATGGTACAAACAGACGAATGATGGGGCATCGAGCACGACAAAATACTCAAAGCTCTCCTTTGTTAAGAAATTTGAGCCTTGGGGATGGATCATCGGCTCGGGCATCTACATCGACGATATAGATGAAGCGTTGTCACTCCAGAGCCGGCATCAACTGATACGCGCCACACTACTCTGCATTCTTTTGCTGATCGTTGCCGGGATAATTGCCCAAAGTACCCGAAAGATTGAGCTCGACCTGAAAAACAGCCAGGTTCGCATGCAGGCACTGATTGATGCGACGTCCGAAACAGTCCTGCTGCTCGGCCACAAAGGAGAAATTCAAGCAATAAACCAGTTTGGAGCCCAACGTTTCACAAAAAAGCCAGAAGACCTGCTCGGCGAAAACTTTTTTGCCATGCTGCCAAAATCGTTGGCCAACTCGCGCCAGCTAGCGGTCGAGCAGGTCATTGCCACAGCCGAGCCAATCACGCTAAACGATGAACGTAATGGCATTCAGTTCGAGAATTCGATTTATCCGGTTTACGATGCCAAAGGGTTGGCTGTCAGCGTAGCCGTTTACGCGAAGGACATCACCGAGCAGCACCAGGAAAAAGCGATTGCAGAAATCTTTCGCCACCTGGACATGGTTCTTCTGAAATGGCAAATGAATACCGCAACCGTTGCCCAGATTTTCTGCGACAACATTCTGCCTGTATTCAATCTTGCAGCAGCCTGGATTGGCAAGGCGGAAAGGGATGGACGAATCACTATCGTTGCCCAATCAGAAATGGTCGACCAGCACTTTCTCGACAGCGCGGAGCTTCCCCTGCATTGGAACCAGGCTGATACTGGCTGGCCACCCGTTCCTGCCGTGATCCGCAGCGGCTATCGTCAGATTAGCGAAGTCAGTGACAGTCTTGTCTTGCCACATTCACGCGCGGCAATCGATGCGGGGGTTCAATCAACGATAACGCTTCCCCTGACCTTGCAAGGTACGACCTGGGGCGCATTAGCCCTGTATAGCAAAAATGCCGCCTTAGTGACTGGCGCCCAGCAACGTTTAGCCGGGATTGCCAGCCGCCTCTCCGTGTCGCTCGAGTCAGCCCGACAACAGGAATGGCTCTCACTGCTCGACTTGGCACTAACCAGCGTCGAACAAGCTGTATTCATTTCTGATGCAAAAACCCATATTTTATGGGCCAACCAGGCCTTTTCCCGGATTAGCGGTTACACCCAGCAGGAGGTTATTGAGAAAACACCAGAACTGTTTCACGTTCAGGATCAAGCCTCGACAAAGTTTTCTGAAATCCGCAATACAACAAGCAAAGGTCAGACATTTGACGGAGAAATTGATTTTGTTCATAAGGATGGACATATTTTCCAGGTTCACAAAATCATTACCCCTCTGCTTGACGAGAACAATCAGGTAAGCAATTTCGTCACTATCATCGAAGACATATCGCAACGAAAGGGTATGGAAGCTCAGGTTCAGCATATGGCCCATTACGACACGCTGACCGATCTGCCAAACCGCACCCTATTCCAGCAACTCCTCAAACAGGCGATTCCCGCCGCACGCCGTAGCGAAAAAATGGGGGCCCTACTTTTCATTGACCTCGATAAATTCAAGGCAATCAACGATAGAGAGGGGCATGCGGCAGGAGATTTCGTCTTGGTCGAAATTTCACGTCGATTGAAGGAATTAGTCCGGGAAAGCGACACAGTTGCCCGACTAGGTGGAGATGAATTTACCGCGATCCTTCCGGGGCTAAATACACGGGAAGAGGCGCTGCTTATCGCCGAAAAAATTCGTTTGGCAATCAATAAACCCGTTGAGTTGGCAAGCGGCCCAATCTCCGTAGGCTGCAGTATCGGTATTGCCTATTTCCCGCAGGAAAACCAGGCCCCGGATGAGCTTCTAAGTACCGCAGATAAAGCGATGTATGAAGCAAAGCAGGCCGGGCACAACATGATTCGAGAACAGGCCGGAGAGGCTGAAATGACAGCCCCTAAAACGGTCAGCAGCTAGCCCAGCCTGCGACGCAGCATCTCGAACAGGCAAACGGCAGCGGCGGCAGCCACATTCAGCGACTCGACCGCACCCGGCATCGGAATACGGATACGCAGGCCGGCCGTAGCCAGCAATTCGGGCCGCACGCCCTGCCCTTCGGCACCGAATACCCAGGCCAGCGGCCCGGACCAGGACGCTTCGAAAAGCGAAGTTGCCTGCTCCAGCGTGGTCACCGCCGTCGTGCCACGGTAATCGGCCATGAAGGCAGCGAGATCGACATCTTCATGGATGGCCAAGGCGAACTGGGCGCCCTGCCCGGCACGCAACACCTTGGGTGACCACGGCGAGGCGCAGCCCGGCGCCAGCAGCGCCTGCCTGATCCCAGCGGCGGCTGCAGTGCGCAGCAGCGTGCCGACATTGCCCGGATCCTGCACACCGTCGAGCAAAATGGCATCTTTTTCGTAGTCGACCGCCGGGCGCTGTGCGGGCATGGCTGCAATGGCCAGCAAACCGCTTGGCGTATCGACCAGGCCGAGATCGCGCAGCAGGCTGTCGGCAAGCACGACGACATCGCGCCCGGCCGTGAAGCGGGCGATTTCGCCGACCTGCAGCGCCGATTCGGCGACGATCAGGCTGTCGACCGTACCGAATGCCGCTTCGTAAGCTTCGACCAGGTGCACGCCGTCGAGCAAGGTCTGGCCCGTCTTGCGCCGCTCACGCCCCGATTCAGCGAGACGCTTCAGGCTCTTGTAAAAGGCGTTGTCGCGCGACTGGATCAGCTTCATAGCAGGGAGAGCTGTTTCGCCACCGGCCCGAAACTGCGTCGATGCACCGGCGAAGCGCCATGTTGTTCCAGCGCAGCGAAGTGTGCGGCCGTCGGATAACCCATGTGGCGGTCAAAACCGTATTGCGGATACTGCGCATGCAATTCAAGCATCTCGGCATCACGCACCGTCTTGGCGAGAATCGAGGCAGCGGCGATCGAGGCGATCTTGCCGTCGCCCTTGACGATGGCCTCGACCGGAATATCCAGTTGCGGGCAGCGATTGCCATCGACCAGCGCACTCGTCGGCCGCACGGCAAGACCGGCCACGGCACGCTGCATGGCGAGCATCGTCGCGTGCAGGATATTGAGGCGGTCGATTTCCTCGACCGAGGCCGAGGCAACGCACCAGGCCACGGCCCGCTCGCGGATCAGCACCGCCAGCGCATCGCGCTTCTTTTCGGAAAGTTTTTTCGAATCATTGAGGCCGGCAATCGGCCGTGCCGGATCAAGAATGACTGCTGCCGCGACCACCGTACCAGCCAGCGGCCCGCGCCCGGCCTCGTCGATACCGCAGACCAGGCCCGGCGGGATCATCAGTTCAGGCATTGAATGACCGCGTTGGCGGCCTTTTCGGCGGTGTTCTGGCGCAATTGCCAGTGGATGTCGGTGAACACTTCAGCCACTGCCGCCGCGTTTTCCTTGTCCTCGTAGAGCTTGATCAGGGCTTCCGCCAGGTTTTCCGGCGTTGCCTGGTCCTGCAGTATCTCCGGCACCACTTCGCGCCCGGCCAGGACATTGGGCAGGCCGACGAAAGCCTGGTAGGCCATGCGTTTCATGATCCAGTACGACAACTTGGCAATCTTGTAGGTGATCACCATCGGCCGCTTGATCAGCGCGGCTTCCAACGTCGCGGTACCACTCGCGACCAGCGACACGTCGGCCGCGCCAAGCGCATCCTGGGCGTGCCCGAACAGCAGTCGGAACGGGACCTCGCCGGCCTGCTGCGTGTACATCGCCATCTCGAACTGCAAGCGCGTCTCGCGCGTGGTCAGCGGCACGACAAACAAGGCGCCGGGCAGACGTTCGTGAATCAGTTTGGCCGTCTGCACGAAAGTCTCGGCCATCATCGCCAGCTCACCCTGACGACTACCGGGCAGCAAGGCGAAGATCGGCGCATCCTTGGGCATGGCGAGCTTCTCGCGCACTGCCGTTTTGCTGGTTTCCAGCGGAATGATGTCGGCCAGCGGATGCCCGACATAGGTCACCGGAATGTGCGCCTTCTCGTAGAGCGGCGGCTCCATCGGAAACAGCGCCAGAACACGGTTGACCGCCCGGCCGATCTTCTTGATGCGACCGCCGCGCCAGGCCCAGATCGACGGGCTGACGTAATGGATGGTCTTGATGCCAGCCGCCTTGAGATCGGTTTCCAGACCCAGATTGAAGTCCGGCGCATCGACCCCGATGAAGATGTCGGGCCGGATGTCGAGCAGACGCTTTTTCAGCTGGCGCCGGATGCCGGCAATCTCGCGATAATTCTTCAGGGCATCGACATAGCCCATGACCGCCAGCTTTTCAAGCGGCCACCAGGCGTCAAAACCCTGCCCCTGCATGCGCGGACCGCCGATGCCATAGAACACGGCATCGGGCAGACGCGCCTTGAGCGCGGCGATCAGATGACTGGCCAGCAAGTCACCGGAGGCCTCGCCGGCCACCATCGCAATCCGTACCACGTTGCCCATCAGCGAATAATGCCGCGCTTGGACAGCTCAAGAAAATCGACAAAACGCTGCACATCGGGCTGCGTCTTGGCGTCTTCCGCCAGCTTCTGTTTGGCTTCCTCAAGCAGCAGGCCGGACTTGTAGAGCGTGCGGTAAGCGCGCTTCAGCGAGCTCAGCGACTCGGCGGTAAAACCTCGACGCTTCAGGCCTTCAACATTGATGCCGTAAGGTTGCGCCGTGTTGCCGGCGGCCATCAGGTAAGGCGGCACATCCTGCAGGATCACGGTGCTGACCGCCGTCATGACGTGGGCGCCGATGCGGCAGAACTGGTGCACGCCGGTAAAGCCGCCGAGAATCGCCCAGTCATCCACGACAACGTGGCCGGCCAGGGAGGCATTGTTCGCAAAGGTGACCTTGTTGCCGACCTGGCAATCGTGTGCGATATGCACGTAGGCCATGATCCAGTTGTCGTCGCCGATCTTGGTGACGCCGGCATCCTGCACGGTTCCCAGATTGAAAGTGCAGAACTCGCGGATCGTGTTGCGGTCGCCGATCTCGAGACGGGTCGGTTCGCCGGCGTACTTCTTGTCCTGCGGCACTTCGCCCAGCGAACAGAACTGGAAGATATGGTTGTCGCGACCAATGCGGGTATGCCCGGTAATGATCGTGTGCGGCCCGATTTTCGTGCCGTCGCCGATCTCGACGTGGGGACCGATGATCGAATAGGCGCCGATCTCGACATTGGCACCGATCCTGGCGCCCGGATCGACAATGGCTGTTGGATGAATCATGTCAGAGATCCCGCTTGGCACACATCAGCTTGGCCGAGGCAGCCAGTTGGCCGTCGACACGGGCTTCGGCGATGAATTTCCAGACGCCGCGCATCTGGCGCTCGATTTCGACATGCAGGTGCAACTGGTCACCAGGCACAACCGGACGCTTGAAACGGGCATCGTCGATGCCGGCAAAGTAGAACACGGTATCCGCCGACGGCTTTTCGTCCATCGACTTGAAGGAAAGGATGCCCGCCGCCTGGGCCAGCGCTTCCATGATCAGCACGCCCGGCATGACCGGATGGTGCGGAAAATGGCCGACGAAGTACGGCTCGTTCATCGTGATGTTCTTGTAGGCGTGAATCGACTTGCCGGGCTCGATCTCGAGCACGCGATCGACCAGCAGGAACGGGTAACGATGCGGCAGATGCTCGAGAATTTGTTGAATGTCCATTTCCATTTTTCAGCCCTCTACATTGGTATTTTTAAGTTTTTTCTCGAGTTCCGTAACCCGCTCAGCCAACCTGGCCAGATGCCTGATCTGCGCTGCATTGTGCAACCAATTTCCGTGCTCTTCCAACGGGAAGACACTGGTGTATTGCCCCGGTTTGGTGATGTTCTTCATGACCAGGGAGCCACCGGAAATCACCGCCCCGGAGGCAATCGTCACATGCCCGGCAATCATCGCCGCCCCGCCGATGATCACGTTGTCCTGCAAGGTGACACTGCCCGCCACCGCGGCACAGGCGGCGATGACGCAATGCTTGCCGATCTGGCAGTTGTGGCCGATCTGGATCTGGTTGTCGATCTTGCTGCCGTCGCCAATCACGGTGTCGTCGAGTGCGCCACGGTCGACCGTCGTACTGGCGCCAATTTCAACGTTGTCGCCAATGATGACCCGACCGATCTGCGGAATCTTGATCCACTGTCCCTGGTCCGGAGCGAAACCGAAACCATCGGCACCGATCACGACGCCGGAATGCAGGATGACATTGCTCCCGATCTCGCAACCAGCGTAGATGCTGACATTCGGATAGAGAATGCTACCGGCACCAATTACAACATCGTCACCGAGCACACAACCGGCATGAAGGACGACGCCCTCGCCCAGACTGACCCGAGCCCCGATCGTGACCTGCGGGCCGATACTGGCACTGGCCGGCACTTCCGAAGCGCAGCAGGCACTCGGATGCACGCCGGCAGCCATCGCCGGCCGCGGATTGAGCAGCGTTGCCAGGCGGGCGTAATAGGCATAAGGATTTTTGCTGACAATGCGCGGCAAATCGACGGCATCGGCAAAATCCGGTGCGACGATTACGGCCGACGCGCGCGTCGTCGCCAACTGACTCCGGTATTTCAGATTGGTCAGAAAGCCGATTTCGCCAGCGCCCGCCGAAGCCAGCGTCGCCACCTGCCTGATCTGCGTTTCGGCGTCACCAAGCACATCGCCGCCCAGTCGGGCGGCGATGTCAGCCAGGGAAAGCGGAGTACCCCCAGCCACCGGCATTACTTGCCTTCGGCAAGAGCCTTGATCACACGATCGGTAATATCCAGCTTCGGGCTGACCCAGACCACGTCCTGAAGAATCAGATCGAACTTGTCGCCTTCGGCGATCTGCTTGATGGCCTTGTTGGCCTTCTCGATCACGGCGGCATTTTCTTCGTTCTGACGCAAGTTCAGATCTTCGCGGAATTCGCGCTGCTTGCGCTGGAACTCACGCGACAACTCGCCGAATTCCTTTTCCTTGTTGCGGCGGTCACCCTCCGACATGGTCACGGAATTCTTTTCCAGATTTTCCTGCAGACCCTGCAACTGCTTGGCCATGCGCTGGAGATCCTGGTCTCGCTTGGCGAACTCGCCTTCCAGCTTCTTGGCAGCCTTCTGGGCAGCCGGTGCATCGCGGAAAATGCGCTGGGTATTGACGTAACCGACCTTCAATTCATTGGCACTGACCCCCGTCACGAACAGGGCGGACATCAGCGATGCGAGAACTAGAGACTTAACTTTCAACTTGAGACTCCTGAATCAAAATGTAGTGCCCATCTGGAACTGGAAGGCTTCTGCCTTGTCGGTGGACGACTTGTTGAGCGGCCTGCCGAAACTGAATTTTAACGGACCCATCGGCGAAATCCACGCGGCAGAAAGACCGGTTGAATAGCGAAGTTGCCCCAGATCAAACTTTTCGTCCGTCTGATAGACCTGACCCGCATCAAAGAACCACCCCATGCGGAAAGTCTTTTCCATCCCGGGGAAACCCCATAGCAACTCTGCATTGGCGATAACACGACGATTACCACCAACATGGTATTCCGTTCCATTCCATGGCGTACCGAGTGAGGAGGCCTTATAGCCACGCACCGAACCGACGCCACCCGCGTAAAAGTTCTTGAAGAACGGCAACTCCATGCCACCATAACCATTTGCATAACCCAACTCGCCGTTCAGCATAATCGTAAACTTGCTGTTCAGCGGAATGAAATGCTGCAACTGGTAATTGGCACGATAGTACTTCAGGTCGCCACCAGGCAAGGCCAGTTCGATGCCGGCACGCTGGTAGGTTCCCTTGGTCGGGAAGAAATAATTGTCCTTGCTGTCACTGGCCCAATTAAGGGTTACCGGCAAGGAAAGATTGCGATTACCAAACTTGTCGACAAAATCCTGATAGTACTTTGGGCTATCGCTTGTCGTGGTGATGTTGGTCGAATCTAACCCCAAGCCAATGCCCAAGGACTCCTTTTCGCCAATCGGAAAACCAAAACGAATACCACCACCAGTTGAGGATGAGGTGTAATAAGCAATCGCCGTTGAACTCGTATTCACCGTACGATGATATATATCGAAGCCTTGGCTTACGCCATCCTGCGTGAAGTAAGGATTCGTATAGGAAAAAGCATAGGTTCGATACGACTTGGCCGAGTTGACTTGAACCGAGACATTGTTGCCGCTACCCAGGAAGTTGTTCTGGGAAATCGACCCGGAAAGGATGACCTTGTCGGTGCTGGAGGTTCCCACACCCAGCATCAGATTACCGGTCGGCTTTTCGACCACCGCCAGATTGACATCAATCTGGTCTGCCGTACCAGGCACTGCCGGGGTATCAACGACAACCTCAGTAAAATACCCCAGTCGATCCAAGCGCTGCTTTGACGCAGTCACGCGCTCAGCGTCATACCAGCCGCCTTCCATCTGACGAACTTCACGACGCACGACCTCATCACGCGTCTTGGTATTGCCGGTCACGTTAACCCGGCGCACATAAACCCGTTTTCCCGGATCGACAAAAATGGTGAAGGCGACCTTGCGCTTTTCCTTGTCTATTTCGGGTGCGGCATTGACATTGGCAAAGGCATAACCTTCCTTGCCCAGTCGCTCGCTAATCGCCTTGGTCGACTCGTTCAGACGCTCACGCGAGAACACATCGCCGGCCTTGACCTTGACCAGATTGCGCAACTCGTCTTCGGAAACGCTGAATTCACCGGCCAGCTTGACCGAGGAAACCTGATAACGCTCACCCTCCACCACATTGACAGTGATGAACACATCCTGCTTGTCGGGAGAAATCGAAACCTGGGTCGACTCGACATTGAATTCCAGGTAGCCCTGATTCATGTAGAAAGACTTCAGTTTTTCCAGGTCGGCCGAGAGCTTTTGCCGCGAATACTGGTCACTCTTCGAATACCAAGTCAACCAGCCCGGTGTCGTCAATTCGAACTGGGACAAAAGCTCCTTGTCGCTAAAGGACTTGGCGCCAACGAAATTGATCTGGCGGATCTTGGCAGCAACACCTTCTTCGATATTGAAATTGATCCCGACCCGGTTCCGCTCAAGCGGCGTTACCGTCGTCGTGATATTCACACCGTATTTGCCACGCGTCAGATACTGACGCTTGAGTTCCTGCTCGGCCTTCTCCAGCAGTGCGCGATCGAAGATCCGGCCTTCGGCAATCCCGGTATCCTTCAGGGCCTTGACGATGACATCCTTGTCGAATTCTTTCAAACCAACGAAGTCAAGCTTGGCGACGGCGGGACGCTCCTGCACGACAACGACCATGACATCGCGATCAATCTCGAGACGCACGTCCTTGAAAAAACCCGTGGCAAAAAGCGCCTTGATCGACTGGGCAGCCTTTTCATCGGTGAGCGTATCGCCGACCTTGACCGGCAGGTAACTGAAGACGGTACCCGCTTCGGTACGCTGGATGCCCTCAACACGGATATCCTTGACCGCAAAAGGCTCGAAAGCCAGCGCGGGCGTGGCAAAGAGGCCAGCAATCAGGAAAGACAGCAGCGATTTGTTCATCATTCAGCCAGTGACCAGGCGATTTATGTCGTTAAAAAAGGCGAAAGCCATCAAGACGAAAAGTATGGACAGACCAATACGCTGCCCCAACTCCATGGCCCGCTCCGAGAGCGGCCTGCGCCTGACGACTTCGATCATATGATACATCAAATGCCCCCCATCCAGCACCGGGATGGGCAGCAGATTCAGGACGCCCAGACTGATGCTGACCAGCGCCATGAACTTCAGATAATAGTCGAGACCAAGACGAGCCGATTGGCCGGCATAGTCGGCAATCGTCACCGGACCGGACAGGTTCCGCCAGGAAACTTCGCCGGTCAGCATCTTGCCCAGCATAAGCAGACTGAATACCGACTTGTCCCAGGTTTCTGCCAGCGCCTTGCCACCAGCCGCAAAGAAGCCATAACTGACGAAAGTCCGCATTTCCCGATGCAATTCGGCGTTATCCGCAACCGCCACACCGATCCGGCCTATCGTCTGACCGCGCTCGGCAAAAGCTTCCGGCACCACATCAAGAGCAAGGAGCTCGCCCCGCCGTTCAACATCCAGATGCAGAACACTGCCCGCCGAGTCGCGTACCTTGCCAACCAGTTCATGCCAGAATTGAATGGCCTTGCCGTTGGCCGCCAGAATCCGGTCACCCGGTTTCAACCCGGCCAGATCAGCAACGCCACCACTGACAACCTGCCCCAACACGGCCGGAACCTTCGGACGATAAAAGCCGACCCCCAGACGCAGCAGCGCATCACCCTCCCAACCGCCTTCACCTGCAGCCTGCAGATAAAGCCTGCGCAAGGAAATCTCCTGCTGCTCGTTGATCACTTCCAGCTCGACGCTTTCCTGATCGACCGCCTTCTGCAACAGCGTCCAGCGCAAATCGTTCCAGGTCGCGACCGGTTCGCCGTCGATCCGGCGCACCTGCTCACCATTGCGTACACCAGCCATGGCTGCGGGCGAATCGACCGGCGGACTGCCCAGCACCGGCAGCAACTCCTGGCTGCCGTACATGAAAATTCCCCAGTAGAGCAGGATGGCCAGGACAAAATTGGCAAGCGGTCCGGCGGCAACGATCAGGCTGCGCTTACCGACGCCCTGCCGGTTGAAAGCCCGATCCAACTCCTCAACAGCCACCTCGCCTTCGCGCTCGTCGAGCATCTTGACGTAGCCACCCAAAGGAAAAACACTGAGCGCCCATTCGGTCTGGTCACGCCCCAGTTTTTTCTGCCACAGCACCGGACCGAAGCCGAGCGAAAAACGCAGCACCTTGACACCGCAAAAGCGGGCTGCCGCGTAGTGGCCAAACTCATGCACGACAATCAGGACACCGAGCACCACCAGGAAAGCGGCGAGATAGAACGGGAAATTACTCACGCGAAGCGACGCTCACGGATCATCTGGCTGGCGAGATGCCGCGCCTCGACATCTGCGGCCATGACGTCACCCAGATTACCCTGCGGACCAGCCGGCAAAGCAGCAAGGACAGCCTCGTTGAGACGGGCAATTCCCAGGAAGGGCAAGTCACGCTCAAGAAAGGCGGCAACCGCGACTTCGTTGGCTGCATTGAGAATGGCCGAGGCCGTTCCACCGGTCGCCAACACGTCGTAAGCCAGTTGCAGACAGCGGAAACGTTCGAAATCGGGCGCATGAAAATCCAGACGCGCAATCTTGAACAGATCGAGCGGCTCGACCCCGGCCGCAATCCGCTCCGGCCAGGCCATGGCGTAGGCAATCGGTGTGCGCATATCGGGATTGCCCAGCTGGGCAAGCACCGAGCCATCGGCATATTCGACCGCGGAATGGATCACGCTCTGCGGATGGACAACGACCTGGATTTGCTGCGGCGGCGCCGCAAACAGCCAGTGCGCCTCGATGACTTCGAGACCCTTGTTCATCATGGTCGCCGAATCGACCGAAATCTTGCGTCCCATGACCCAGTTCGGGTGAGCACAGGCCTGCTCCGGCGTAACATGCGCCAGCGTATCGAGCGGCGCATTGCGGAAGGGGCCGCCCGAGGCCGTCAGCAGGATGCGACGCACGCCGCAGGCATCGAGGCCGCGCACAAAGTCGGCCGGCAAAGCCTGGAAAATGGCATTGTGTTCGCTGTCGACCGGTAGCAGCGTCGCACCATGCGCACGCACGGCATGCATGAAGAGTTCGCCGGCCATGACCAGCACTTCCTTGTTGGCCAGCATGACGCGCTTGCCGGCGCGCGCCGCGGCCAGGGTCGGCTCGAGACCGGCAGCACCGACGATCGCCGCCATCACGGCATCGACTTCGGGCAACGCCGACAACTCGATCAGCGCTTCAACACCGTGGCGCACCTCGGTCTTCAACCCTGCGGCGCGCAAACGATCAGTCAGTTGCGCCGCAAGTGTCGCATCGCGCAACACGGCAAAACGCGGCTGGAATTCACGGCATTGTTCGAACAGCTTGTCGACCTGGCTGTGCGCGCAGAGTGCAAATGCTTGATAGCGATCCGGATGACGGCGAATGACGTTCAGCGTACTGACGCCGATCGAACCGGTCGAGCCCAGCACCGTAATATTTTGCACAGTCATCCTTTGGACGATGCGAGCAGCAACCAGAGCAAGGCAACTACCGGCAGCGTCGACGTCAGGCTGTCGATACGGTCGAGCACACCGCCATGCCCGGGCAGCACATTGCTGCTGTCCTTGATGCCGGCCTTGCGCTTGAGCAGCGACTCGTAAAGGTCGCCAATGATGCTGATGGCAGTAACGCCGAGCAGCAACAGGATCCAGAGCGGCAGCGCCGGAGCGTCCAGCGCAAAAGCGGCGCGCACCACGATACCGTAAATGACCACACCAAGCGCCGCACCTGCGGCACCTTCCCAGGTCTTGCCCGGACTGATCGACGGCGCCAGCTTGCGCTTACCGAAGGCCTTGCCGGAAAAATACGCGGCAATATCGGCCATCCAGACCACGGCGAAAATCGCCAGCAATACGGCCGGACCAAGGATGCGCAACTGCACCATGGCCAGCCAGGTCGGCAACAGCACGACCGCGCCGACCAGAACACCGACGACACCACCGCCCAGCGCCCACTTGTGCTTGAGCCAAAGCGGAATCAACAGACACCAGAACAAGGCCGAAACCCCGTAAAAAACCAAAACCCAGGTCTGCGCAGGGTCGACCGTCTGGCCGGCACCGAGCGCATCGGGAAAACGCAGCGCCAAACCGGTACAGAGCAAGGCAGTCAGCCCACCGAGAATCCGCCGGGCTCGGCCGCTCCAACCGAGCAACGCCCCCCATTCCCAGGCGGCAACACCGATGAAGGCGGCAACCAGAATGGCCCAGGAGGCTTGCGGCAGCAGGAAAATACTCGGCAGCAAAAGCGCCATCAGGACCAGCGCCGTGATCACACGGGTCTTAAGCATTGGGGCTTTCCACCAGCTGTTCGCTGGTTCGACCGAAACGACGCTCGCGTTGCTGATAGGAAGCAATCGCCTTGTCGAATTCGGCGGTATCGAAGTCCGGCCACAGCGTGCCGGTGAAATAGAGTTCGGTATAAGCCAGTTGCCAGAGCAGGAAATTGCTGATCCGTTCCTCGCCGCCTGTGCGGATGAACAGATCGGGCTCCGGCGCATAGCTCATCGCCAGCCACGGCTCGAGATCAGCCTCGGTCCAGCCGGCATGCTTTTCCGGCTGCGCCGCGCACATCCGGTTGACCGCCTGCATGATGTCCCAGCGTCCGCCGTAATTGGCGGCGATGGTCAGTTCCAGGCGCTGGTTGCCGGCCGTCTTGTCCTGCGCATCCTGGATCAGTTGCTGCAAGCGGGAATCGAAAGGCGACAGATCGCCGACGATACGCAAACGCACGCCATTGCGATCAAGTTTTTCGACTTCCTGCTCAAGTGCCTTGACGAACAACTGCATGAGCAGGGAAACCTCTTCCTGCGGTCGACGCCAGTTTTCGGACGAAAATGCAAAAAGGGTCAGGTACTTGACGCCGCGCTCGAGGCAGGCCCGCACCATTTCGCGAACCAGTTCGACACCCTTGACGTGACCGGCAACGCGCGGAAGGAAGCGCTTTTTTGCCCAGCGCCCGTTGCCATCCATGATGACCGCGACGTGCCGAGGCACGGCGGCAATCGTCGGAACCTGGCGCGTTGAACTCGAGAACAGAGCCATTCAGCGAGAAAACTCAGCCGAAGAAAGGCTCAAACCTGCATCAGCTCGGCCTCTTTGGCGGCGAGCATCTTGTCGACTTCAACAATGTAACGGTCGGTCAGCTTCTGCACGTCGTCCTGGGCGCGACGCTCGTCATCCTCGGGAATCTCGCCCTTCTTGAGCGCATCCTTCAGATGGGTATTGGCATCGCGACGCAGATTGCGAATCGCAACCTTGGCGGCTTCGCCTTCGGTCTTGACGACCTTGATCAGGTCACGCCGACGCTCTTCGGTCAGGGCCGGCATCGGCACACGGATCAGGTCACCTTGCGAAGCCGGATTCAGACCCAGATCGGAGTCACGGATCGCCTTTTCGATTTTCTGGCCCATCGGCTTTTCCCACGGCTGAACACCGATGGTACGCGCGTCGATCAGCGTGATATTGGCGACCTGATTGACCGGCACCATGGAGCCGTAGTAATCGACCTGGACATGATCCAGCAGACCGGTATGAGCACGGCCGGTACGGATTTTCTGGAGATCGTTCTTCAACGATTCCAGCGACTTCTGCATCTTGCCTTCGGCAGTTTTCTTGAGTTCGGCGATCATCTTGTTTCCTCAGCAATAGACCAGCGTACCTTCATCTTCGCCACAGACCACGCGCTTCAGCGCGCCGGCCTTGAAGATGGAGAACACATTGATCGGCAATTTCTGGTCGCGGCACAGCGCGAAGGCGGTCGCATCCATGACCGCCAGATTACTGGAGATCGCCTCATTGAAGCTGATCTTGTCAAAACGCGTGGCAGAAGGATCCTTTTTCGGGTCGGCGGTATAGATGCCATCGACCTTGGTCGCCTTGAGCACGATTTCCGCACCGATTTCCGAACCGCGCAGGGCTGCAGCAGTATCGGTGGTGAAGAAGGGATTGCCGGTACCAGCACCGAAGATGACAACCTTGCCTTCTTCGAGATAGCGGATCGCCTTGCCGCGGATGTACGGCTCGACGACTTGCTCGATATTCAGCGCCGATTGCACGCGAGCATTCAGACCGCCCTGGCGCATGGCATCGGACAGTGCCATGGCATTCATCACCGTGGCCAGCATGCCCATGTAATCAGCGGTGGCTCTATCCATCCCGGTGGCCGTACCGGCCATGCCGCGAAAGATGTTGCCGCCGCCAATCACGACGCCAATTTCCACACCCATATCGGATACTGCCTTGATCTCCGCGACGATCCCGGCGATGACCTGCGGGTTGATGCCGTAGGCGTCATTACCCATCAGGGCTTCGCCGGAGAGTTTGAGGAGAATCCGCTTGTACTTGGGCGTGGTCATTGGCGTTTCCTTAACAATTACTTCTTGGCAGCAGCAGCGGCAGCCTGGGCAGCAACTTCAGCAGCGAAGTCGTCAACCTTCTTCTCGATGCCTTCACCAACCAGGAACAGGCTGAAGCCAGCGACGGAAGCGCCCTTGGCCTTGAGCAGCTGCTCGATAGTTTGCTTGCCGTCTTCAGCCTTGACGAAGACCTGACCGAGCAGGGTCACGTCCTTCAGGTACTTCTGAACGGTGCCTTCGGCGATCTTTTCGAGCATGGCTTCCGGCTTGCCGGCTTCACGGGCCTTTTCGATGGCGACGCGACGTTCGGTATCGAGCAGTTCGGCAGAAACACCGGATGCATCGAGCGACTTCGGCTTGGAAGCAGCGATGTGCATCGCCAGATCCTTGCCCAGCTGGTCATCACCACCGACCACATCGATCACGACGCCAACCTTGGAACCGCCGTGGATGTAGGACTGCAGCTTGCCCTTGGCTTCGAAGCGGACAAAACGACGGATCGTCATGTTTTCGCCGATCTTGCCAACCAGAGCGGAACGGGTCGATTCGACGGTACCTTCGCCCATCGGCAGAGCCGACAGCGCAGCCACGTCGGCCGGGTTGTGCGCAGCCACCAGGGCAGCACTGCCATTGGCCAGCGCGAGGAATTCGTCGTTCTTGGCAACGAAGTCGGTTTCGCTATTGACTTCGATCATGGCACCGGTCTTGCCGTCAGCAGCGATGCTGATTGCCACAACACCTTCAGCGGCGATGCGGGTAGCGGCCTTGGAGGCCTTGTTACCCAGCTTGACGCGAAGGATTTCTTCGGCCTTGACCATGTCGCCATCGGCTTCGGTCAGTGCCTTCTTGCATTCCATCATGGGCGCATCGGTCTTGCCGCGCAGTTCTGCCACCATGCCTGCGGTAATTGCCGCCATAACTATCTCCTGAACTTGTTCAAACAGGCGGAGCCTAGGGCTCCGCCATTGCAGCTTTATTGCGCTGCTTCTTCCTGGACTTCGACGAACTCGTCATCACCACCGGCAGCGACGATGTCTTGCAGAACCTGGCTACGACCTTCGAGGATGGCATCAGCCACGCCGCGAGCGTAGAGCTGGATGGCGCGCGAGGAGTCATCGTTACCCGGAATGACGTAAGCAACGCCTTCCGGAGAGTGGTTGGTATCGACCACGCCGATGACCGGGATACCGAGCTTTTCGGCTTCGGTAATGGCAATCTTGTGGTAACCGACGTCGATCACGAAGATGGCATCCGGCAGACCGGCCATATCCTTGATGCCACCGATGGACTTTTGCAGCTTTTCCAGTTCGCGACGGAAGGTCAGCGCTTCCTTCTTCGGCATGCGCTCAAGTTCGCCGGCTTCAACAGCCAGTTCCATTTCCTTCAGGCGCTTGATCGAGGTCTTGACCGTCTTGAAGTTGGTCAGCATGCCACCCAGCCAACGCTGGTCAACATACGGCACGCCAGCGCGCTGGGCTTCCTGGGCCAGGATTTCACGAGCTTGACGCTTGGTGCTGACGAACAGGATGTTGCCGCGATTGGCGGACAGCTTCTTCACGAAAGCGATGGCTTCGTTGTACTTGGCCAGGGTCTTTTCGAGATTGACGATGTGAATCTTGTTGCGGGCGCCGAAGATATACGGGGCCATCTTGGGGGACCAGAAACGGGTTTGGTGACCGAAGTGGACACCGGCTTCCAGCATTTCGCGCATGGTAACGGACATGTAAAACTCCTTAAGGGTTGAACCGCCACCCGCCGGAAACGTACGCCAGGACTGAATCTTGACGCACACCCTTAATCGGCGGATGTGAGGATTTTGATTGCACACACCACGTGCACAACCATTTTTTTGGCTAACACAGCCAGAAAAACCGGTCGATTATAGCAGCAGAACGCCCGCTCTCAAAGAGCCACAAGCACGCTACCTGGTCGCCAACCGCTCCAGCATGCGTACCAGAGATGCTTGCCAGCCCGGCATCTGCAGCCCGAAATCGTTTTCGAGGCGGCTGCAGTCGAGCCGCGAATTGGCCGGACGGACAGCCGCCGTCGGATATTCGCCTGTCGTGATCGCACGAATTGCCTCCGCCTTGAGGCGCAGATCGAAGCCCGGCATCTGCCCGGCCAGATCGACAATCGCACGTGCGAACCCGCACCAGCTGAGCGGCTCGGCCGAAGCAAGGTGATACAGCCGGTTTTCGCCCTTTTCGAGACGTTGACCGCCACGCAGTATGGCCAGCACCACGGCGCTGACGTCGGCGATCAATTCGGCCGGCGTCGGCGCACCGACCTGATCGTCGACGACATTCAGGCTTTCCTTGTCACGCGCCAGCCGCAGGATGGTCTTGACGAAATTGCCGCCATGCTCGCCGAACACCCAGCTGGTGCGAAAGATCAGCGACTTGCCGCCGACCGCACGAATCGCCGCCTCGCCAGCCAGCTTGCTGCGCCCGTAAACGCTTTGCGGATTGGTCGCATCGCTTTCGACATAAGGCGTCGCCTTGCAACCGTCGTAAACGTAATCGGTCGAGTAATGCAGCAGCGTCGCGTCAAGTTGCAACGCTTCCTCTGCCAGCACGCCCGGTGCCACGGCATTGATCCGGTGCGCCAGTTCCGGCTCCGACTCGGCCTTGTCCACGGCGGTATACGCAGTCGCATTGACGATGATCGCCGGCCTGGATTGACGAATCAGGGAACGAATCCGCGCTGCATCTGCCAGATCACATTCAGCACGGCCGCAGGCCAGCACTGGCCCCAACGGTGCCAGCGCCCGCTGCAATTGCCAGCCAACCTGCCCGTCCTTGCCCAACAAGAGAATAGTCATCGCACCACTGCCCAGCCCGTCGATTGCACAAGCCCGAAGTATGCCATTTCCCGCCAGGCCGGCTTTGAGAAACAAAGCCCATCATTTATCCTTGCCCATTGCCCACCGCTTAACAGAACAACCATGAGCATCACGATCAAGACGCCGGACGAAGTTGAAAAAATGCGCGTCGCCGGCCGCCTCGCCGCCGAAGTCCTCGACTACATCGAACCCTTCGTCAAGGCGGGCGTCACCACCGAAGAACTGGACCGCCTCTGCCACGACTACATGGTCAATGTGCAAGACTGCATCCCGGCACCGCTGAATTACGCCCCCTCCGGCTACGACCCGTATCCGAAGTCGATCTGCACCTCGATCAACCAGCAGGTCTGCCACGGCGTACCGAGCGACCGCGTGCTCAAGAACGGCGACATCGTCAATCTCGACATCACGACCATCAAGGACGGTTATCACGGCGACACCAGCCGCATGTTCATCGTCGGCGAAGGCTCGATCCAGGCCAAGCGCCTTTGCGAAATCACCTTCGAATGCCTGTGGCTGGGCATCTCGGTGGTGCGTGCCGGCGCTTACCTGGGCGACATCGGCGCCATCATCCAGAAACACGCCGAGAAGAACGGCTACTCGGTGGTGCGCGAATTCTGCGGCCACGGCATCGGCAAGAAATTCCACGAAGATCCGCAAGTCGTCCATTACGGCAAGGCCGGCACCGGCCCGCGTCTGGAAGCCGGCATGATGTTCACCATCGAGCCGATGATCAACGCCGGCAAGGCCGCCATCCGCGAAATGAACGACGGCTGGACCATCGTCACCAAGGATCGCAGCCTGTCTGCGCAATACGAGCACACCCTGCTCGTCACCGAAACCGGCTACGAAATCATGACCCTTTCCGCCGGATGCCGCCCCAAGCCAGACTGGATCAAGTAATGAGCTGTGATGTCGGCGCCCTGCGCGCAGAAGTGAAGGCCATCCAAAGCGGGCTGAAACAGGATTACGAGCAGAACCAGGACGCCGTCGCCCTGCTCCGCTCGCGCTGCGTGCAGGTCGATGCGGTGCTCGCCAAGCTGTGGAACGCCCTCGACTTTCCTGCCACGCTGTCGCTTGCCGCCGTTGGCGGTTATGGCCGCGGCGAACTCTACCCGGCCTCCGACATCGATCTGCTGATCCTGCTGCCGCGCGAAGCCGGCGCGGCGCTGCAGGAAAAGCTGGAAAGACTGGTCGGCCACTTCTGGGACATCGGCCTCGAAATCGGCCACAGCGTGCGCACCATTCAGGAATGCCTGGACGAAGCCGGCAATGACATCACGGTCCAGACGGCCCTGCTCGAAGCCCGCCTGCTGACCGGCAACGAAAAGCTGTTCACCACCTTCCAGAAACGCCTGCACGGCAACCTCGACCCGCTGGTCTTCTTCGAAGCCAAGCGCCTGGAACAGCAGGAACGCTACCTGCGCTTCAACGAAACGCCATACAGCCTGGAACCGAACTGCAAGGATGCGCCAGGCGGTCAACGCGATTTGCAGGTCATTTTCTGGATCGCCAAGGCAGCCGGTTACGGTGCGACCTGGGCCGAACTCGAACAAAACGGCATCATCACCGAAGAAGGCGCACGCCAGGCCGAGGCCTGCGAGGATTATCTGCGCCACTTGCGCATCCGCATGCACCTCACGGTCGGCCGCCGCGAAGACCGCCTGCTCTTCGACTACCAGAGCACGCTGGCCGCCCAGTACGGTTTTGTCTCGAACGAAGCGAAGCGCGCTTCCGAGCAGCTGATGCAGGGTTACTACCGCAATGCCAAGTCAGTCACCGTTCTCAACACCATCCTTCTGCAGAACATGGGCGCTGCGCTGGCGCCGGAAAGCGAACTGACGCCGCAATACATCGACGAGGACTTCCAGTCGGTCGGCAACCTGCTCGACATCCGCGACGAGGCCCTGTTCGAGAAAAAACCGGCGGCGATTTTCGACAGTTTCCAGGTCATGCAGGAAAGCCACGAGTTGCACGGCATGACGGCACGCACCCTGCGCGCCCTGTGGCGTGCCGGCGAGTCGGTGATCAATGACGACTTCCGCGCCGATCCGGCCAACCGCGCCGCCTTCATGCGCCTGCTGCACAGCGAACGCGGTGTCGTGCATGAATTCCGCCGCATGAACCAGCTCGACATTCTCGGCGCCTACCTGCCCAATTTCGGCCGCATCGTCGGCCAGATGCAGCACGACCTGTTCCACGTCTACACCGTCGATCAGCACATCCTGCAGGTCATGCGCAACATCCGGCGCTTCACGATGAGCGAGTTTGCGCACGAATACCCGCTCTGTTCGCGCGTCATGAGCGAATTCGACGCGCCCTGGCTGCTCTACGCTGCCGCCCTTTTCCACGACATCGCCAAGGGACGTGGTGGCGACCATTCCGAGCTGGGCACCAGCGATGCGCAGATTTTCTGCGAGCAGCACGGCCTGTCGCCGGAAGACTCTGAATTGGTCGTCTGGCTGGTGCGCAATCACCTGAACATGTCGCAAGTCGCGCAAAAGGAAGACCTCAGCGACCCCGATGTCGTCGCCGGCTTTGCCCGCCGCGTCGGCGATGCCCGCCATCTCGCCGCGCTCTACCTGCTCACCCACGCCGACATCCGCGGCACCAGCCCGAAAGTCTGGAACCAGTGGAAAGGCAAGCTGCTCGCCGACCTCTATTACCAGACCCTGCACTACCTCGGCCAGGACGAGGCACCGGCCCGTCAGGGCATCATCGCCGAACGCCAGGCCGAGGCGATGCGCCTGCTGCGCTTCTTCGCCCTGTCCGACACCGTGCATGAGCGCCTGTGGAAGCAGCTCGACACCGTCTATTTCCTGCGCCACTCGGCCGAGGAAATCGCCTGGCACACGCGCTCGCTGCATTACCGCATCTACAACAACCAGCCGGTCGTGCGCGCCCGCCTCTACCAGGAAGGCGAAGGCCTGCAGGTCATGGTCTACACCCAGGACCAGCCCGACCTCTTCGCCCGCATCGTCGGCTTCTTCGCGCGTGCCGGCTACAGCATTGTCGATGCCAAGATCCACACCACAGCACACGGCTACGCGCTCGACAGCTTTGTCGTGCTCGACATCGAAAACCGCGAATCCGACCGCGAAATGGTTGCCTACATCGAGCACGAACTCGAACAGCGCCTGATCCAGCAGCTACCGCCCGACATTCCGTCGTCCGGCCGCCTGTCGCGCCAGGTCAAGCATTTCCCGATCAAGCCCGAAGCCAGCATCCGCGGCGACGAGCGCGGCGCCCACTTCCTGCTTTCGCTGACCGCCGCCGACCGCCCCGGTTTGCTGTACACGGTCGCCAACACGCTGGCCGAACACGGCGCCAACCTGCATACCGCCAAGATCACGACGCTCGGCGAGCGGGCGGAAGACGTTTTCCTGATCAGCGGCGGCGACCTGCGCGAAAGTGGCAGCCGCATCCGCCTGGAAACCGAGCTGATGGAGCGCCTCAAGGTCTGAGCTTTTGCCGCAGCAAACAAAAAGGGCGCCGCGGCGCCCTTTTTGCATTATTCCAGCGGTCGACCGTTCAGCGCTGGCAAATATCCTGGCAGCCGACCAGTTTCTCGATCACCGAACGCACCCGGCCCATCGCGCCCTGCAGGACTTCATCGAGGCTTTCGAAGCGGATGCCGTGTTCGCTGCTGCCGCGCCCGGCGGCATGGTTGGCGATCACGTTGATGGCGGCGTAGGGCAAGCCGAGTTCGCGCGCCAGCACCGCTTCCGGCATGCCGGTCATGCCGACCAGATCGGCACCATCGCGCTCCAGGCGATTGATTTCGGCCGCGGTTTCGAGGCGGGGTCCCTGGGTCGCGGCATAGACGCCACCCGATTTCATCGGAATGCCGAGCACCTCGCCGGCCGCGCGAATGCGGCCGCACAGTTCAGCATCGTAAGGCTCGGTGAAATCGACATGCGTCACCGGCGTGCCGTTGCCATCGAAATAGGTCGATTTGCGGCCCCAGGTGTAATCGATGATCTGGTGCGGCAAAACGATGTCGCCCGGCTGCAGGTCGCTGCGGATGCCGCCGACCGACGCGACCGAGATGACGCCGGTTGCCTTGTGGTGGTGCAGCGCCCACATGTTGGCGCGGTAGTTGACCATATGCGGCGGGATGGTGTGACCGTAGCCGTGGCGCGGCAGGAACATCGCCGGCTGGCCGCAGATCTGGCCAAAAACCACCGGCCCGGAAGGTTCACCGTAAGGCGTACGAACGACTTCGCGATGCGAGACGTCAAGATTGGACAGGGTCGTCAGACCGCTGCCGCCGATGATTGCCAGCATATTATTTTTTCCTTTCGGCCAGCAGCGAAGCCAGCACGGGCACCGCACTCTTCAGCGAGGGGTGCGATTTGCGCATTCTTTCGATTTCCGGCGAGTTGCCATCGATCTTGCGATACAGCGCGTGCTTGCGCTCGGCAAGCAGCGGCAGATCGCGCAGGGTCTTGCCGGCGTGGTAACCGACCAGGGTATCGCGGCCGATATCCTTGGCCTGCCAGGGAATCACCGTCCGGTCGACGAGGTGGAACGCCTGCACGCTCGGCAGGCTGGCCGCCAGTTCGGCGATGCCGCGGTGTATTTTCTCGCGGTAGGCGACCACCGCCTTGCCGCCATCGCTCGCCGTCGCACCGGTGACCGTGGCCGGCGCGCCCATCAGCCAGCAAACCACGGCATCCGGCGCAAAATCGGCGATTTCAAGACGTTGACCGTCTGACAAGGCCATGACGTCGGCTTCGAGCAGCGTGACATCCTGCCCCGCCACGCGCGCCTGCGTCGCGGCCAGACATTCCGGCAGCGTGTCGATGGCGAGCACGGACAAGCCGCGCGCCGCCAGCGCCTGCGTCGCAAACCCCACGCCGCAGCCGACTTCCAGCACCCGCTTGCCCGGCACCAGCGCTGCCATCCATTCGTAGTCGCCGCGCCGCACGTAGTGCTGCCCTTCCGCTTCCCAGTAGCCGAGAAACTCGGCGACGGTGGCACCGCTCATCAGTCTTCTTTCATCGCATAGATAGCCGGCAGGTTGCGCCAGGCACCATCGACATCCATGCCGTAACCGAAGACGAAACGATCCGGCACCGGCAAGGCAACGAAGTCGGCGGTAATCGGCTTGTTCTTGCCATTCAGCTTGTCGGTAAACACGGCGAGCAGGACCTCGTCGGCACCGAGTTGCAGCAGGCTGTCCTTGACCGCGGCCAGGGTGACGCCTTCGTCGAGGATGTCATCCACCACCAGCACGGTGCGCCCCTTGACCGAAGTCCACGGCGCCATGCGCCAGGAGATCTTGCCGCCCTGGGTGTCGGCGCCATAGCGCGTCGCGTGCAGATAATCGAAGTCGAGCGGAAAATCGAGCTTGGGCAGCAGTTGACCGGTAAAGATCACGCCGCCGGTCATCACGCAGAGGACCAGCGGATTCTTCTCGGACAACTGGCTGCGGATACGCCCGGCAACCTCGTCGAGCGCCGCCTGCACGGTGGCCTCGGAGTGGATCAGTTCGGCCTCGGCGAGCAGCTTGCGAGCTTTTTGTGCGTCCATTTATTGCCCCAGCGACTTCAGGTAGGCATCGAAGGCCGGCCCGACTTCCGGGTGACGCTGGCCGAAAACGACCGTCGCCTGCAGGTAGCCCAACTTGGAGCCGCAGTCGTAGCGCGTGCCGTCGTAACGATAGGCGAGCACCTGTTCCTCGGAAAGCAGCGAGGCGATGCCGTCGGTCAGCTGGATCTCGCCACCGGCCCCCGGCTTGATGTTTTCCAGGTGATGGAAGATGCGCGGCGTCAGGATGTAGCGGCCGACCACGGCCAGCGTGGACGGTGCGTCTTCCGGCTTCGGCTTCTCGACGATGGCATTGACCTGTTCGACCCGGTCGGCCACGGCGCGTGCATCGACGATGCCGTAGCTCTTGGTGTCGGCGCGCGGCACGTCCTGCACGCCGAGCACCGAGCAGCGGTAATAGTCGTAGGTATCGGTCATCTGCTTCATGACGGCCACTTCGCCATCGAGCAGGTCGTCGGCGAGAATCACGGCGAACGGCTCGTCGCCGATCACCGGCTTGGCGCAAAGCACGGCATGGCCGAGCCCGAGCGCTTCGGCCTGGCGGATGTAGATGCAATTGATGTTCTTCGGAATCATGTTGCGCACGAAGTCGAGCAACTCGTTCTTGCCGCGCGCTTCGAGTTCGCTTTCCAGCTCGTAGGCCTTGTCGAAGTGATCCTCGATCGAACGCTTGGAACGACCGGTCACGAACACCATGTCGGTAATGCCGGCAGCGACGGCTTCTTCAACCGCGAACTGGATCAGCGGTTTGTCGACGATGGGCAGCATTTCCTTCGGAGCGGCCTTGGTCGCCGGCAGGAAACGGGTGCCCATACCGGCCACCGGGAATACGGCTTTGCGAACTTTTTTCATTTCAGGACTCCCTTTTCGAGCAATTGCAAAAATTCTGTTTCATCGAGCACAGCAACCCCCAGTTCCTGCGCCTTTTCCAGTTTGGAGCCGGCTTCTTCGCCGGCCACCACGTAATCCGTCTTCTTCGACACCGAACCGCTCACCTTGCCGCCAGCGGCTTCGATCATCGTCTTGGCATCGTCGCGCTTCAAGGTCGGCAGCGTACCGGTCAATACGAAGGTCTTGCCGGCCAACGGTGTCGCTGCGACATCCTGTACGCCGACTGCCGGCAGCGCCGCCAGCAGTTCGTCACGCCGCGTTGCCACAGCAGCCAGCAGACCACGATTGCCGCGCGCCTGCAACCACTCGCCGAGTGACGTAATGACGTCGCCGGGAACACCGGCGCCGGACAAGGCCGCCGCGTTGATCCCCTGCGTCGCCAGCGTCGCACCGTCGACAACGGCGGCGAGTTGTTTGGCGCGCACCGGCGTCAGGCGCGGCACGCCGAGTACGGCGTAGAGTTCGGCCCAGCCCAGGCGTTCGGCCAGACCGGGCCGCGGCGCATGCTCGTCGGCCGGCGCGACGCCGATTTCCGGGCATAACAGCTCGTCGACCGCCTGGACATTGCGTTCTTCGGCAAAGAAATCGGCAATCGCCGCCGCCACCGTAGCGCCGATATCGGGCAGCACGGCGAGCAAGGGCGCCGGCGCACGCCGCACGCGTTCGACGCTGCCCAGCCAGTCGGCCAGGGTCTTGGCCGTGCTTTCGCCGACGTGGCGGATGCCCAGCGCGAAGAGCAAGCGGGCCAGGGTCGGCCGGCGACTGGCGGCGATGCCGGCGAGCAGGTTCTCGGCCCAGCGCGTCGGCGTCTGACCGGCCTTGACCGTTTCCGGCACCGTCCCATCTTTTTCGTCGGCGCGCCGCTTCATTTCCAGCAGGTCGTCGAGTTTGAGGCGATACAGATCGGCGATGCCATGCACGTAGTCAAATTCAACCAGCCGCTCGACATAGCGCTCGCCCAGACCGTCGATGTCCAGCATCCGGCGCCCGGCAAAATGCAGGATGGCCTGGATGCGCTGCGCGCGGCAGGAAAAACCGCCGGAACAGCGCGTCACCGCCTCGCCCGGCTCGCGCACGACGTGCGCACCGCACACCGGGCAGGCGTCGGGCATCACAAAAGGCTGGGCGGTGGCCGGCCGGCGTTCGGCAACAACGCTGACCACCTCGGGAATGACATCGCCGGCGCGGCGTACCACCACCGTGTCGCCGACGTGAACGTCCTTGCGACGCAGTTCGTCTTCGTTATGCAGCGTCGCGTTGGTCACCGTGACGCCGCCGACGAAGACCGGCGCCAGACGCGCGACCGGGGTCAGCGCGCCGGTACGGCCAACCTGGATGTCGATCGCCTCGACCACGGTCAAGGCCTCTTCGGCCGGGAATTTGTGGGCAATGGCAAAGCGCGGCGCACGTGAAACAAAGCCGAGCTCTTCCTGCGCGGCCAGCGAATTGACCTTGTAGACCACGCCGTCAATGTCGTAGGGCAGGCTCGGGCGTTGCGCGCCGATCCGGGCAAAATAATCGAGCAGGCCACGACTGCCGTGCACGACGTCGCGCTCCGTTGCCACCGGAAAACCCCAGGCAGCCAGTCTATCCATCAATTCGGCATGCGTTTTGACGTCGACCGTATCGGCGCCCAGACCGACGCCGTAGGCGAAGAAGGACAGCGGCCGGCTGGCGGTGATTTTCGAATCGAGCTGGCGCAGGCTGCCGGCGGCGGCATTGCGCGGATTGGCAAACTCCTTGTCGCCGCGCGCGCGCTGGCGTTCGTTGAGTTTGGCGAAATCGGCCTTGAACATCAGCACTTCGCCGCGCACTTCGATCAGCACCGGCCAGCCCTCGCCCGCCAGACGCAGCGGGATGCCGCGCAGGGTGCGCAGATTGGGCGTCACTTCCTCGCCGGTTGTGCCGTCGCCGCGCGTTGCGCCGCAGGTGAACACGCCGTTTTCGTAGGTCAGGCTGATCGCCAGGCCATCGAATTTCGGCTCCACGGCATAGTCGACCGTTGCGATGCTGTGCAGGCCGTCGCGCACGCGCTGGTCGAAAGCCTCGACCTCGGCTTCGGCAAAGGCATTGTTCAGCGAGAGCATAGGCACGCCGTGCTGGCGCGGCGGGAATTCCTTGAGCGGCGCCGCCCCCACCCGCTGCGTCGGCGAATCAGCCGTCTGCAGTTCGGGATATTGCTGCTCGAGCGCCTGCAACTCACGGAACAGCCGGTCGTACTCGGCATCCGGAATGCTCGGGTTGTCGTGGACGTAATAAGCCTGGTTATGGCGCTCAAGCTCGGCGCGCAGCTGCTCGGCGCGCTGCGTCTCGACCACGCCAGCCATCAGGAGAACAGCCGCAGCGCCTGGGGCGAACCGGCGGGCAGGCCGAAACTGGCCATCGTGGCCTGCGGCTTGCCGATGAATTCGCGCCGGATGTGCTCAAGCTGCGAATCGGACAAGGGCTGGCGGTTGTCATCGACCAGCGCCCCCTGCAACGTATCGGCAAAGCGCTTGGCGAGTTCGGACATCTGCCCGAACACGCGCTCGCCGTGATCGACGCGCGGCACATCGAGCAGGAAAGTCAGGCCATGCGTAGTCAGGGTGCGCACGCTATCGGGCGAGAACTGCGTGCTTTCGTAATTCTGCAGGCAGAACTGGGCGCGACCGTCGTCGTCATAGCGCGTAAACAGACCATCGACGCCGAGCACCATGCCGGCGGCTTCGGCCAGGGCGCGAATCTTGGTGCCCGAGAAGGCACTCGCCCGGCTGACCAGATTGATGCCGATTTCGAGGTCGACCGCGGCACAGAAACGGTCGATCTCTGCCGCCTGGTCGAGGACGCGCGAGGACGGCATGTCGACCACGGCCATCAATTCGTCGGCCAGCGCATGGATGGCATTGACGAAGACGGTCAGGTCGCCTTCGGAAACCGGCCCCATGCGATTGACCAGTTGCAGGCCGACGCGCAGGCGGCGCACTTTCAGCGTGCTGTCCGGCGTCAGGCGCTCCCACTCGCGGTTGCGTTCATTGAAGCCGACCCAATGCGCCGGCTTGTTGATGCGCTGCAACACGTCGCGCTGCGAATGCAGGATCTGCTGCACGGCGACCGGCTCGACCATTTCGAGGGCGACCACCAGTTCCAGACGCGGATCGAGCAGTTCGGCCGGTACGGCACCGGCAGGAACTTCGGCCGGCAGGTCTTCCGGCTCGGCAGGCGCCGGTGGCGCGGCGACGACAGGTTCGGCAACCGGCCTGGCGGGCGCCTCGACAACCGGCTCGGCAACTGGCCGCGCAAATTGCGGCGGCGCTTCCGGTTCATCGACGAAATGCGCCGGTTCTTCGATCTCGATGACTTCGTCTACGCCCGGTTCGGTCGGATACGGGTCGCTGTAGGGCACGTCATTGAAAACCGGCTCGACGCGACGGTCGACCGCTGACGGCTCTTCGATACGGATTTCCGGCTCGCTGCGCAGCGGCGCAGCTTCCACCTTGGCGGCCGGCGGCGTGGCGCCGAGCAGAACATCGTCGTGCTGCGGCTTGAAGACGGCTTCCGCCAGTTTGCGGTGGCGGTATTCCTGCCACTTGTTATAGGCGAATACGCCAACCACTGCGCTCGCGCCCAGGCCGATCAGTCCCAACTGGAGTTCGGTCATGCATCCCTCATCTTCAAAGCTTCTTCGATATCCACTTCCACCACGCGCGAAACACCGGATTCCTGCATGGTGACGCCGACCAGCTGTTCGGCCATTTCCATCGCGATTTTATTATGGGAAATAAATAAGAACTGCGTATTCGCCGACATTTTCTTCACCATGCCGCAAAAACGCTCGGTATTGGAATCGTCGAGCGGCGCATCGACCTCGTCGAGCAGGCAGAACGGCGCCGGGTTCAACTGGAACATCGAGAAAACCAGCGCAATCGCGGTCAGCGCCTTTTCGCCGCCGGAAAGCAGGTGAATGGTCGAATTCTTCTTGCCCGGCGGCTGCGCGATGACCTGCACGCCGGCATCGAGGATCTCCTCGCCGGTCATCACCAGCTCGGCGCGGCCACCGCCGAACAGTTCCGGGAAAAGTTGCCCGAAATGGCCGTTGACCGTATCAAAGGTGGTTTGCAGCAAGTCGCGCGTCTCGCGGTCGATGCGGCGGATCGCGTTTTCCAGGGTTTCCATCGCTTCGTTGAGGTCGGCCGCCTGCATGTCGAGGTAGCCCTTGCGCTCGGTCGCCGTGTCCAGTTCCTGCAAGGCGGCAAGATTGACCGCACCGAGTTCGGTAATCGCGTTGCCGAGCCGCGTGATTTCACCCTGCAGGCTGGCCGGTTTGGCGTTGCCCAATTCAGGCAGCAAGGCTGCCTCGTCTGCACCGGCTTCGAGCAACTGTAGCGCGAATTGTTCGGTATTGAGCGCCGCCGCCTGCTCCTTGAGCTTGAGCTCGCCGATCCGGACGCGCAGCGGTTCCAGGCCCTGCTCGATCTTCATGCGTTGTTCTTCGAGGCCGCGCAGCGCGTTGGTTGCCGCCTCCAGCGCATCGCGCTTTTCGGCCAGCGCCATTTCGCGCTCCTGGCGCAGTTCGAGCGCGATCTGCAGGTTGTCTTCCATGACGTCGGCCGGCGCCGCCTCGACCTGCTCGGCGCATTGCGCCAAGTCCTTGCCGACCCGGTTCAGCTCGCGCTGCGCCGTCGCCTGCTGCGCGAAGACGTCCTGCAGCTTGCCCTGCGCCTCGCGCAGCGAGAACTGCGCCTCGCGCAAGGCGCGGTCGAAATCGGAATTGCGCTCGCGCTCGGCACGCACTGCCCGTTCGCACTCGTCGAGACGCGACTGGGCTCCGACGACAAGGACGCGGATGCGGCCGAGGCCGTCGCGCACTTCGGCGATCTTCTCGTCCGCCGCCATCTCGCGCTCGCGCTCGGCTTCTTCTTCCTCGGCCAGTTCGGCCATCTGTTCCTGCAGGCGTTCGCGCTGCTCGCGATGGCGCTCGATCGCCTGGCTCAGCTTGACCACTTCGAGCTGCACGGCATGCACGCGCTGCTGACGGTCGGTGACGTACTGGCGGATTTCGCCGATTTCTTCCTGCTTGTCGCTGAATTGCTCGTCGAGCAATTCAACCTGCTCGCGCCCGGCTTCGGCCTTTTCGGCGAAATCGGCAATGCCGTCAGCCAGGCTTTCGATTTCCCGCTGGCGCTCGAGCAAGCCGTGCTCGCCCTTGTCGGGCGCAAAGAAATTCAGGCTGCAGCGGGTGATCAGGTCGCCGCCCTGGGTGACCAGCACTTCGCCGGGACGCAGTTCGCCGCGTCGGGCAAGCGCCGCATCGAGCGACTCGGCGGTGAGCACCGGCGCCAGCCAGTCGGCGAGCACGCCGGCCAGTTCGGGATCGGTGCAGCGCACGCGCTGGCCGAGATGCGCCGCGGTCGACGCCGTTTCCGGAGGCAAATCCGCCGGCGCCGGCAGCATCACGCTGAGCCGCGCCTCGGGCCGATCGTGCAGCCATTCGTCGAGCTTGCCGCTGTCGGCACAGGCAATCGCGTTGAGGCGTTCGCGCAGCACCGCTTCGACCGCCGACTCCCAGCCGGCTTCGACGTGAATCTGCTGCCACAGCGGCACGGCGGCATCGAGACCATGCCGGCGCAACCACTCGGGCAAGGTGCCGCTGTCGCGCACGCGCGCCTGCATCTGTTCAAGCGCGGCGCGGCGCGCCTGGCCGGCGGCCAGTTCGCGCTCGATGCGCTGCAGTTCCTCGCGCACTTGGCGGCGGCTGGCTTCGAGTTGCGGCAGCTCCTGCTGCAGTTGCTGCAGGTGATCCTGGTCGCCAGCCAGTTCCTCGCGCAGCAGGTCGAGCTCTTCTTCCTTCTCGGCGAGGTCCATGGCATCCGGCGCATTCTGGCCGCCGCCCTCGTCGCGCAGGCGTTCGCGACGCTGGACGATGCCCTGCAGGGCGCGCTGGGCGTGTGCCTTGTTGGTCAGTTCGACTTCGAGACGCTGCTCGGCGTTGGCGGTGCGGGTTTTCAGGCGCTGCAGTTCGTCGAGCGCCTGGGCGTGGTCTTCCTCGACCTGCGGCGCGATGTCCATCTGTTCGTTGAGGCGCTCGGCGGCTTCCTCGACCTTGAGACGGGCGATTTCCTCGGTTTCTTCCCATTTTTGCCGGTCGACCGCCAACTGCTCGGCGGTTTGCGTCCATTGCGCCAGTTCCCCTTCGAGCTGGACGATGCGCGCCTCAAGCTGGCTGCGCGATTCGCGGCGATGGCGGATTTCGGCTTCAAGCTTGGCAACTTCGGCATTGGCCGCATACATGTCGCTCTGCGCCTGATGCAGGGCGTCGCCGGCGGCGAAATGCGTCTCGCGCATGGCTTCGGCACGCGCCTCGGTTTCGCGCAGAGCGGCGCTTTGCGCTTCGAGATCGGTGGTGGCGCGCTCGACTTCGAGCGACAGGCGCTGGCGTTCGGCCTCGGCCTCGCGTTTTTTCAACAGCCAGAGAATCTGCTGGCGCTGCACCAGCTGTTCGTTCAGCGCGTGGTAACGGCGCGCCACTTCGGCCTGGGCGCCGAGGCGCTCGATCTGGTTACCGAGTTCCTGGCGAATATCCTCGACACGCAGCAGGTTTTCGCGCGTGTCCTCGAGACGGCCGTTGGTTTCCTTGCGCCGCTCCTTGTAGCGCGTCACGCCGGCGGCTTCTTCGAGGAAGACGCGCAGGTCGTCCGGGCGCGCCTCGATGATGCGGGCGATCATGCCCTGGCCGATGATGGCGTAGGCGCGCGGGCCGAGGCCGGTACCGAGAAAGAGATCGGTGATGTCTTTGCGGCGGACCTTCTGGTTGTTGATGAAGTAGTCCGACTGGCCCTGGCGGGTCAGCGTGCGCTTCACCGAAAGCTCGGAATACTGCGTCCATTGGCCGAGGGCGCGGCCGAGCAGATTGTCGAAAATCAGTTCGACCGAGGCGCGCGACACCGGCTTGCGATTCGACGAGCCGTTGAAGATGACGTCCATCATCGACTCGCCGCGCAGCTCGGAGGCCTTGGACTCGCCCAGCACCCAGCGTACGGCATCCATGATGTTGGATTTACCGCAGCCATTGGGGCCGACGACGCCGACCAGCTGCCCGGGCAGGGCAACCGCAGTCGGATCGACAAAGGATTTGAAACCGGCGAGTTTGAGTTTGGTCAGTCGCATGAGGCTGTGGCGGAAGCAAATGCCCCTGCCATGACGGGGGCCGTATCATAACATCGACCGATTTGATCGCCGGCACCGCACTTGCACGAAGCTGGCCGGGCAATGTGCCGCAAAAGGGCCACGCCCCGCAACAAACTTCCGCCGGGCAAACGGCGAGCGGAAAAATCATGTTCTAATTTCTCCATGAATCCCGCTGCCGCCACCCAGAAAGTCATCAAGATCCGCCGCGACTACAACACCTGGGTCGCCAACGAGACGCTTGAAGATTACGCCCTGCGTTTCACGCCGCGCAGTTTCCGCAAATGGTCGGAAATGCGCGTTGCCAACACCGCCTTCGGCGCCGCTTCCTTCCTGGTGCTCGAAGCGGTCGGCGCGACGATGATGGTGCAGGCCGGTTTCATCAATGCCTTCTGGGCGATTTTCGCGACCGGCCTGATCATTTTCCTGATCGGCCTGCCGATCAGCAGCACCGCCGCCCGCTACGGCCTGGACATGGACCTGCTGACGCGCGGCGCCGGCTTCGGCTACATCGGCTCGACCATCACCTCGCTGATCTACGCCAGTTTCACCTTCATCTTCTTCGCCCTCGAAGCGGCGATCATGGCTTACGCGCTCGAACTCGCCTTCGGCATTCCGCCGGCCTGGGGCTACCTGATCTGCGCCCTGGTCGTCATTCCGCTGGTCACCCACGGCGTCACCGCGATCAGCAAGCTGCAGGCGTGGACGCAGCCGCTCTGGCTGTTCCTGCTCGTGCTGCCCTACGCCTTCCTGTTCATCGAGGAACCGCAGGCCCTGGCCGGGCTGTGGAGTTACGGCGGCGAACATGGCGCGCCGCCCGGTTTCGATCCGCACCTGTTCGGCGCGGCACTGACCGTCGGCATCGCCATGGTCACGCAGATGGGCGAGCAGGTCGATTACCTGCGCTTCATGCCGGAAAAGACGCCGGCCAACGCGCGCCGCTGGTGGTTCGGCGTCATCGTCGGCGGTCCGGGCTGGGTCGTGCCCGGCATCCTGAAAATGCTGGGTGGCGCCCTGCTCGCCTGGCTGGCGCTGCGCAACGCGGTGCCAGCGGCGAAGGCAGTCGATCCCAACCAGATGTACCTGATCGGCTTCTCGCATGTCTTCGACAACACGACGCTGGCGATTGCCGCGACGACGCTGTTCGTCGTCGTCTCGCAACTGAAGATCAATGTCACCAACGCCTACGCCGGCTCGCTGGCCTGGTCCAATTTCTTCGCCCGCCTGACCCACAGCCATCCGGGGCGCGTCGTCTGGGTTGTCTTCAACACGCTGATCGCGCTCCTGCTGATGGAACTCAACGTCTTCCAGGCGCTCGGCCAGGTACTCGGCCTCTATTCCAACATCGCCATTTCGTGGATGGCGGCGGTCGTCGCCGATCTCGTCATCAACAAGCCGCTCGGCCTGTCGCCGCCGGGCATGGAATTCAAGCGCAGCAATCTCTACGACATCAACCCGGTCGGCGTCGGCGCCATGGGTATCGCCTCGCTGCTCTCGATCGCCGCCTTCGTCGGCCTGCTCGGCAGCGAGATCCAGCCTTACGCGTCCTTCGTCGCGCTCGGCACCGCCCTGCTCTGTTCGCCGCTGCTTGCCTGGGCGACTGGCGGCCGTTATTACCTGGCGCGCCCGGCCCAGCCGCCAGCGGTCGACGTCCAGAAATGCGTGATTTGCGAGCGCGATTACGAGAGCGAGGACATGGCGCACTGCCCGGCCTACCAGGGCCAGATCTGCTCGCTGTGCTGCTCGCTCGACGCCCGCTGCCACGACCTTTGCAAGCCGCAGGCCAATCTCGCGGCGCAATGGAACGGCGTGCTGCGCCGCCTGCTGCCGGCGGTCGCCCGGCCCTACCTGGAAACCGGGCTGGGCCATTACCTGCTGCTGATGGCCGGCATCGTACCGATCCTGGCGCTCGTCCTCGGCGTGCTGTACACGCACGAACTGCTCGCCCTCGGGGCCGGACAGACGCTGCTCATCGCCGCGTTGCAGGATACGTTCATCAAGGCTTTTGCCGCTCTCCTCATGCTCGCCGGCGTCGTCGCCTGGTGGATGGTGCTGACCCAGCAAAGCCGGCAGGTCGCACAGGAAGAGTCAAACCGCCAGACGCAATTGCTGATCCAGGAAATCGAGTCGCACCAGCGCACCGACGAAGCCCTGCAAAAGGCCCGCCAGGTCGCCGAACAGGCCAACCAGGCGAAAAGCCGCTACATCACGGCGATCAGCCACGAACTGCGCACGCCGCTCAACAGCATCCTCGGCTACGCGCAGATTCTCGATGCCGACGAAAACATTCCGCCCAGCCGCAAGCAGGCGGTTAGCGTCATCCGCAAAAGCGGCGACCACCTGCTCTCGGTGATCGAGGGCACGCTCGACATCGCGCGCATCGAGGGCGGCAAGCTGACCCTTGAGGTCAAGCCGCTCGACTTCCCCGACTTCCTGCAGCAGATCGTCGGCATGTTCGAATTGCAGGCGCGCAACAAGGGGCTGTCCTTCGACTACCAGCCGAGCGGCGAGATTCCCGCCATCGTCCGCGCCGACGAAAGACGCCTGCGCCAGATCCTGATCAACGTGCTCGGCAACGCGATCAAGTTCACCGTGCGCGGCGGCGTCTCCTTCAAGGTCGAATGCCGGCGCGAGATGGCCGTCTTCGAGATTCGCGACAGCGGCCCCGGCATCGCTGCCGCCGACCTCGAGCGCATCTTCGAACCCTTCGTGCGCGGCAGCAGCGTGCAGGCCGGCGGCAGCGGCGTCGGCCTGACCATCGCCCGCATGCTGACCGACCTGATGGGCGGCGAAATGCAGCTGAGCAGCACGCCCGGCGAGGGCACGCTGTTCCGCATCCGCCTCTTCCTGCCGCAGGTGCATGCCCGCCAGGCAGCGCGCGAACTGAGCCGGCTCAACCGCATCGGCTATGTCGGCGTGCGCCGGCGCATCCTCGTCGTCGATAACGAAAAGGTCGATCGCGACATGCTGCAAAGCGTGCTCGAACCGCTCGGCTTCATCGTCGAACAGGCGGCCAGCGGCTACGAATGCCTGGCCAGCGTTCCGCGCTTCGCGCCGCACCTGATTTTCATGGATCTCGGCATGCCCGGCATCGACGGCTGGGAAACCATCCGCCGCATCCGCCAGCAAGGCCTCAGCGACGCCCACATCGCCATCCTTTCGGCCAATGCCTTCGACAAGGGCCTGGACAACGATGTCGGCATCGCGCCGCAGGATTTCATCGTCAAGCCGCTGCGCGTCAATGAACTGCTCGACTGGATCGGCCGCCAGTTGCAACTCGAATGGATCACCGCCGACAGCCCGCCGCCGGTTGCCGCGCCGGCCGAACCGCCACCGCTGATCGCGCCCGACGCCAGCCACCTGGCGGCGCTCGACGAGCTGATCAACCTCGGCTACCTGCGCGGCATGCTCAACAAGCTCGCCGAAATCGAACGCCTCGACCCGCAACACGGCGAGTTCGTCCGCGTCCTGCGCGATCTGGCGCGCCAGTTCCAGTTCGATGCGATGAAGGAAATTCTCAGGAAAATGCGCCCATGACGACCGTCGACCGTACGCCGCCCATCGCCAATACCATTTCGGACATCGTGCTGATCGTCGATGACGTACCGGAAAATCTCTCGCTACTGCATGACGCACTCGACGACACCGGCTACACCGTGCTTGTCGCGACCAACGGCGAATCGGCGCTGCAACGCGCCCGCCAGAGCCTGCCCGACGTGATCCTGCTCGACGCGCTGATGCCGGGCATGGACGGCTTCGAGGTGGCGCGCCGGCTGAAGGCCGATTTCTCGACGCAGCACATTCCCATCGTCTTCATGACCGGGCTCACCGAAACCGAGCATGTCGTCGCCGCCTTCGCGGCCGGCGGCGCCGATTACGTGACCAAGCCGATCCGTCCGCCGGAAGTCCTGGCGCGCATCGCCGCGCACATGCAGAACGCCCGCCAGATGAAGCAGGCGCGGACGGCGCTCGACGCCTTCGGCCAGGCCACGGTGGCGGTGCGCGCCGCCGACAGCCGCATCGTCTGGCAGACGCCGCTGGCCAGGAAGCTGCTCAACGACTACTTCGCCAACCCGGAAGACGTCGCCCCGGAAGAACTCCTGAACTGGATCGCCGGCGCCCACAAGGCGCGCCGCGACAACCGCGAGCCCGGCCCGCTGCTCTGCGCCAACGGCAGCCGCCGCCTGCTCGCTTCCTTCCACGACCAGACCGGCGACGACGAATGGCTGGTCGTGCTGCGCGAGGAAAACGACGCCTCCGCCATCGAATCGCTGATCGCCGCCTTCCGCCTGACCCAGCGCGAAGCCGAGGTGCTCTACTGGGTCGCTCAGGGCAAGACCAGCAACGACATCGGCGACATCCTCGGCAACAGCCCGCGCACGGTCAACAAGCATCTGGAGCATGTTTTCGAGAAACTCGGCGTCGAGACCCGCACTGCGGCGGCGAATCTGGCGACCAGCAAGATGCGTGGCGGCTGAGCCAGCTTACAAGTCGGTTTGCTGCCGGCTGGCCTGCAGGCGGGCCAGCGCTTCGCGCGCCGGATCGCGCCCCTGCTGCGTTGCCGGAAGGGCTACAAAACGCGGGGCCGCCACGCGCACGACGGGCGGCAAGTGGGGCACGACGGGAATCGGCTGCTGGTTGATATTCATGATGTCTCGCTCCGCAAATCGCGAATCGAATCGCGCGGTTCGGCGCTTCTTGCCGGCGCCTGGAAAAGAACGCCAGACTACGCCAGCCAGGTTACAGATTAACGAAACAACGATGACGCCGTTCTACCAATCGCTGATAAGAAAATACTGCCGACAGGCATATCCATCGACCTACGCAATCTAACGTATTCCGCCAAAACCGCCCGCTCCTTAATCTGGCGCTGCACTGCAACAACGCAGTAAGACCAGACCCCCAAACCGAGGAGCTTCCATGAGCAATCGTCGCAACTTCATCAAGGCAACCGTACTCTCCGCCGCCCTGGCTTCCATCGGCATGACGGCCCACGCCGCCGATACCATCAAGGTCGGCGTGCTGCATTCCCTCTCCGGCACCATGGCCATTTCCGAGACCGCGCTCAAGGAAACCGTGCTGATGACCATCGACGAAATCAACAAGTCCGGCGGCGTACTCGGCAAGAAGCTCGAGCCGGTCGTCGTCGACCCGGCTTCCAACTGGCCGCTGTTCGCCGAAAAGGCCCGCCAGCTGCTGACCAAGGACAAGGTTGCCGTGACCTTCGGCTGCTGGACCTCGGTGTCGCGCAAGTCGGTGCTGCCGGTTTACAAGGAACTGAACGGCCTGCTCTTCTACCCGGTCCAGTACGAAGGCGAAGAGCTTGAGAAGAACGTCTTCTACACCGGCGCCGCACCCAATCAGCAAGCCATCCCGGCCGTCGAATACCTGATGTCCAAGGACGGCGGCGAAGCCAAGCGCTTCGTGCTGCTTGGCACCGACTACGTCTATCCGCGCACCACCAACAAGATCCTGCGCGCTTTCCTGAAATCGAAGGGCGTTGCTGACGCCGACATCATGGAAGACTACACGCCGTTCGGTCACAGCGATTACCAGACCATCATCGCCAAGATCAAGAAGTTCGCCTCCGAAGGCAAGAAGACCGCCGTGGTTTCGACCATCAACGGTGACTCCAACGTGCCCTTCTACAAGGAACTCGGCAACGCCGGCCTGAAAGCCACCGATGTGCCGGTCGTCGCCTTCTCGGTTGGCGAAGAGGAACTGCGCGGCGTTGATACCAAGCCGCTGGTCGGCCACCTGGCGTCGTGGAACTACTTCATGTCGCTCAAGAACCCGGAAAACGACAAGTTCGTGAAGATGTACCGCGACTGGGCCAAGAAGGCCAAGCTGCCGAACGCCGACAAGGTCGTCACCAACGACCCGATGGAAGCCACCTACATCGGCATCCACATGTGGAAGCAGGCCGTCGAGAAGGCCAAGTCGACCGACACCGACAAGGTCATCGCCGCCATGGCCGGCCAGACCTTCAAGGCACCGAGCGGCATCCTCTCCAAGATGGATGAAAAGAACCACCACCTGCACAAGTCGGTATTCATCGGCGAAGTGAAGGCCGACGGCCAGTTCAACGTCGTCTGGAAGACGCCCGGCCCGGTCAAGGCTCAGCCGTGGAGCCCGTTCATCGCCGGCAACGACAAGAAGAAGGACGAGCCGGAAATGAAGTAATCCGGAGCTACTGTCAGTCGCAGAAACGGGGGCCTCGGCCCCCTTTTTTACGTGCGGCTTACCTGCCAGCTGTGACATTGTCAAACGATGACAGGAACATCTCGATCAGGCATAGTCGGTCCATGCACAGACCTGATCAACCCCAGTCCCCATGACGACCGACACCCGGACCGACATCCGGCTGGCCCAGTTGCACCTGTATGTGGATATCCATCTGCACGACCGCTACCTGGCACCGCCACTGACCCTGGTTGTCGCCGCGATGCTGACCAACTGGGTGCCCGTTGCATGGGCGACCAGCTGGGCGATTGCAGAACTTCTGATCATCGCCAACTACATTCGTGTCTATCGCGCTTTCAAGTGCAGCAAGGCCGCGCCGGGCGACGAAACGCACTGGGTCCGGCGCATTGCCCTCGCCCACGGCGCCCACATGCTGGCCTGGTCGTCGCTGGTTTTCTGGGCCTGGCAACAAGGCAGTTTTCCCAGCCTGGTTTTCATCATGCTGGTGCACATCGGCCTGATCGCGCTGACCACCTCGATGAGCAATGCCCACCTGCGCATGCTCGCCTTCGACATGATCTTCCCGATTCTCGCCCTGCTCGGCCCGCCGCTACTCGACCCTGGCCTGTTCAACATCGGCCTCTGCCTGCTCGGCGCCGGCTTCAGCGCCCTGATGATCCAGGTTGCCCGGCAAATAAATGCCTACGCAACCGAGGCCTTGCAACTGCGCCAACGCAACGAAATACTGATCAGCGAACTTGAGTCGCAAGCCTCGCGCGACGCCCTGACCGGCCTGATCAATCGCCGCTATTTCCTGACCGCCGCCGAACAGCTGTTGCAGACAGCGCAGCGCACCCCGCAGGTGCTGGCCCTGCTGATCATCGATCTCGATCACTTCAAGCAGGTCAATGACCAGTACGGACACCTGGCCGGCGACGAAGTGCTGGTTGCCGTGGTCAATGCCTTTACCCGGCATTTGCGTAGCGGCGACTGCCTGGGCCGGCTGGGCGGCGAGGAATTCGCCCTGCTCCTGCCCGAGACGACGCTGAGCGACGCAATCGACACGGCCGAACGCCTGCGTCAGACAACGGCAGACTTGCGTCTGAATCTCCAGGGACACCCGGTACAACCCACGGTCAGCATCGGCATTGCCTTGCTGCAAGAGGAGGATCGGAGCCTGTCCAGCCTGATGCACCGGGCCGACCTGGCGATGTACGCGGCCAAGACCCAAGGTCGCAACCGCGTCGTCTGCGCTACGCCGGAAACAGCGCCGGAGATGCGAAACCCGGCCGCAAATACAGCAAGCACCCCGGCCTAGCTTAGCAAGGGAGCCCCCGGTTTGTCGGGAGATACTCAGCAGGGCCCCACCCTACGCAATTCGCCGTATTCCTGATCCGCCGTCCCGTCCGTAATCTGTCGCTGCACCGCAACAATTGCGAACGGAACGTTGATGACAAAAATCCTTTTCACCCTCCTGCTCTGTGCCGGCACGCTGCCGGCCTGGGCTGCGCTTGATCCGGCGCAGGTTCGCCAGCTGGCGGCCGAGGACTCCAGCGAAAAAGTCGCCGCCATCCGGCAACTGACCCAGACCGCCGACCCGGACGCCGTGCGCGTCCTCAAGGCCATGGCCGAAGACAGCCTGTTCCTGGCCGGCGACAAGGTCGTCATCATCGATGGCGACAAGGCCTTTGATGGTACGACGGGTGAAGTGGTCAAGATGCCGGCCAGCCCGGAGTCGCCAACGGTCAACAACCGGATTCGCGGCGAATTGGCCAGCGCGCTGGCCGCGCTCAAATTGTTCGACACCGACGCCAGCGTCCGCCTCGCCTCGGCCCAGAAGCTGCAAAGCCAGGTGACGCCGGAAATGGCGCCGTTGCTGGCGCGGGCGCTGGAGAAGGAAAGCAACGCCGAAATCAAGGCACTGCTGACCCTCGCTTACGCCCAGGCCAATCTCGGCAACGCCGATCCGGCCGCCCGCCTGGCCGCCGTCAAGGCGCTGGCCGAAACCTCGTCGCCAACCATCAAGAGCGTCCTGCTGCCGCTCACCGAAAAGGCCGGCGAACCCGACGACAAGGTGCGCTATGAAGCCATCGCCGCGGTCAAGGCCATCGACAGCCGGCTGGCCATCGCCGAGAACGTCGGCCGCGCCTTCTCCGGTCTGTCGCTGGGCAGCATCCTACTCCTCGGCGCGCTCGGGCTGGCCATCACCTACGGCGTCATGGGCATCATCAACATGGCGCACGGCGAGTTGCTGATGGTCGGTGCCTACGCCACCTACGGCATGCAGACGCTGTTCCGCGCCTACTTCCCGGACGCCATCGACTGGTATCTGCCGGCCGCCATCCCGGTCGCCTTCTTTGCCGCCGCAATGGTCGGCGTGCTCATGGAACGCACGGTGATTCGCTGGCTCTACGGCCGCACGCTGGAAACCCTGCTCGCCACCTGGGGCCTGTCGCTGGTCCTGATCCAGTCGGCGCGCGTGCTGTTCGGCGCGCAGAACGTCGAAGTGTCCAACCCGAGCTGGATGTCGGGCGGCATCGAAATCATGCCCAACCTGATCCTGCCGTGGAACCGCATCATCATCGTCGGCTTCGCCATGTTCGTGCTCTTCCTCGTCTGGGTGCTGATGAACAAGACGCGGCTCGGCATGTTCGTGCGCGCCGTGACGCAGAATCGACCGATGGCCGGCTGCGTCGGCGTGCCGACGGCGCGCATCGACACCATGGCCTTCGCGCTGGGTGCCGGCATCGCCGGGCTGGGCGGCGTGGCGCTGTCGCAGATTTCCAACGTCGGCCCGGACATGGGCCAGGGCTACATCGTCGATTCCTTCATGGTGGTTGTGGTCGGCGGCGTCGGACAACTCGCCGGCGCGGTCTGGGCGGCACTTGGCCTGGGCATCTTCAGCAAGTTGCTCGAAGGCTGGGCCGGGGCGGTCATCGCCAAGATCAGCATCCTCGTCTGCATCATCATCTTCATCCAGAAACGGCCGCAGGGCATCTTCGCCCTCAAGGGTCGCTTCGTCGAGTAAGGCTATGGACATGTTTTTGATACTTGGAATTCAACCCCAAACCCCCCCCAGCCCCCCCTTGTCAGGGGGGGTGACAAACGCCTCGTGCTTGACGCTTTGCTCCTCCCCTGAAAAGGGGAGGCCGGGAGGGGTTGCCGTTTGCCCAGATATTGCCCGGAGCCACCATGCGTAAGCCCCTCACCCTCCGCATCCTGTCCTCCCTCGACAAAAAGAGCTGGATCGCCCTCGGCATCTTCCTCGCCCTCGCGCTGGTCGTCGTGCCCGTCCTCCACCTCGGCTTCCCGGAAGACAGCGCTTTCCACGTCTCGACCTACGCCATCACGCTGATCGGCAAGATCATGTGCTACGCGCTGGTCGCCGTGGCCATGGACCTGATCTGGGGCTACGGCGGCATCCTGTCGCTCGGCCACGGCCTGTTCTTCGCGCTCGGCGGCTACGCCTTTGGCATGTACCTGATGCGCCAGATCGGCCGCGACGGCTCCTACGGCGCCGATCTGCCGGACTTCATGGTCTTCCTCGACTGGAAGGAATTGCCCTGGTTCTGGGTCGGCAGCGACAGCTTCGGCTGGGTCGCCTTCCTGGTCATGGCCGTGCCCGCGCTGGTTGCCTTCATATTTGGCTACTTCGCCTTCCGTTCGCGGATCAAGGGCGTCTATTTTTCGATCATCACCCAGGCGCTGACCTACGCCGCGATGCTGCTCTTCTTCCGCAACGAAACCGGCTTTGGCGGCAACAACGGCTTCACCGATTTCAAGCGGGTACTCGGCTACAGCGTCACCTCATCGGAAACCCGGCTGGTGCTGTTCGGCCTGACTGCCATCGCCCTCGCACTGACCCTGGTTTTCGCCGCCTGGCTGGTCAAATCCAAGTTCGGCCGCGTGTTGACCGCCATCCGCGACGCCGAAAACCGGGTCATGTTCATCGGCTACAACCCGCTCTGGTACAAGCTCACGATCTGGGTCATCTCGGCCGTGCTCTGTGGCATCGCCGGCGCGCTCTACGTGCCGCAGGTCGGCATCATCAACCCGAGCGAAATGAGCCCCGGCAACTCCATCGAAATCGCCATCTGGGTCGCGGTCGGCGGGCGCGGCACGCTGATCGGGCCGATCATCGGCGCCTTCGTGGTCAATCTCGCCAAGAGCTGGTTCACGGTCAGCTTCCCCGAATACTGGCTGTTCTTCCTCGGTCTGCTGTTCATCGTCGTGACGCTGATGCTGCCGCAAGGCCTGGTCGGCCTGTGGAAGAAACTGATGGAAAAGTACGAAAGCCGCAAAGGAGCCGCCGCATGAACACCCTCGAAACCTGGCAAGACGACCGCCCCGAGGGCAGCGATGGCGCCGACCAGATGGGCCACCTGGTGACCGGCGAGCTCGACCTGTCGCACGGCGTCGCCCTCTACCTCGAAGACATCACCGTCAGCTTCGACGGCTTCAAGGCGCTCAACAACCTGAACCTCGAAATCAATGCCGGCGAACTGCGCTGCATCATCGGCCCCAACGGCGCCGGCAAGACGACGATGATGGACGTCATCACCGGCAAGACCCGGCCCGATTCGGGCAAGGCCTTCTTCGGCCAGTCGATCGACCTGACCCGCCTGACCGAACCGGAAATCGCCCACGTCGGCATCGGCCGCAAGTTCCAGAAACCGACCATCTTCGAGCAGCACACCGTCTTCGAAAACCTTGAACTGGCGATGAAGACCGACAAGCGCGTATGGAAAAGCCTGATGGCCTGGCTGGCCGGCGACGAGCGGGATCGCATTGCCGAAACCTTGCGGTTAATTCGGCTGGACAAGGAGGCTGATCGGCAGGCCGGCTTGCTCTCGCATGGCCAGAAGCAGTGGCTGGAAATCGGCATGCTGCTGATGCAGGAACCGAAGCTGTTGTTATTGGATGAACCTGTGGCCGGCATGACCGACGACGAGACGATGCGGACGGCGGAGTTGTTCGTTTCGCTCGCCGGCAAGCATTCGCTGGTGGTTGTTGAACACGATATGGCGTTTGTTGAGAAGCTTGGGGGGCTGGTGACTGTGCTGCACGAAGGCTCGGTGTTGGCCGAGGGCGATCTGGCGACGGTGCAGAATGATCAACGCGTCATTGAGGTTTATCTTGGGCGCTGAGGGGAGTCTCGACTATTTGGCGCTGGGTTCCGCCCTGCCAGGCGTCTCGCCTACGGAAGATGTTGTTCTTGTTTGGCGTGATGGTTCCGCCTTGCGGGCGGGCGTACTTTCTTTTGCTTCGCCAAAAGAAAGTAGCCAAAGAAAAGGCGACCCCAGGGTCGGCGCCGGCTTCGCCGGTTCCTTGCGCTACTCGAAACCGGCGGGGGCTGCGGAACTCGGGGCTACGCCCCTCAGACAGTCCTCGCCCTCTTTCCGCCGTTTTCTGCGTTGCTCAGCGCCTCTCATGGGGACCCCAAAAACGTCTCGGAACAACGGCTCTGCCCAGGAACAGAAAATGCCGCTTTTTAGCGGTCGACCGCTCGAAACAGGTCAAAACCATCTCCACCGGTTCGGCGGCGACGCCTTTCGGGTCCCCCTGAGAGGCGCTGAGCAACGCAGGCTGGCCGGGGGCTTTCGGCTTGCGTCTGTCCGAGCCGCAGGCGAGTTTAGCAAGCCGCCCGGACAACCGAGTAGCGCAAGGGACCGGGCGCAGCCCGGCGCTGACCCGGGGGGCGCCTTTTCTTTGGCTACTTTCTTTTGGCGAAGCAAAAGAAAGTACGCCCGCCCGCAAGGCGGAACCCCAACGTAAAACGAGCACAAACCCCACCGTAGCCGAGACTACAAGCAAAACGCCACGCGAACCAAACACCTGAGCCGGAGAACCCCACCATGCTGAAAATCGACACCCTCAACCAAGCCTATGGCGGCAGCCACATCCTCCGTGGCCTCTCCTTCGAGGTCAAAACCGGCGAAGTCACCACCCTCCTCGGCCGCAACGGCGTCGGCAAGACCACCCTGCTCAAATCCCTGATGGGCCTGGTCAAGACAAAATCCGGCAGCATCACCTTCGATGGCAAGGACATCACGAACCTGCCGCCGCACGAACGCGTCAAGGCCGGCATCGGCTACGTGCCGCAAGGGCGCGAGATCTTCCCGCGCCTGACCGTCGAGGAAAACCTGCTGATGGGCCTCGCCACCAAGCCGGGCAGCACGAAGATTCCCGAACGCATTTTCGAGATGTTCCCGGTCCTCAAGCAGATGATGCACCGCCGCGGCGGCGACCTTTCCGGCGGCCAGCAGCAACAACTCGCCATCGGCCGCGCCCTGGCCATGGGGCCGAAACTGCTCATCCTCGACGAACCGACCGAAGGCATCCAGCCGTCGATCATCAAGGACATCGAACGCGCCATCCGCATGCTCGCCGCCACCGGCGAAATGGCGATTCTGCTGGTCGAGCAGTATTACGACTTCGCCGAAGCACTGGCCGACCAGTACCTGCTGATGGAGCGCGGCGAGTTCATCATGCGCGGCCGCGGTGAAACCATGCCGCAAGACGGCGTGCGCCAGGCGTTGGCAGTCTGAGGCGGTCGACGCAAAACCAGGCATCGAATTGGGGCGCATGCGGCTTTCAGTGCGCAAAAGCGGTGCGCAAAAAGAGCATGTCGAGTTAGCCGAAACCCCGATCCGGCCTGGATTGCTGACTTTTCGGTCAGCAGACAATGAGGCGCACTTATTGCTTAAGTCAGCTATCAACGCCGAATCGTCAGAGGGAAAAAAATGGCAACGACTTGTTCCTGGGAATCCATCGATGTGCATCTGCTGCAGGTCTTGCATGCGCTGCTCACCGAATGCAGCGTCTCCAACGCCGCCCGCCGCCTGAACCAGTCGCAGCCGGCGGTGAGTACCGCCCTGCGCCGCCTGCGCGACATCACCGGCGACCAGTTGCTGGTGCGCAGCCGCAACGGCATGACGCCGACCGAGCGCGGCCAGTCGCTGCTCGAGCCGGTCAAGATCGCGCTTGCCCAGATCGAGGCGATCGGCTTGCAACAGGTGCGTTTCGACCCGATGAAGTCGAAACGCGTCTTCAACATCGCAACGCCGGATTACCTGAACGCCATCCTGATCGGCAACATCGTCGCCCGCCTGCGCAAGCTGGCGCCGAATTCGCAGGTCGTGCTGCATTCCTTCGGGCCGGATTACGACTACGCCCGCGCCCTCGAATCGGGCGAACTCGACACCGTCATCGGCAACTGGCCGCAGCCGCCCGAACACCTGCGCCTGGCACCGCTCTTTGACGACGACGTGGTCTGTCTGATGCGCAAGGATCACCCGCTGGCCGGCCACAAGCTGACCCAGGACGACTACCTGAATGCAGAGCACCTGGTGCCGACGCCCTACGCGGTCGGCCAGCGCGGCGTCATCGACATGCAGCTGGCGCGCGAGCGCCTCAAGCGCAACATCGTCGCCAGCGTGCCCTACTTCAATCTGGTGCCCTACGTGCTGTTGCAGAACGACATCATCTTCTCGGCACCGCGCATCTTTGCCGAGCACTGCTGCTCGCTGGGCGATCTGTGCTTCGCCGAATCGCCGCTTGAGTTCCCCAAGATGCGCTTCTACCTGCTCTGGCACGACCGTTCGCACCATTCCGAGGAATGCCGCTGGTTCCGCGAGCAGATCGTCGATGTCATCCGCGAACGCGTCGGCAACAAGACTGACAGCGTCCAGGCCGTTGCCCCGGTCGCCAAGAAGCGCGCCCTGGCCTGATTTTGCCCCGGTCGACGCGGTCGACCGGGTTTATTCGGCCGAAATCAAATCGTCGAGACGGAAGCTGGCGATGCGCAGGATTTGCGTCAGCGCTTCGGCGAATTCATCTTCCGGCCGGCGCGTCAGACGTGCCGCCATCGCCGCGATGATTTCCTGCCGGCCCAGTCCCTTGACCGCGATGATGAAGGGCCAGCCGAATCGTTCCCGGTAGGCTGAATTCAATTTCTGGATGCTGGCGAATTCCTCCGGCGTGCAGGCATTGAGCCCGGCCCCGGCCTGTTCGCGCGCCGAATCGGCAGTCAAATCACCGCGCACTGCCGCCTTGCCGGCCAGCTCCGGGTGGGCATTGATCAGGGCGAGCAGTTCGCCGCGGTCGGCCTCGGCCAGCACCGTACGCAACACCTCGAGCAGCGCCGCACGGTTGGCGAAGGGACGCCGCTCCCAGGCCCGCTCCATGACCCAGGGCGAGTGCTCGAAGACCGCACCGACGGCGACCATGAAGCTGGCGCGATCGAGGCGGGAAAGACTGTCTATGGTCAGATGTTCGAGCATGGGGAAAGGAAGGCAGTTGAACGTTGGCCTAGCTTACGGAGGTCGCCCCCCTTCCAGCAAGCCGCCGGGCAATATAACGATCTTGCGCGCTTTCATATATCGCCGGGCGCAGCGGCACCAAATCGGCCTTCATCTGGAAAACCCGATAGCCTTTATAAACCCGCCGGCGGCCGAGGCTTCCTATAATCGCCCCATCGCCATTTCCGTTTCCGGAGAAGCCCATGGGGCGCCTGACCACGCATGTACTCGACACCGCCAACGGCCGGCCCGCCGCCGGCATGCCCTTCACGCTGTACCGCATCGACGGCGCCACGCGCACGCAACTGCTCGCCGGCACGACCAACGCCGACGGCCGTTTTGACCCCCCGCTGCTCGAAGGCGAGGCGCTGACGCCGGGCACCTACGAACTGGTTTTCGCCAGCGCCGATTATTTCCGCGCCCTGGGTACCGAGTTGTCCGAGCCGCCCTTCCTCGACCGGATCAGCCTGGCCTTCGGCATTGCCGATGCAGCCAGCCATTACCACGTGCCCCTGCTCGTCTCGCCGTGGGCCTACTCGACCTACCGGGGCAGTTGATGGACAGCGCTTACCTGATCGAAATCGGCTCGCTGCTGCTGCGCTGGTTGCACCTGATCGTCGGCATCGCCTGGATCGGCTCGTCGTTCTATTTCGTCTGGCTCGACAACACGCTCAAGGCGCCGAGCGATCCCGATCTGATCGCCAAGGGCGTCGGCGGCGAGCTGTGGGCAGTGCACGGCGGCGGCTTCTACAACCCGCAGAAATACCTGGTCGCGCCCAAGAACCTGCCGGACGACCTGCACTGGTTCAAGTGGGAGTCCTACTCGACCTGGATCACCGGCTTCTTCCTGCTCGGCGTGCTCTATTACTCGCAGGCCGCGACCTACATGGTCGATCCGGCCAAGGCGGCACTGACGCCGGGCCAGGCGATTGGCGTCGGCCTGGCAACGCTGGCCAGTGGCTGGCTGGTCTACGACGGCCTGTGCCGGCTGCTGATGAAGCGCAGCCTGCTGCTCTTCGCCGTGCTCTATTTCATCTTCGTGGTTGCCGTCGCCTACGTGCTGACCCACCTGCTCTCCGGCCGTGCCGCCTTCCTGCATGTCGGGGCGATGATCGCGACAACGATGAGCGGCAACGTCTTCTTCTGGATCATTCCCGGCCAGAAAACCACGGTCGCCGCCATGCAGCGCGGCGAGGTACCGGACGCCATCCACGGCCAGCGGGCCAAGCAGCGCAGCGTGCATAACAACTACCTGACGCTGCCGGTGCTGTTCTGCATGATCTCGAATCATTACGCCTTCACCTACAACCACCAGCAGGCCTGGCTGGTGCTGGCGGCGATCATGCTTGCCGCGGTGCTCATCCGCCATTTCTTCAATCTCAAGCACAAGGGCATTTTTGCCTGGCAATACCCGTTGACCGGTGGCGCCATCCTGCTTGCCGTCTTCGTCTGGCTGGCGCCGGCACCACTCGCCGTTTCGGCGGCCGCCGCACCGCAACTGGCCGACGTTCAACCGATCATCGCGGCGCGCTGCACCGGTTGCCACGCCACCGCACCAACGCTGATGCCAGCCGCGCCGGCCGGCGTGCTGCTCGACAATCCGGCCGCCATCCGCGCCAACGGCCCGCGCATCCTGGCCCAGGCCGTGCAGTTGAAGGCCATGCCGCTCGGCAACATCACCGCAATGACCGATGCCGAGCGCGCCAAACTGGCCGCCTGGGCGGCCGGCGGTTACCGCTGATTACGGAGCAGCGCGATGCTTCTTCATCGGCGGCACGAACTGGTAGTCGATATCCCAGGGGAAGTAGATCCACTTGTCCTGGCTGAACTGCTTGACGCAGAGATCGACCACCTCGCGCCCCTGCGGCTTGGCGTAGAGCGTCGCGAAATAGGCCTTGGGCAGCAGCTTGCGGATGACGCGCGCGGTGTTGCCGGTATCGACCAGGTCGTCGATCAGCAGAAAGCCTTCGCCATCGTGATCGACGCCCTTGAGTATCTTGACTTCCTTGCGTGCAGTCTGCGCCGCGTCGTCGGAAGCCGCCTCGTAGCTCGAAGCGCAGATCGTGTCGACCAGGCGGATTTCCAGCTCGCGCGCGACCAGCGCGGCCGGGATCAGGCCGCCGCGGGCGATGGCGATGATGCCCTTGAACGGTCCCTTTTCCAGCAATTGATGGCAGAGCAGGCGCGTGTCGCGATGCAGCTCCGGCCAGGAGATCACGATATCGTCGCGGTAGGGGCTGGCGGGGGTATTTTCCATGGTGCATTCCCGAGAAAAAAGAATGGGCCGCAGTATAGTTGGAGGCAGCTATGAGCCATATACGCAAAACCGAATACCCGCGTGATCTGATTGGATATGGTGCGCGCCCGCCGCATGCCGCCTGGCCCGGCAATGCCCGGATTGCCGTGCAGTTCGTGCTCAATTATGAAGAAGGCGGCGAGAACTGCGTGCTGCATGGCGACGCCGGCTCCGAGCAGTTCCTCTCCGAGATGTTCAACCCGGCCAGCTATCCGGAACGCCACCTGTCGATGGAGTCGATCTACGAATACGGCTCGCGCGTCGGCGTCTGGCGCATCCTGCGTGAATTCGAAAAGCGCGGCCTGCCGCTCACCGTGTTCGGCGTTGGCATGGCGCTGCAACGCCACCCGGAACTGACCGCCGCCTTTGTCGAACTCGGCCACGAAATCGCCTGCCACGGCTGGCGCTGGATCCACTACCAGCATGTTGACGAAGCCATTGAGCGCGAGCACATGCGCCTGGCACTGGAGGTCATCGAACAGATGACCGGCCAGCGCCCGCTCGGCTGGTACACCGGCCGCGACAGCCCGAACACGCGCCGTCTGGTCGCCGACGACGGTCGACTGCTCTACGACAGCGATTATTACGGCGACGACCTGCCCTTCTGGACCGAAGTCACCAAGAGCGACGGCACGCCGGTGCCGCACCTGATCGTGCCCTACACGCTCGACACCAACGACATGCGTTTTTGCCTGCCGCAAGGCTTCAGCCACGGCGATCCGTTCTTCCAGTATTTGAAGGACAGTTTCGACGTGCTCTACGCCGAAGGCGACGAATCGCCCAAGATGCTGTCGATCGGCATGCACTGCCGCCTGCTCGGCCGGCCCGGCCGCTTCCTGGCGCTGCAACGCTTTCTCGACCATATCGAACAACACGACCGGGTCTGGGTCTGTCGCCGCCTCGACATCGCCCGCCACTGGATCGCCACCCACCCATACCGCAAGGACTCCGCACTATGAGCGACGCTGCGCCCATCGTTTCCGCCCCCGCCACCCTGCCCGACTGGGCGACCCGTTCGGTGAACCTCGCCGACGCCCGCATCGGCGCGCGCGCCATCGCCGCCAGCGACGAATTCTTCGCGCCGCTCGAACGCCTGCTCAACCCGGAACCGGCAGTGTTCATCCCCGGCAAGTACGACGCCAACGGCAAATGGATGGACGGCTGGGAAACCCGCCGCAAGCGCACCGCCGGCTACGACTGGAGCCTGGTCAAGCTCGGCCGGCGCGGCATCGTGCGCGGCTTCGACGTCGACACCAGCCACTTCACCGGCAACTTCGCGCCGGCCATCTCGATCGACGCCACCGATTGCGAATCGGACGACCCGGCCGTGCTCGCCAACGCCCGCTGGACGCGCATCCTGCCGTCCACGACCTTGTCGGGCAACAGCCATCACCTGCTCGAAATCAGCAGCACCGACACCTGGAGCCACCTGCGCCTGAACATCTACCCGGATGGCGGCATCGCCCGCCTGCGCGTCTATGGCCAGCCGGTCGGCGTCTTCGATGCCAACGAGCCGGAACGTATCTACGACCTCGTCGCGCTGGAAAACGGCGGCCGCGCCGTGGCCTGGAACGACGCCCACTTCGGCTGCGCCGCCAACCTGATCGCGCCGGGCCGCGGCATCAACATGGGCGACGGCTGGGAAACCCGGCGCCGGCGCGAACCCGGCAACGACTGGTGCATCCTGCAACTGGGCACGCCCGGCAGCATCGAGCGCATCGAAGTCGACACCGCCCACTTCAAGGGCAACTACCCCGACCGCTTCTCGCTGCAGGCGGCGCGCATGGACGGCGGCACCGACCAGTCGGTGATCACGCAGAGCATGTTCTGGCCCTTCCTGATCAGCGAACAGAAGCTCTCGATGGACGCCATCCACACCTTCAGCGGCAACCTCGCCGACCTCGGCCCGGTCACGCATGTGCGCCTCAACATCATCCCCGACGGCGGCGTCTCGCGCCTGCGCCTGTGGGGCAAGGTGGCCTGGTGAAAAAGCTCGTTCCGGAAGCGTTGACCGCTGCCGCCTTCGCGCCCTTCGGCGACGTCATGGCGGTCGACGCCGCAAAAACGCCGATTTCCATCAACGGCGGCAACACCGAGCGCTACCACGACCTGGCCAGACTCGACGCCGGCCCGGACGGCAAGCTGATCGTCAGCATCTTCCGCGGCCAGCCACGCTCGCTGCCCTTCGCCGTCAGCATGATGGAACGCCACCCGCTCGGCTCGCAGGCCTTCATGCCGCTCGGCAACCAGCCCTACCTGGTCGTCGTCGCCCGCCCCGGCCCGGCGCCCGGCCCGGACGACCTGCGCGCCTTCCTCGCCCAGCCCGGCCAGGGCGTCAATTACGCAACCGGCGTCTGGCATCACCCGCTGCTCGCGCTCAATGAAATTGGCGATTTTCTGGTGGTCGACCGTTCAGGGCCGGGCAACAACTGCGACGAAGTCAGCATCGAACCGCCAGTCAGCCTGAGCCTGGATTAATCGGGCAAACCCGGCCGGCAACAAGGCGCGCGAAGCGGGCAGCGTAAAATGGCGGCGCCCTCCGCCCTCACCTTGTTTCCCGCCCCATGGCCCAAACCCTCGCCGCGCCCGTCCATAGCGAACTGCTAATCAAGAAAAGCCGCTTCCTCGGCTGCGTGCAACCGGTCGCCGACCGCGCCGCGGCGCAGGCCGTCATCGCCCAATTGCGCGCCGCCCACCCCGGCGCCGCGCACGTCTGCTGGGCCTTGCTCGCCGGCGGCCAGTCGGCCGCGGTCGATGACGGCGAACCGAGCGGCACCGCCGGCCGCCCCATGCTCGAAGTGCTGCGCCACCAGGATTTCGACGGCGTGCTCGCCAGCGTCGTGCGCTACTACGGCGGCATCCAGCTCGGCGCCGGCGGCCTGCTGCGCGCCTACACCGACAGCATCGCCCAGGCCCTGCGCGACGCCCGCAAAATCCCCATCGTCAAGCAACGTGAACTGCGTTGCGAACTGCCCTACGCGCTGGAAGGCCTGCTGCGTCGCGAAATCGAGGCGGTCGGAGCAAGCCTGACCGGCATCGAGCACGGCGCGCAGGTGAACTGCGTTTTCCGGCTGGCGGAAAGTGAAGCCCCCGCCTTGATCGCCCGGCTCAATGAGGCTGGGCAAGGACGGGTTGTTTGGCTGGAGGATGGGGTTTAGGGGGAGAGGTTGCGGATAGTGCGGGACGACAGAAGGCTGTTCATCGGCCTTTGCTGTCGTTGATGGCTCTTGCGGAAGTAGTCCGCAATGGAGCGGAGAGCAGTCGTTCATAAGTCAACGAAACGGTCGACTTGTTCGAACGCGCACTCCGACTGATTAGTCAATAGGTTACGTTACGTCAACAGCCTGCTACCATTCAATATCCAAACTTCATCGACAGCAGCGCTTTTCTTTAAGTATGGCTGCATTTGTGAAGCCATCGGTAACGCTTGGCTCAATTTCCATAACGGCTCTAGTCCTCCACAAAAAGGATCTCGCATGGCGAGTTTGATTCGCGACCATTTATGACGAAATTTGTCGGAATCCCAAATCGTGACGCGACAGCCAGCATTCGTGGGTATGTCTATCAGATATACCAAAGCGTGTTGGCCTGGATGCTCCTCGGTGAAAACGAAGTCCTCGTTCTGGAAGGTGCTGAGGACTTTGATGTTCAGTCAGGGTTATCAATTGTAACAACTCAAGTCAAACATCAGTCCGGTAATGTCACACTACGTTCATCGGCGGTGGTCGATGCCATCAATAACTTTTGGATCCACCAACGGAGCAATACCGATTTTCAAGTTACCCTCCGCTTCCTCAGCACAGCGGAGGCTGGTTGCGAGCAAGGCGCCCCGTTTGGATCGGATAGATGTGGACTGGAGTATTGGCGTTCCACTGCTCACGGCGCGACGGACGGTGAGAGTCTGCGCCAGTTTTTCCTCACGTTACCCCTCGATGAAGCTCTGCTCGAGTTCATTCGTTCGGCTTCAGCAGTCGCTCTATGCGATCGCCTCCTTGCCCGCATTCAGTGGGACTTGGGTTCAAAAGACACAGCGGCACTCCAATATGTAATTGAAAACAAGCTGAAAGTGCATGGGGCGAAACGGGGCATTAACACTCACTATTCGACCCATGCGCTCCCACATCTTCTTAAAAGAGTCGCCGACCTTCTAACAAAAGATGGGTTGAAGCAACTTTACTATGGCGATTTTCTAAGCGCTTTCGATGAAGCGACAAGTGAGGTGATTCCTCGTGGCGCCCTGGACGCCATGCAAAATTCCGGTGCTATGCAGTTGACTTTTAGGATGCAAGAGGCCGGTGAGATTGCGCGCCTCGCGGCGATGCCACCTAGCTTGGGTACCCCTCTCCCCAGGGTCAGGGGCGCAATTGGCCGGGCCAATCTTGTTAGTCGAATTGCGGCACTATTAAAGTCGACAAAGACTGTTTTCCTTTACGGGAGTAGCGGTGTCGGAAAGACAAACCTAGCCTCGTTAGTCACAGAAGAGATCGGTGGCGCATGGCTTTGGGCAGGATTTCGCGGGCGTTCCCCTGAACAAGTTCGGGAGGGGCTAACAAGAGCAACATACGAGATCGAATCCGTCGACGATCCTATCCTTATGGTTCTTGATGACGTTGAACTCGGTCGTATCTCTCAATTTGAGCGGGAGTTCGTTGCTCTTATCTTTGCGGTAGCGCAACGAGATGGCCTTGTCCTGATTACGGGCATTGCTCGACCGCCTTTGCAGCTTTTCCCCAAATTATGGCTGACAACCGACTGCGAGGTACCGGTTCCGTACTTCGACGAGTCTGAGGTCAATCATTTGCTTTTGGAACATGGGCTATCCGACAGCAGACTGCGGGAGGGGTGGGCGCGTGTCATCTTCCTGTCCACGTATGGGCATCCTCAATTGGTTCATGCGAGAGTACGAACCCTAAGTGCCCAAGGTTGGCCGCCAGTAACGCTTTCCGACTTAACCGGAAGTGAGGACATAACAAGGGTTCGCCAGGAGGCGCGCCAGCGATTGCTTGAGCAATTCCCCAGCGACGCAACGCGTACGCTGGCGTACCGCTTAAGTGTGATAATTGGGTCGTTTTCTCGACAAACAGTCATTGCTGTCGCGAATGCCCCGCAAGCGATTCCATTGGCCGGAGAAGCATTTGACCACCTTGTTGGGCCGTGGATTGAGCGAGAAGATGAAAATCGCTTCCGAGTATCTCCCCTGCTTGGAGGGGCTGCTGAGACAGTTCTGCCGCCCGGCGAAATTAAAGCTGTCCACGTTGCGATAGCGCAAAACTACCTTGGCAGGCGCACCCTAAATCAGTATGAACTCGCCACCGCATTCTTCCATGCATTCATGGCGAAAGACCTAGCAACATTGGCGGCGATTGCTAATGGCATTGTCTTGGAAGATGGCGAGCATATTGGCCTGCTATATGATGCGATGACGTGGTTCCCGCATCTTGCTCTGGAAGCCGGCCAGCGGATCGTCGAAGAAAATCCGAACGTTGATTTGTTGCTCCGTTTGGCTCAATTCAGATTCGTCACCTCATCAGTCAATACGGAGAATGCGTTAAAGATTGTCGATCGTCTGGAAGAGCTTCTGGCGGCAATGGAAGACTCCAGCCTGAAGAAGATGTCCGAGGCGATGGTCTATGGGGTTGTCTTAAATACGATCGACATTCATATTCCGTCGCAAACCGTTGTTCGGATGTTGTCCTGCTTGATCGATACGGCGACGACACCAGACCTGAAGGATATTTATGCAAATCTGGGGCGGAATCGTCCACCTGGGATGCCTCGCATAGGAAGCGACCGGCCGGAGCAACTGCTGTTCTCCTACCAAGCAGTTCGTTTGAGTGGGCTAGATGATCTTGAGGCACTCGTTGCATCCCTAGATGAACTCCCTAAGGACAAGCGTGATTTGCTTCTTGGTGTATGCGATTCGGATATTTGTTTTGCCTCCCTCCTCATTGGAAATGCTTGGTGGTCCGATGTAAAAGATGGATTGCTTGATGTCGGCAAAGCTTTAACCGTACTTAAGACTGTCGAACTAACATCGCGGTGCTGGGGAGCCAATGAAATTGTTCAGGCATGCCAGGTTGCGACCTCAGTCATACACGATGAGTACGGTAATTCTGCTGAGAACGCATTGGCAGTGCTCGATAAAGCTGAGGCCGAATTTCCAAACATTGCAAACCTGGTCAACCAGCGAGCCAAGGTGCTCTTCCATGCAAAACGCGAGCTGGATGCAATACCTATTGCCGGAAAAGCGTTGTCCTTGCCAGGACTCTCGAATGTCGAGTACGTGTATACCTGCCGCCATGCCGGGATAGCGGCCGCAAATCTTGGAAACTGGGCACGTGCGACGGAATTCTTCGAAACGGGATCCCAACGCGCATTGAAGTCGACTGTGCAGAAACCCATGGGTATTGGCTTGATGGCTGACGCTGCATTCGGCTACTGGAAGCAAGGCAAGCAGCAACAGAGCATTTCTAGGTTTGCAAATACGCTTGAATTACTGGAACCTGTCCCGGTTACAGACGACATCAAACTGCGCAATCTCCACGCCACAGTTCGCCATTGCGTAACTTGGATTCACCTTGAAGCGGTCAAGGAGCGATCAGAGCATATAGCCGAACCGCGCCCCGGAATGTGTAGTAACCAGGAACCGCATGAGGGAATTAAGAGCCATAGGATTGTCGCGATATCGGGAGCTTGGGCGCTTCTGCGTAGTACCGAACAAGCGCTTGGCCTAGATTGCGGAATTCGGACACATGCAGACAAATTCTCCGAGGCAGAGCAGCCTCTCTTCGTTGCGGGATACCAGCGAACTGTAGCGTTTGAGGCTGCCCTAAAAACCCCCCCTTGGGATGGTTTGGTCTCAGCGTATGTACGAATGCACGAGGCGATGCATTACTCCAAAGCACTCAGGATTGAAGAGCGCGAAGAGGACGGCTGGCAGCTTGGGGAAATCCCACCACTGCCGGAGGATTACTGGAGAAAGCCGGGAAATTGGGGGCTAACGTATCAAATATTCTTGGCTGCCTGCGTGAATTGTTTGGCTCGCCATCCCGACCAATCATTCCCCGTTGAGCAGTGGCGAGCAGATTTGTCCACACTAGCTCCATTACCCAGCGAAGTCGCGCAGTTTTTGGATGTTCTTGAAGGCTGCTCGGCCGATGAATCTTTATGCCAGAAGCTTGGTGCTGGGTTGGTTGCGCTACACCATGGTCCCGTTTCGGCGGATGAATTATGGAAGATATCCTTCCGGCTTCTGAATGCTCTTGAACCAGTAAAGCGATGGATTGAACTAGATGCTGAAACGTTGGCAATCAGGAAATGGCTTTTTGCGGTCGATAATCAGCAGTTTGCTTTCGCAGCCCCCCGGATGGCTATTCCCGCAATTAAGGCTTCATGTGTGGACAACTCTCTAAACGGACTGGCGAAGGTCGCTACAGTGCTCTCTATTGCTGCGCCTTATCTGTCAATTCGGATGTCAGTTGAGGCAAGGGCGATGCTAACAAAAATCGCTGCGACCCCGACAGGGGACTCAACGGTCAGGAGTCCCCAAAATTGCTGACGTTGCCAGCGAGACAATCCAATGTCAGCTCCGGCCGAGAACCAGCCACCAACCATCTAGCCCTCTCTCCGCTTCAGACGCCACAGCCATTAATGTCGCAGACCGGCGCATCACCCGCATTCCCGCCCTTCGCCCCCGAAACCTGGCCGCGCAACCAATCCTGAAAAGCTTGCGGCTGGCCCAGGTAGCCCCCGATGTCGATGCGCTGCAAGACGCCATCAGTTTCGAGCACGAAGCAGGGAAAGCCGCGGGCGCCCACTTCGGCCATCAAATGCCGGGTTTCCTCGATGTGACGCTGGACAGCGGCGCCGGATTGTTGCGCAAAGGCGGCGGCAAAGGCCTGCGTGTCGAGGCCGAGCTCGCCGGCGACTTCGTTCAGGGTGCTTGCTTCGGCAATCCGCCGGCCTTCGACGTAATGCGCGATCTGCAGTTGCGCCAGCATGTCGAGCCCGCGCCCGGCGATCGCTTCGGCGGCCAGGATGGCCGCCGTGGGCGGTTCTGAATCGAGTACGACGCCGCTGGCGTGCAGCAGGCCGTCAGCGTAGGCCGGGCCAAAGGGCTGGCCGGTCAGTTGCGCGATGCGCGCGTCGTGCTGCTTGACGTAGGCGCGCAGTTGCGGCGTCACCTGCTGGCGGTTGGCGCCGGTCATCATGCCGCCGCCGTGTGCCTGAACGGCGAGGATTTCGCGTGCCGCCGCGACCAGCGGCGCGGCGCCGTAGCACCAGCCGCAGAGCGGGTCGTAGATGTAATGCAGGGTGCTCATTCGGGACTCCAATCAATGTGTTTTGCGGGATAAAAGCCGGCTTGCCTGGCTCGCAGCACCTGTCGGGGCAAAGCGGGCCAGGCGGGGCCGATTACCACTTCATTTCGCCCTTGTTCACCTTGGCGCCGATCTCGAGTGCGAGGCCCTCGCCGACGTTCGGGTAGGCTTTCTTCATCGCATCGATCAGCTCGGCACCGGTCTTGGCTTTGGCCGCTTCCACTTCGAAGCGTTGCAGGTATTCGCGGGTATAGCGGATGTTGCTCGTATCCAGCGCCGTGCCGGCAGTCATGTGGCCGGGCACGACCGTCACCGGTTTGAGCGCCTCGATTTCATCGAGTTGGGCAATCCAGGCCTTACGTTCGCTGGCTTTCTGGGTGTCAGCGGTCCACACGTGCAAATTGCCGAAAATGGCGATATTGCCGGCGATGGTCCGGATTGACGGAATCCACACATAGGGGCGATGCGCGAGTTCGCCGCCGGTGCCGCGCACTTCGATGCTTTCGCCATCAACGCTCAGCGTGTTGCCTTGCAGCAGGTCCGGCACGATCGGCTTCTGCGGTGCGTTGACGCCCATCTTCGGGCCCCAGAAGGCGAGCTTGCCGGCCAGCTTGGCCTCGATCTTGGCGCGCACGGCCGGGGTGGTCAGCACCTGCGCCTGCGGGAAGATGCCTTTCAGCACTTCGGCGCCGAAATAGAAGTCGGGGTCGGCATTGCTGATGAAGATCGTCTTCAGCGTCTTGCCGCTATCGAGCACATTGGCGGCGATGCGCAGCGCATCGGCACGGGTAAAGCCGCTGTCGATCACGACCGCTTCGCGCTTGCCGCTGACCACCACGGCATTGACGTGAAAGCTGTTGGCGTCGGCGTTATAGGTCGTGATGCTGAGCGGCGCGGCGACTTCGGCGCGGGCGCCGCTCGCGGCAACAACGCCAAGCGTGATCAGGGCGGGGAAAACGAAGCGGCCAAGTTGGCGACTGTAGGACATGTTGGTCTCCTTGAATGAATAAGCAAGCGGTACGGAACGAACTTTAAGTTTTGCAAAATGATTGATAAAGTCCGTATCGGTTGATTATTTATTGCATGGATCGATGAAATGGATCGCCTGACCGCTGTACGTGTCTTTGTCGAAGTCGCCGATCGGGGCAGCCTGACGCAGACGGCCGAGCATCTGGAAATGTCGGCTGCCATGGTCAGCCGCTATCTCGCCGCCGTCGAGGACTGGTTCGAGGCCCGCTTGCTGCACCGGACGACGCGCAAGGTCAGCCTGACCGATGCCGGTCTGGCCGCCCTGCCCGCCTGCCGGCAAATGCTCGACATCGCCGAGGAAGCCCGCCACATCGCGGCCGAACGCAAGCGCGAGCCGGCCGGCATGCTGCGCGTGACGACCGCCGGCTCGTTTGCCGACGCCCAGCTGACGCCGGTGCTGATCGAGTTTCAGGCCTTGTATCCGCAGGTGGAAATCGTGCTGTCGGTCGGCGACAAGCCGACCGATCTCGTTGCCGAGCGCGTCGATCTGGCGGTGCGCATCACCAACAATCTGGACCCGACGATGATTGCGCGCCCCCTGGCGCACTGCCGTTCGATGCTCTGTGCCTCGCCCGACTACCTGCAGCGCCACGGCACGCCGCTTGACGCCGACGACTTGCGCCGGCACCGCTGCATCGCGCATGCCTTCGGGATCGGCAAGCAATACCGCCTGACGCGTCAGGGCGAGACGATCACCGTGCCGGTCAATTGGAACTTTCACACCAACGAGACGGCAGTCCTGCGCCGCGCCGCGCTTTCCGGCGCCGGCATCGGCATGCTGCCGACCTACTACCTGGGCGACGACCTGCGCGCCGGCCGCCTGATCCGGTTGCTGCCCGAGTACGAGCCGGACGTGCTGGGCATCCACGCCATCTACCTGTCACGCCAGCACCAGCCACTGGCCTTGCGCCTGCTCGTGGACTTTCTGGCAGCGCGCTTTGCCGGTGAAATTGCGCCGTGGGATCTGGCGCTCGGGGTGGAAACACCAGCCTGAGTTGTAGGAAAACTAGGCCTTTTTGCTCATATCGCCAACCGACCCGAACGAGTCTCCAGACGGCGGCTTGATGATCGGCAAGCCGCCCGCCTCCACCGCAAAATTGCCGTTTTCTCGACGTCGACCGCTAGCGGCCATGCACGACCGGTGGCATCGCCAATCCCGCCCAAAACCACCGATCAAGCCGCCGCCGTCCAACTAGACCGCAAACCGGCTGACCGTGCTCTGCATGCCGGTCGCCGTCTCGAGCAACTGCTGCGCACCGCTCAGGGCATCGCCAGCGACCGAATTATTTTCATCCGACAGGCCGGAAATCCGCTCGACGTGGCTGCGGATATTCTCGGTCGCCGCGCCCTGCTCACGCAGGGCGGCGGAAATATCCGCCACCACGGTAACCACCTGAGCCGCGCTGTCGCGGATGCGCTGGATGGCGACACCGGCTTCGTTGGCCAGGGCTACACCCTGATCGACCTGCGCGACGCCGGCTTCCATGCTGCCGACAGCCTCGTTCATGCCGTTCTGGATCGCCGCGATCATGCCGGCAATTTCACTCGTGGCATGCGATGTCCGCTCGGCCAGTTTGCGCACCTCGTCGGCGACGACGGCAAAACCGCGCCCGCTTTCACCGGCCCGCGCCGCCTCGATCGCTGCATTCAAGGCGAGCAGGTTGGTCTGGTCGGCGATTTCCCGGATCACCTGAATGACTGAAGAAATACGCTGCGACTGCTTGCCCAGTGCCAGGATGCTCTGTGTCGACTGGCGCACCGTCCGGGCAATGCTTTCCATGCTGATGACCGCACTGTTGATGACATTGGCCCCGCTCTCGCAGGTATTGCCGGAGGCCACCGAAATGGCATGCGCCTCGGCGGCACTCTCCACAACCTGGGCCATGCTCATGCTGACCTCTTCGGTCGTGCTCGCCACGCCCGCTGTAGACTCGCTCTGCGCCTGCGAACTCAAGGCCACCTGATCGGCCACCATGACCATCTGGTGGGCATGTGTTGCCACCCGGTCGGCATTGTTCTGGATATCGCTCAGCATGTTGCGAAACATTTCACGCAAATGGCCGATCGAGGCCAGCAAACTGGTCCGGTCGAGCGGCTCGACCTCGATGCGCAGCCCCAGGTTGCCCGAAGCCACGTGGCGTGTGATTTCGCAGGCATAGCGCGGATCGCCACCGAGCAGTCGCTGCAGATTGCGGATCACGGTTCCGCCCAGCAGGCTGACGATCAGCGCAATTCCCAGCCCAAGGCCGCCCAGCAAAAAATAATTGCCGCTGATGATCTCGGCCGCATTCCTTTCATCATCGGCAATCCGCTGATTGGCCAGCGTTACCACCTGGTCGATCACCGCACGATGCTCGGCATAGAGTGCCGCCAGCCTGGGCAGCAGGTTTTCCGCTGCGGCCCGGTTACCGGCCCGCAGGGCCGGAATGAATGCCTGGTCGCGCAGATCGAGGAAAGCGACGCCGGGCTTGTAGGCGTCTTCGACCATCAGGGTTTTGATCGTCCCGGCCGGCAGTTCATTAACCCAGACCAGGTGTCGCGTATCGAAGTCCTGGCGCAACTGCGCGCTCTTTTCAAACAACGCCGGCAGGGCCGCCGGCTCGGCGCGCAGCATTTCGAGCACGACGAGATAGGACTCGATCAGGTATTCGGGCGGCGGCAGGATATCCGCCACCAGATCCTTGCCCTGGACGACGCGCTGGTAGATCGGGCCATTGACCTGGACCTTGCCCAGACCGCTGTAGACCACTGCGCCAGCCACGCCAAAACCGATCAGGAAGGCAGCCATCAGCAGGTACAACTGGCTGTTGACCGCCATCTCGAGCACCCGGCGAAATACATTGATGTGCTGCAGGAACGAGGTACTGACCAGATTGCCAGCATGCAGCCGGACCTTCGCGCGCCCCTCGCGGAATTGCCGGTACAGGGCTTCGGCCGCCTCGACCTGCTGCCGGGTCGGCTTGGTGCGCATCGAGGTATAACCGACTACCTTGCCGGCATCGTCAATCGGTGCGACATGCGCATCGACCCAGTAGAAATCGCCGTTCTTGCACCGATTTTTGACAATGCCGTTCCACGGCTTGCCCTGTTTGAGGGTTGCCCACATGTCGGCAAAAGCCTCGACCGGCATTTCCGGATGGCGCACGATATTGTGGCTTTGGCCGAGCAACTCCGCCTCGGAAAAGCCCGAAATGCGGATGAAATCAGGATTGACGTAGGTAATGCTGCCGCGCAGGTCGGTCTTGGTAACGATGGTGACGCCATCGTCCATCAAGACCTCCCGATGGGTAACCGGTTGGTTGTTCTTCATGACGCAAGCTGCTCCCTGTCGCCTCCGGCTCTCATGCGCGAGGCCGCCAGGCAATGTTTATATGATTTTTGATCTGTAAACGAGGGGCAAGCAGGAAATGCGCCTATCACGAAGGCAATAGCCCTGCATTTTCCGGGAATACCGGAAACGCTTGCGGTGCGGCAATCGCCGAAGATTGGGGAAGGCCGGAAGCGACGATCGCGGGCACGTCACAGCGTGCTGCATCGCTGTCGACTAATCGACAAGCGATGCAGCACGCGTAAAGTTTGCTACATCTTTTTCAAGCCTCGGCGAAACACGCATCAAGCCGCGCTATCCAGCCTGCCTTTTCGGCATCGCTGGCAAAGCTCGCCTCGAAACTGTTACGCGCCAGCTGGTACCAGGTCGCCGCGTCGAAATGGAAAGCGGCCTGCACGGCGCGGATGTTGTCGTTCAGATAACCGCCGAAATAGGCCGGGTCGTCGCTGTTCAACGTGACTTTGGCGCCTTGCGCCAGCAGCTTGCCCAGCGTGTGCTCGGTCATGTCCTTGAACACGCAGAGACGGATGTTCGACAACGGGCAGACCGTCAGCGGCACGCCTTCGCGCACCAGACGCTCGACGACGGCAGCATCTTCGAGGGCGCGCACGCCGTGGTCGATGCGTTTCGAGCCGAGCAAATCGAGGGCTTCGCTGATGTAGACCGGTGGGCCTTCCTCGCCGGCGTGCGCGACGACCGGTTTGCCGAGTGCGCGGCAACGGGCGAAGACGCGCGCGAACTTGCTCGGCGGATTGCCCTTTTCCGAGGAATCGAGACCAAAACCGTCGATCCGCGCCAGATGAGGTTCGGCCTCGGCCAGCGTGGCGAAGGCGTCTTCTTCGCTGAGATGGCGCAGGAAGCAGAGGATCAGCCGGCCGCTGATGCCCCAGCGCGCCTGGCCCTGCCGCAGGCCTTCTTCCAGGCCATCGAGCACGGTGAGGAAGGGAATGCCGCGCGCCGTGTGCGTCTGCGGATCGAAGAACATCTCGGCATGGATCACGTTGTCGGCCGCGGCGCGCTCGAGATAGGCGAGCATCAGGTCGCGGAAATCGTCGGCCGTGCGCAGCACGTCGGCACAGGCGTAGTAGAGATCGAGGAAGGATTGCAGGCTGTCGAAATCGTAGGCCGCAGCGAGCGCCGCTTCATCGGCGTAAGGCAGCGTGATGCCGTTGCGCCGGGCCAGCGCAAAGGCCAGCGCCGGCTCCAGCGTGCCTTCGATATGCACATGCAGCTCGGCCTTCGGCATGCGGCAGGCCAGTTCGAGGCTGGCGTCCTTGTCTTGCGTGGCGATCATGGGAATTCTCCTGAGAGCTTGGCCGGCAACAAACATCAAGCCTGGCCAGAGCCATGGATTCTACAAAATACTTGCGATACCGGCCGGCAAAAGCGGCCAGCCAATAAAAAACGCGACCCGCAGGCCGCGTTTCCGGGTACCGGTGGTGCTTGCTTCGGAATCGAACCTTCGACGCCTTCGACGTAGAAATTCATCTTCTTCAGGTCGCCATCGGCGTAGGTCTTGCCGGCGGCAAGCAGTTCCTTGCCAGTCTGGTCCTTGAGCGGGCCGGTGAAGGGGTGCAGCGTACCGGCCTTGATCGCGTCGCGGCGCTCTTCGGCCAGCTTCTTGACCGGTGCGGTGACGGCCGGACCGAAGCTCTCGATATTGACGGCACCTTCCTTGACGCCCCACCACAGGTCGCCGCTCTTCCAGGTGCCGGCCTGCACTTCATCCAGCGTCTTCTTGTAGATCACGCCCCAGTTGAGCACCGAAGCCGCCAGGTGGGCCTTGCCGCCGAACTTGGTCATGTCCGAATCCCAGCCGAAGGCGAGCACGCCCTTTTCCTGGGCAGCCTGGACGACGGCCGGCGAATCGGTGTTCTGCATCAGCACGTCACAGCCTTGCGAGATCAGCGCCAGCGCGGCTTCGCGTTCCTTGCCCGGATCGAACCAGGAATTCACCCAGATGGCGCGCGTCGTGATCGCCGGATTGACGCTGCGTGCGCCGATCGTGAAGGCGTTGATGTTGCGGATGACTTCCGGGATGGGAATCGAGGCGACGACGCCGAGCTTGTTGCCCTTGCTCATCTTGCCGGCAACAACGCCGAGCATGTAGGCACCTTCGTAGGTACGCACGTCGTACACACCGAGGTTGGCCGCCGTCTTGTAGCCGGTGGCGTGCATGAACACGGTATTCGGGAAGGCCTTGGCGACCTTGGCCATCTGGTTCATGTAGCCGAAGGAGGTGCCGAAGACGACCTTGTTGCCCTTCTGCGCCAGATCGCGGAAGACACGTTCAGCGTCGGCGGTTTCCGGCACGTTCTCGACGAAGGCGGTCTTGACCTTGCCGCCCGACTGGCTTTCCAGCAGCTTGCGGCCTTCATCGTGCGAGTAGGTCCAGCCGTGATCGCCGGTCGGGCCGATATAGACGAAACCGGCCTTGACCGGTTCGGCGGCTTGGGCAGCGGTCAGGCCGGCAACGGCCATGACCGCAACGGCAGTGAGTGTCTTGAGTCTGGACAGCATGCGAAGTTCTCCTTGGAAGGTCTGTGAGGGTTGGTTGCTGCACTGTAGCAATCAAGCGCGGCCTAACCTATCTCGCCAACGTTATGACCAGTATTGCTCAGGACTGTCATTGCCCGGGCGGCGCTACCGCGATAATTCCGGCAACACTTCACGAAAGCCCGCCATGACTAGTAACTTGACCGAGCAGGACGCGCAGCACCTGCGCTACTGCATAGACCTCTCCCGCCAGGTACGCGACAGCGGCAAGCATCCGTTTGCCGCCATCGTCGTCGATGCCGACGGCCATATCGTCGCCGAAGCCGGCAACGATTCGCTGCCACCCGAGGGCGATCCGACCCGGCACGCCGAACTGGTCGCCGCCGGCCTCGCCGCCCGCCGCCTCAGCCCTGAGCAACTTGCCGCCGCAACGCTCTACACCAGCGCCGAACCCTGTGCCATGTGCGCCGGCGCCATCTACTGGTGCGGCATCGGCCGCGTCGTCTATGCGCTGTCCGAGCACAAGCTGCTCGGCCTGACCGGCGACCACCCGGAAAACCCGACCTTCGCGCTGCCCTGCCGCGAGGTGTTTGCACGCGGCCAGCGCCGCATCGAAGTCACCGGCCCCTGCCTCGAAGACGAGGCCGCCGCGCCGCACATCGGCTTCTGGCAGCAACCATAAGAAAGCGCACATAACCCTTATCGTCTCCCGCCTCTCAACCTGAGCCGGGGAGCTGTGCTACCTTCAATCATCGTCACAGGAAACCTTTTCAGCATCATGTCCGAACGCCCCATCCAGTTCTATTTCCGCGGCGCGCTGCACGCAGTGCAGGGCCCGGCGCCGACCCGTACGGTGCTCCAGTATCTGCGCGAAGACCTGCTGCAGACCGGCACCAAGGAAGGTTGCGCCGAGGGTGACTGCGGTGCCTGCACCGTCGTCGTCGGCGAACTGGTCGGTGCCGACGGCCAGGAGGAACTGCGCCTGCGCGCCGTCAATTCCTGCATCCAGTTCCTGCCCTCGCTCGACGGCAAGGCGCTGTTCACGGTCGAGGACCTGGCACCGGCTGCCGACCGCCTGCATCCGGTGCAGCAGGCGCTGGTCGACCGGCATGGTTCGCAATGCGGCTTCTGCACGCCGGGTTTCGCGATGTCGCTGTTCGCACTCTATGAAAACCAGCCGAACTGCCCGGAGCGCGAGGAAATCGACCACACGCTGTCGGGCAACCTGTGCCGCTGCACCGGTTATCGGCCCATCGTCGATGCGACGCAGGATGCCTACGCCCTGCCGCGCCAGCCGCTCAACCGCTTGCCGGTGATCGCCGCCTTGAAGGAACTCGCCAAGCTGCCGCCGCTCGATTACGCTGGTGGCGGCCGGCACAGCCACAGCCCGCGCAGCCTGGCCGAACTCGCCGAGTTGCGCGAAAAATTGCCGGAAGCCCGCCTGGTCGCCGGCGGCACCGACGTCGGCCTGTGGGTCACCAAGCAGGGACGCGACCTCGGCGAAATCATCCAGCTTGGCGCCGTGGCCGAACTGAAACGCGTCGCGATCGGCGCCGAGCGCCTGGAAATCGGCGCCGGCGTGACGTTGACCGATGCGTTTGCCGCGCTCACCGCCTTCGAGCCGCAATGGGCCGAACTGGCCCGCCGCTTCGCTTCGACCCCGGTCAAGAATGCCGGCACGCTGGGCGGCAATGTCGCCAACGGTTCGCCGATCGGCGATTCGATGCCGGCCCTGATCGCGCTCGGCTGCCGCATCGTGCTGCAAAAAGGCAGCGCGACGCGTGAAATGGCGCTTGAGGATTTCTATGTCGACTATCAGAAGACGGCTTTGCAGGCCGGCGAATTCGTCCGCTCGCTGATTCTCGATGCGCCGCAGGCGCCGCTGCAACGGCTGTTCCGCAGCTACAAGGTGGCCAAGCGCCTCGACCAGGACATCTCGGCGGTCGCCGCCGGGCTGGCCGTGCATGTCGACAGCGATGGCCTGATCCGCCGCGCCCGCCTCGCCTTCGGCGGCATGGCAGCGACGCCGAAGCGCGCCGCCGCCTGCGAAGCCGCAATGCTCGGCCGGCCGTGGGACCCGGACACGGTGCGCCTGGGCATGGCCGCACTCAAGGAAGATTTCGCGCCCTTCTCCGACGTACGCGCCAGCAGCGCCTACCGCCTCACGGTCGCCGCCAACCTGTTGCAGCGCTTCTGGCTGGAAACCGGGCAAAAAAACACGTCGACCGCTGCGCCGGTGCGTCTCGCCCAGTTGTCGCCGATCACGCCGGAGGCCCGCCCATGAACGCCCGTCCCGCAAATTCCCAGCTCTCCGGCTCGCTGGTCGGGCGCGCCATTCCGCATGAAAGCGCGCACCTGCACGTCAGCGGCAAGGCCGCCTACATCGACGACCTGCCGGAACTGGCCGGCACGCTGCATGCGGCGGCCGGCTTGTCGACCTGTGCGCGCGGCCGCATCAAGAACCTCGACCTGTCTGCCGTGCGCGCCTATCCCGGCGTGCGCTGCGTGATCACCGCCGCCGACATTCCCGGCGAGAACAATTGCGGGCCCATCCTGCACGACGATCCGATCATCGCCGGCGAGGAAATCCAGTTCTACGGCCAGGTGATCTTCGCCGTCGCCGCCGAGACGCGCGACGCGGCACGGCAGGCGGTGCGCCTGGCGAAAGTCGAGTACGCGGTCGAAACGCCCATCCTCGACATGGAGGCGGCGATTGCCGCCGAATCCTGGGTGCTGCCGCCCTTCGCAATGCAGCGCGGCCCGGTCGATGCGGCGTTTGCCGCAGCACCGCATCACCTGAGCGGCACGGCGAGCGTCGGCGGCCAGGAGCATTTCTACCTCGAAGGCCAGATTTCCTACGTCCAGCCCAGGGAAGACCACACGCTGCACCTGATCTGCTCGACGCAGCACCCGACCGAGATGCAGCAACTGGTCTCGCATGCGCTGGGCTGGCGTTCGCACCAGATCAGCGTCGAGATCCGGCGCATGGGCGGCGGCTTCGGCGGCAAGGAATCGCAATCGGCGCAATGGGCCTGCCTCGCGGCGATCCTGGCGGTCAACACCGGAAAACCGGTCAAAATGCGCCTCGACCGCGACGATGACATGATCGCCACCGGCAAGCGCCACGGTTTCCAGTACGCCTGGGAATCGGCCTTCGACAACGCCGGCCGCCTGCTCGGCCTGAAGCTGGAGATGGCATCGAACTGCGGCTACTCGGCCGACCTGTCCGGCCCGGTCAACGACCGCACGATCTGCCACATCGACAACGCCTACTACCTCGATGCGGTGACGCTGAAAAGCCTGCGCTGCAAGACCAACACCGTGTCGAACACCGCTTTCCGCGGCTTCGGCGGACCGCAGGGCATGTTCGTCATCGAGAGCGTGCTCGACGACATCGCCCGCCATCTCGGGCGCGATCCGCTGGAGGTTCGCCAGACCAATTTCTACGACGTCGAACCCGGCGTCCGCAGCACAACGCCTTACGGCATGACCGTCGAAGACAATGTCGCCCCGGCCCTGGTCGCCGAACTCGCCGCCAGTTGCGACTACGCCGCCCGGCGCGCCGCGATTGCCGAATTCAACGCGAACAGCCCGGTCATCAAGCGCGGCCTGGCGCTGACTCCGATCAAGTTCGGCATCTCCTTCAACGCCACGCACTACAACCAGGCCGGCGCGCTGGTTCATGTCTATACCGACGGCACGGTGCTCGTCTCGCACGGCGGCACCGAGATGGGCCAGGGCCTGTACACCAAGATCAAGCAGATCGTTGCCCAGGAATTTGGCTTGCCGCTCGAAGATGTGCGCCTCTCCTCTACCGACACCAGCCGCGTCGCCAACACCTCGGCGACGGCGGCCTCAAGCGGCGCCGACCTCAATGGCAAGGCGTCGCAAAACGCCTGTCTGAACATCAAGGCGCGGCTCGCCGCCTTTGTCGTCGATCTGTGCAATGGCAAGGTGGCAGCAACCGACGTGCAATTCGCCGACGGCCGCGTCAAGGCCGGTGACGCCTACGACGCCAGCTTCCACGAACTGGTCATGGCCGCCTACCGGGCGCGCATCCAGTTGTGGGACGCCGGTTTCTACAAGACGCCGAAAATCCATTTCGACCCGGTGACCAAGCTCGGCCGGCCCTTCTTCTACTTCGCCTACGGCGCGTCGTGCAGCGAAGTCGCCATCGACACGCTGACCGGCGAAAGCCGCGTGCTGCGCGTCGATGTGCTGCATGACGTCGGCCGCTCAATCAATCCGGCGCTCGACATCGGCCAGATTGAAGGCGGCTTCATCCAGGGCATGGGCTGGCTGACCAGCGAGGAACTGTGGTGGAAAACCGAGGGCGCCCAGGCCGGCCGGCTGATGAGCCATGCGCCCTCGACCTACAAGATCCCGACCGCCAGCGATCTGCCGGAAGTCTTCAACGTCCGCCTCTTCGACAACGCCAATGTCGAGGACAGCATCCACCGCTCCAAGGCGGTTGGTGAGCCGCCCTTCATGCTCGCGCTGTCGGTTTTCCAGGCGCTGCGCGATGCGGTCGGCGCAACGCTGCCGGTCGGCAGCCAGGTCAGACTGAGCGCGCCGGCGACGCCGGAAGCGATTCTCGCCGCCCTCGCCGCGGCCAGCGGTCGACTGCCGGAAAACACATGAAATCGCGCATGAAATCGCCAACCGGAGATTCCCGCCATGGCCGCTGACTGGCTCGCCGCCCTGAACACGCAACTGGCCGCCGGCCAGGACGTCGTGCTGGTCACTGTTGCCGGCACGCAGGGTTCGGCGCCGCGCGAAGCCGGCGCGACGATGCTGGTCGGCGCCGACAGCACCGCGCTGACCATAGGCGGCGGCCATCTCGAATGGCAGGCCATCGCCCAGGCCCGGCGCCGCCTGACGGCAGAGAACAGCCGCCCGCAAGTGCAGCGCTACAACCTCGGCGCCCGCCTCGGCCAGTGTTGCGGCGGCGTCGTCTGGCTGTTGTTCGAGAACATCGCGGCGAGCAGCCTGGCCGAATGGCAGGCGCGCCGGGATGCCGTCGAAAATGGTGCCTGCCTGCAGCGCCGGCTCGATCACCGGGCCGCTGCCTCGAACTGGACGCCGGATGGCGAACACGCCGTCACCAAACTGGTGGGCGGCCCGGAAGAATGGCAATTCAGCCAGAAAATAGCGGTCGACCGCTTCCCGGTGTGGATTTTCGGCGCCGGTCATGTCGCGCAGGCGCTGGTCCACCAGTTGCAGCCGCTCGGCGCCGCGATCACCTGGATCGACAGCCGCGACGAGGCCTTTGCCGGGCTCGCCACGGACGGCATCGACACCCGCCTCACCGACACGCCGGAGAGCGAAGTCGCGCAGGCCCCGGCCGGCACTTTCTTCATCATCATGACGCACAGCCACACGCTGGATTTTGCGCTGTGCGAAGCGGTCTACCGCCGGCGCGACTTCGCCTACTTCGGCCTGATCGGCTCGCAGAGCAAACGCGCTTCCTTCGAGCACCGCCTGCTCGACCGCGGCCTGGCGCGCGAACGCCTGGAAGAACTGACCTGCCCGATCGGCATTGCCGGCATCGTCAGCAAGCAACCCGCCGCCATCGCACTCGCCGTCGGCGCCGAAATCCTGCAGATACACCACGCCCGCCAACTGCTGACCCAGGCTGCCCGCCCACGCCTGTCCACCAGCACCATCCAGCCGGAGTAAAGCCTTGAAACCGCCGCCCGATCCCAGACTGCAATTGCTGCACATCACCAAGCGCTATCCCAGCGTGGTGGCCAATTCCGACGTCAGCCTGACGGTGATGCCCGGCGAGATCCACGCCATCCTCGGCGAGAACGGCGCCGGCAAGAGCACGCTGATGAAGATCATCTACGGTGCGGTCAAGGCCGACGATGGCGAGATGATGTGGGACGGTCGTCAGGTCGCCGTCGCCAACCCGGCGCAGGCGCGCAAGCTGGGCATCGGCATGGTCTTCCAGCATTTCTCGCTGTTCGAGACGCTGTCGGTGGTCGAGAACATCGCCCTGGTTCTCGACGAGCCCTTCGACCTGCCGGCGCTGGCGGCGCGCGTCAAGGAAGTGTCGGAACGCTACGGCCTGCCGCTCGACCCTTACCGCAGCGTGCATAGCCTGTCGGTCGGCGAACGCCAGCGCGTCGAGATCGTGCGCTGCCTGCTGCAGGACCCGAAGCTGCTGATCCTCGACGAGCCGACCTCGGTGCTGACGCCGCAGGCCGTGCAGAAACTGTTCGAGACGCTGCGCCGGCTGGCTTCGGAAGGCGTTTCCATCCTCTACATCAGCCACAAGCTGCACGAAATCAAGTCGCTGTGCGACAGCGCCACCATCATGCGCGGCGGCAAGGTCACCGGCACCGCGATTCCGCGCGACGAAACGCCGGCCAGCCTGGCGCGCATGATGATCGGGCGAGAACTGCCGGTCTGTGCAGCGCCCATTTACCACGGTGAAAATCGGCCAATTCTCGAGGTCGACCGCCTGAGCCTCGTCTCCGACGATCCGTTCGGCACGACGCTGGAAAACATCTCGCTAACCGTGAACGCCGGCGAAATCCTCGGCATCGCCGGCATTTCCGGCAACGGCCAAGCCGAACTGCTGGCTGCGCTGTCCGGCGAAACGACCGGCCAGCGCGACGCGATCCGCCTGGAAGGCCAGGCCATCGGCCATCTCGATGCCGGCCAGCGGCGTGCCCATGGCCTGGTTTTCGTGCCGGAAGAACGGCTCGGCCGCGGCGCCGTGCCAGCCCTGTCGCTGTCGCGCAATGCCTTGCTCACGGCGCATCGCCAGGGCATGAAGCAGTGGGGCCTGGTCAGTTACCGCAAGGCGAAGGAATTTGCCGAGCAATGCATCGCCCGTTTCGACGTGCGCTGCGGCGGGCCGGGTTCGGCGGCACGCTCGCTGTCCGGCGGCAATTTGCAGAAATTCATCGTCGGCCGCGAAATCATGCTCGCCCCCAAGCTGATGATCGTCGCCCAGCCGACCTGGGGCGTCGATGTCGGCGCCGCCGCCTTCCTGCGCCAGACGCTGCTCGACCTGTCACGCACCGGCGTCGCCATCCTGGTGATTTCGGAAGAACTCGAAGAGCTGTTCGAAATCAGCGACCGCATCGCCGTGCTTGCCGCCGGCAAGCTTTCCGCCGCCCAGCCCAAGGCGGCGACCAATGCCGAATCGGTCGGTCTGCAAATGTCCGGCCTTTTCAAAGAAACCGCCCAGCCCACGGAGTCCGGCCATGCACCTGCTTGAACCCCGCGCCCAGCCGTCGCAATTGATGCGCTGGACGGCGCCCCTGATCGCCATCGTCGCCACGCTGCTCGCCGGCTCCTTCCTGTTCTGGGCACTCGACAAGTCGCCCATCGCCTCCTTCCAGGTCTTCTTCATCGAACCGCTGACCACCAGCTACGGCTGGAGCGAGCTGCTGATCAAGGCCTGCCCGCTGATCCTGATCGCCCAGGGCCTGGCGATCGGTTTCAAGGCGCGCATCTACAACATCGGCGCCGAAGGCCAGTTGATCATCGGCGCGCTGTTCGGCGGCGGCGTCGCGATCTACTTTGACGGCAGCGACTCGGCCTGGGTGATCCCGGCCATGGTCGTCGCCGGCGCCCTCGGCGGCGCCTTGTGGGGCGCCCTGCCGGCGCTGCTCAAGACGCGCTTCAATGCAGAGGAAACGCTGACCACGCTGATGCTCAGCTACGTCGCCACCTTCATCCTCTCCTACATGGTCAACGGCCCCTGGCGCGACCCGGACGGGATGAACTTCCCGCAATCGATCATGTTCGGCGACAACGCGCTGTTCGGCATCCTGCTCGAAGGCTCGCGGGTCAATACCTCGGTCTTCATCACGCTGTTCGCGGTGCTCGCCTTCTGGCTGTTCAACGCCAGGAGTTTCCTCTCCTACCAGCTCGAAGTCGGCGGCCAGGCGCCGGCCGCCTCGCGCTACGCCGGCTTTTCGGCCAAGCAGACGGTGTGGTTCAGCCTGGTCATTTCCGGCCTCACCGCCGGGCTGGCCGGCGTCGGCGAAGTGGCCGGGCCGGTCGGCCAGTTGAATCTCAACATCTCGCCGGGCTACGGTTTCGCGGCGATCATCGTCGCCTACCTCGGCCGCCTGCACGCGCTCGGCATCGTCCTCGCCGGCTGCCTGATGGCACTGATCTACCTCGGTGGCGAAGCGGCCCAGGTCAGCCTGCAGATGCCGGCGGCGATTACCGGCATCTTCCAGGGCATGCTGCTCTTCTTCCTGCTCGGCGCCGATGCTTTCATCGACAACCGCCTGCGCAAACCCGTCCGCTAGCCGACTGAGGAACCTACCATGATCGACAGCCTGATTCCCGTCCTCGCCGGCGCCATTGCCGCCGCCACCCCGCTGATCTTCGCCGGCCTTGGCGAGCTGGTCGCCGAGCGAACCGGCGTCATCAACCTCGGCGTCGAAGGCATGATGCTGACCGGCGCCATCGCCGGCTTTGCGCTCGCCGCCGAAACCGGCTACGGTGCCGCCGCCGGCCTGCCCGCCGGTGCCATCGCCGGTGCTGCGACGGCGATGATCTTCGCCTTCTTCGCGCTATCGCTCGCCGCCAACCAGGCGGCTTGCGGCCTCGCCCTGACCATCTTCGGCATCGGCCTGTCGGCCTTCATCGGCCAGCACTACGTCAGCTACAGCCTGCCCGGCCTGCAGCCGCTGGCCATTCCGCTGCTCGCCGACATCCCGGTGATCGGGCCGGTGCTCTTCAAGCAGGATGCCGTCGTCTATATGTCCTTCATCGCCTTCGCCGTCGTCGCCTGGACCCTGGCCAAGACCCGCCTCGGCCTGCTGCTCAAGGCGGTCGGCGAATCGCCAGAAGCGGCGCACGCCATCGGCTATCCGGTGCTCGGCATCCGCTACGGCGCGGTGGCTTTCGGCGGCGCCATGGCCGGCATCGCCGGCGCCTACCTGTCCACCGTCTATACGCCGCTGTGGGTGCAGAACATGAGCGCCGGACGCGGCTGGATCGCCGTCGCGCTGGTCGTTTTCGCGACATGGAAGCCGACCCGCCTGCTGCTCGGTGCCTATCTGTTCGGCGCCGTCACCATCCTGCAGTTCCACGCGCAGGGTCTGGGCATCGACGTGCCGGTGCAATTCCTCGCCGCGCTGCCGTATGCTGCAACCATCGTCGTGCTGGTCGTCATTTCGCGCGACCGCAAACTGCTCCAGCTCAACCTGCCGGCCTCGCTCGGCAAGCCTTTCCTGCCCTGAGTACTTGATGACCACGCTTTTACTGAAAGACGCCGACGTCCTCGTCACCATGGATGCCGCCCGCCGCGAGATTCCCGGCGGCGGCGTCTTCATCCGCGACGGCGTGATCGAAGCGGTCGGCAGCAGCGACCAACTGCCGGCCACTGCCGACCAGGTGATTTCGCTGGCCGGTACGGTTGCCCTGCCCGGCCTGGTCAACACGCACCACCACATGACCCAGAGCCTGACCCGCGCCATTCCCGGCGCCCAGGACGCCGAGCTGTTCGGCTGGCTGCGTCGCCTGTACCCGATCTGGGCCGGGCTGACGCCGGAAATGATCAAGATTTCGACGTTGACCGCCATGGCCGAGCTGATCATGTCCGGCTGCACCACGTCGAGCGATCATCTCTATCTTTACCCGAACGGCAGCCGCCTCGACGACTCGATCGAAGCCGCCGCGACCATCGGCATGCGCTTTCACGCGGCGCGCGGCAGCATGAGCGTCGGCGAAAGCCAGGGCGGCCTGCCGCCGGACCGGCTCGTGGAAAACGAAGCAAGCATCCTCAAGGACACCCAGCGCCTGATCGAAACCTGGCACGACCCCAAGCGCCACGCCATGCAGCGCATCGTCGTCGCGCCCTGCTCGCCGTTCTCGGTGAGCCGCGAACTGATGCGCGACGCCGCCGAAATGGCGCGCAGCTACAAGGTTTCGCTGCACACCCACCTGGCCGAAAACGACAACGACGTCGCCTACAGCCATGAAAAATTTGGCATGACGCCGGCCGAATACGCCGAATCGCTGGGCTGGGTCGGCCACGACGTCTGGCACGCCCACTGCGTCAAACTCGACGCGCCGGGCATAGCTCTCTTTGCGCGCAGCGGCACCGGCGTCGCGCATTGCCCGTGCTCGAACATGCGGCTGGCCTCCGGCATCGCGCCGATCCCGGCGATGCGCGCCGCCGGCGTCAATGTCGGCCTCGGCGTCGACGGCTGCGCCTCGAACGACGCCGCCCATCTGCTCGGCGAAGCCCGCCAGGCGATGTTGCTCGCCCGCGTCGGTTTCGGCCCGGCGGCAATGAGTGCGCGCCAGGCGCTCGAACTCGCCACGCTCGGCGGCGCCAAAGTCCTCGGCCGCGACGACATCGGTGCGCTCGCCCCGGGCATGAGCGCCGACCTCGTCGCCTTCCCGACCGGCGGCCTCGACCTGGCCGGCGCCGCGGTACATGACCCGGTCGCGGCGCTGGTTTTCTGCACGCCGCAGTCGGTGCGCCACTCCATCATCAACGGCAAGCCGGTCGTCGATGACGGCCAGTTGCTGCCGCTCGACCTGCAACCGCTGGTCGCCACCCACAACCGCCTGGCCCGGCAACTGGCCAACGGCAGCCACTGAAAAATCATGAGCGCTCCGCAAACCTCCCGTTTCCAGCTTGTCCGCGGCCAGGTGCTGCATTTCCTCGCCGATCCCGGCGAACAGGACGACGCCGACAGCTACCAGTATTTTCGCGACGGCGCGCTGTGGATCGTCGACGGCCATATCGCCGATCTCGGCCCCTGGGTCGGCGTCCAGGCCCGCGTTGCGCCGGAGGATCTCGCCGCAGCTGAAGTCTTCAATTACGGCGACCGGCTGATCCTGCCCGGTCTGGTCGATACCCATTGCCATTACCCGCAATCCGGCATCATTGCCTCGTTCGGCCGGCAGTTGCTCGACTGGCTCAACGACTACACCTTCCCGGCCGAGGCGGCCTTCGGCGACCCGGCGGTCGGCGCTGCCACCGCCGAATATTTCATCGAGCGCATGCTGGCGCACGGCACGACGACGGCCTCGGTTTTTTCGACAGTGCATCCGGAGTCGGTCGATGCCTTCATGGCGGCGGCGAAAAAGCGCGATTTACGGATGTTGACCGGCAAGGTCATGATGGACCGCAATGCCCCGGCCAACCTGATGGATACCGTGGCCGACGCCGAGCGCGACAGCCTGGCACTGATCGAGCGCTGGCACGGCAAGGGCCGCCTGCGCTACAGCATCACGCCGCGCTTCGCACCGACTTCCAGCCCCGAGCAACTGGCACTGGCCGGCGAGCTTTACAAGAGCAAGCCCGACCTGCATGTGCAGTCGCACCTCGCCGAAAACCCGGCCGAGATCGCCTGGGTCGGCCAGCTCTTCCCGCATTGCCGCGACTACCTCGACGTCTATCAGCATTACGGCCTGCTCGGCCCGCGCACGATCTACGGCCACTGCATCCACCTCGCGCCCGTCGAAATCGAGGAAATGGCCCGCTACGGCGCGGCGGCGGCTTTCTGCCCGACCTCCAATCTCTTCCTCGGCAGCGGCTTCTTCAACCATCCGGCGGCGGCCGATGCCGGCATCCGCGTCGGGCTGGCCACCGATGTCGGCGGCGGCACCTCGTTCAGCCTGATCCGCACGCTGGGCGAAGCCTACAAGGTGTCGCAACTGCACCAGCGCCCGCTGGCGCCGCTGCGCGCCTGGTTCCTCGCCACGCTGGGCGGTGCCCAGGCGCTCTACCTCGATGAATTCATCGGCAATTTCGCCAAGGGCAAGGAAGCCGACTTCGTCGTCCTCGACCCGCGCGCCACGCCGGAACTGGCTTTCCGCCTCAAGGGCAGCGAACGCCTGGCCGAGAAGCTGTTCGCGCTGATGATCCTCGGCGACGAACGCTGCGTCGTCGCGACGCATGTCATGGGCAAGCCGGCATTTCAGCAGTAAGCCGGTTTCTCTCGAGATACAGCATATGACAAGGTGCCATCGGTCGACACTCAATTAATACCAAATTTGACAACTATAATAAATACTATATATTGAACTCATGAACCCGCCGAAAGAGGCCGCATCATGAGTGAACAAAATCCGCACGCTGCGCCCACCGAACAAGGCCGCCCGCCCTATCCCGCCACCTTGCAGCGTCAGGCCCTGGTCGAACCAATGCTCTGGATCAGCAACACCGAGTTGTTGCGCCAGGCTGATGCGGCGGACGATCCGCTGGTCCAGGAACTGGCCGCGCGCTATGCCGCCGCCCTCGGCTTTCTCCACAAGGAGACGCTGCACTTCACCGACCGGGGGGCGTGATCCTTCTTTGCCAGCGCGCCTGAACAGCAGTTCGCGGGCGCGATAAAGTTGAAACAATCAAGCGAAATGGCAAGCCGGCGTCCGGACCGCCAGACGCTCAGCGCAGCCGGCGCGCCACTTCGCCGTCCAGGCTGGCCAGGAAGGTTTCGACCGCCGCCGTGTAAGCGCCCGGCGTCCCCAGCTGACTGTTGATATCGCCGTGCGACAGATCCTGGCGCAGCACTTCGGCGCGCACGCCGAGTTGCCCGGCGCGCCCGGCAAACTGGCTGGCCTGGGCGCAGGATTCATCGCGCCGGCTGGAGCAGACGGCAAGCAGCGGCGCGGCCCCGGCCGCCAGGTTCAGCGTCGGCGACATGCTGCGCCAGTAGGCCGGATCGGTCCCGAACGGCTTGTCGTAGAGGCGATAGTGCTTCTGGCTCATGATCTCGACAATATTCATCGCCGCACTGTCCAGCGCCACCGTACCGAGCACCGGCTGCAGGTCCGGTGCGTAGGCGGGACGCGGCGTTGCGGCGAGCAGTGCAACCAGATGCGCCCCGGCCGAATGGCCCATCAAAATGAAACGCTGCGCATCGCCGCGCCATTCACCCGCCTTGCGCTGTGCCGTCGCCACGGCCAGGGCCACGTCGCGCAACTGCACGTCGGGCGGCGCACTCGGCAGCATGCGGTAATTGGCCGAGATGAAGATGAAACCGCGACTGACCCAGCGCGCCACCTTGGCCTCGACGACACGGCCCGTCGCCTTGTCGCCGATCGCCCAGGCGCCGCCATGCACCATGAAGATCACCGGCGCATTCTGCGCATTCGGCGGCAGATAGACGTCGAAAGCCTGCGCCGGATCGCTGCCGTAGGCGATGTTCTCGAGGCGCTCGACACCGGCCGGCAGGCTGGAACCAGCCGCGCTGCTGCCTTGCGCCGCGCGCCGTTCACGCAGACGATCGAGCAACGGACCGGCCAGGCTGGCTTCGCACAGGCCGAGCAGCAGGGCCAGGCCGATGGCGCACAGGTGCAGTCGTTTCATCTCGTTCCCTCCTCATTTGCGGGCGGCTTCAGCGGGCGCTGGCGGTACCGCGTTTGCCGCAGCAGATATCGGCCGCATTATGCGTCAGCGGATCGCATCGGCACATCCGCCGCATGGGCAGGAGGCTCTGCCCCGCATCATTGATGCTGCATCTCGGGCACAATAGGCCGCAATACTGACCACAGGAAACTCCATGTCCCTGATTCTTGCCGAAATCAGCGATGGCATCGGCACCATCACGCTGAATTACGAAATCAAGCGCAACGCGCTATCCGAACAACTGGTCCTCGAAATCGCCGCCACTTTCGAGAAATTCAAGGCCGAACGCGTGCGCGTTGCGATCCTGCGCGCCCGGCCCGGTGCCAAGGTCTGGTCGGCCGGCCACAACGTCGCCGAACTGCCGCTCGGCGGCCTCGACCCGCTCGGCTGGCAGGACCCGTTGCGCATGCTGATCCGCGACGTGGAAGCCTTTCCGGCCCCGGTCATTGCGCTGATCGAGGGCGGCGTCTGGGGCGGCGCCTGCGAACTGGTCTTCGCCTGCGACATGATCGTCGCCACGCCCGAGGCGACCTTCGCCGCGACGCCAGCCAAGCTCGGCGTGCCCTACAACGCGACCGGCCTGCTCACCTTCCTCAACGCCGCGCCGCCGCACATCGCAAAAGAGCTGCTTTTTACCAGTCGACCGATGACCGCCGCCCGCCTCGAACGCCAGGGCATCATCAACCACGTCGTACCGGCCGCCGAGATCACCGACTTCACGCACGAGATGGCGCAGACCATCGCCCACAACTCGCCGCTGGCGATCGGCGTCATGAAGGAGCAGTTGCGCATCCTGGCCGCCGCACACGCCCTGTCACCAGCCGACTTCGAGCGCATCCAGGGCCTGCGCCGGGTGGTGTACAACAGCCGCGACTACGCCGAAGGCATCAACGCCTTCAAGGAAAAACGCACGCCGGTCTACCTCGGCGAATGAACGAAAAAGGAAAAACCATGGATCCATTCATGCAAGCCGCCATAGCCGAAGCCCGCCTTGGCCTCGCCGAAGGCGGCATCCCGATCGGCTCGGTGATCGTGCACAACGGCCGCATCATCGGCCGCGGCCACAACCGTCGTGTGCAGAACGGCAGCGCCATCCTGCACGGCGAGATGGACGCCTTCGAAAACGCCGGTCGCCAGCCGGCCAGCGTCTATCGCGAGGCGGTGCTGTACACCACGCTCTCGCCCTGCGCCATGTGCAGCGGCGCCATGCTGCTCTACGGCATCCGCCGCGTCATCGTCGGCGAAAACAAAACCTTCATGGGCGAGGAGGAATTGCTGCGCTCACGCGGCGTCAGCGTCGAAGTCGTCCAGGACGAGACCTGCATCGCCCTGATGCGCGATTTCATCGCGGCCCGGCCGGAATTGTGGAACGAGGATATCGGCGTCGTCGACACGGTCGACCGCTGAAAACGATGAAAAACGGCGCCGCGCGGCGCCGTTTTTCATTGGGCAAGCTGCGAGCAATCAACCCGGCGCGTTCGGATTGCGGTGCGCCCAGCCGGTCAGGCGGGTTTCCGCCAGCGCGAACAGTTCGTACATGACAACGCCCATGACGCCGATCACGATCAGGCCGGCGAACACCAGCGGCATGTTCATCGACGAGCTGGCCGACATCATCAGGTAGCCGATACCGAGGTTGGAAGCGACGGTTTCCGAGATCACCGAACCGACGAAGGCCAGCGTGATCGCCACCTTGAGCGAGGCGAAGAAGTACGGCAAGGAGCGCGGCAGGCCGACCTTGATCATGATGTCCCAGCGCTTGGCGCCGAGCGAGCGCAGCACGTCTTCCAGTTCCGGCTCCAGCGTCGCCAGGCCGGTCGCGACATTGACCACGACCGGGAAAAAGGAAATCAGGAAGGCGGTCAGGATGGCCGGCACGGTACCGATGCCGAACCAGACGACGAGCACCGGCACGAAGGCGACCTTGGGAATGCTGTTGAAACCGACCAACAAAGGATAAGTCGCCTTGTAGATCAGCGGCGAGGCGCCGACCGCCAGGCCGAGCAGCATGCCGACGACGACGGCGAGCGCAAAACCGGCCAGCGTGGTGAACAAGGTTTGCGTCGCGTGCATCATGATCGGCGAGGCGTATTCAACGCCGGCGACCCAGATGGCGCTGGGCGCCGGCATCAGGTAGTCGGGAATCTTCAGACCGGTGCAGATGACTTCCCAGACGAGGAAAAGCGTGATGGTCAGGGCCCAGGGCGCGACCTTGATCAGGGTGGATTGTTTAACGGCCATGCTGGCGCTCCTCAGGATTCACGAATGCGGCCGATGTGTTCACGCAGTTCGTGAACATAGCCGGCGAAGGCATCGGTATAGGTCACGTCGAGCGGACGCGGGCGCGGCAGGTCGATTTCCTTGCGCACCAGGATGCGGCCCGGGCGCTTGCTCATCACGTACACGGTGTCGGCCAGGAAGACCGCCTCGCGCAAATCGTGCGTCACCAGCACGACGGTGAACGGCTGCTGCTGCCACAAATCGCGCAACATGCACCACAGTTCCTCGCGGGTGAAGGCATCGAGCGCACCGAAGGGCTCGTCGAGCATCAGGAGGCGCGGCTGGTGGATCAGCGCGCGGCAGATCGAGGCGCGCTGCTGCATGCCACCCGACAGCTCCCACGGGAACTTGTCGCCGTAGCCGGCCAGACCGACCTTGGCGAGCAGCGCCTCGGCATCGGCGGTGTACTTGGCCTTCTCCTTCTTCAGGTTGCTGCGGAAGGGTTCGACGATTTCCAGCGGCAGCATCACGTTGTCCAGCGTCGTGCGCCAAGGGAGCAGGTTGGCGGCCTGGAAGGCCATGCCGATAATTTTCAGCGGTCCGCCGACTTCGCGGCCATCGACGAAGACATAGCCCTCGCTCGGCGGCTTGAGGCCGGAGACCAGTTTCATCAGGGTCGATTTGCCGCAACCGGACGGACCGACCACGGCAACGAATTCGCCTTCGCGGATGTTCAGGCTGACGTTCTCGATGGCATTGGCGCCACCCGGCGCGTAGGCCAGGCTGACGTTTTCAAAGGAAACAAAAGACATGGGAAATTCCTGTCGGGTGAAATCAGCCGGGAGCGGACGCCCGCCCCCGGCGCAAACTGCTTACTTGAGCATCCGGTCGGCCTTGGCCGGCAGGAAGGCAGAGGTGAACAGGTCGGCAGCAGCCGGCACCTTGGCCAGGCCGTAGGCTTCGGCCGTCTCGGCGAGCGAGCGCTGCATGCGCTCGGCAGTCACCGCACCGAGGCCGTTCGCCTTGACTTCCGGCGTGATCACGCTGGACTCAAGCGCCAGCTTGAGGCGACGCGTTTCCAGATCGACGTTGATCAGCGGATCGCGTTCCTTGACGTAGGCAATTGCCGCGACCGGGTTGGCGATGGTTTCCTTGAGCGCCTTGTTGAAGGCGCGCAGCACGCCGGCCACGGCCTTGGGGTTCTCGGCCATCAGCTTCGGGCTGGCGATGATCGCGTTGCCGTACAGTTCAACGCCGAAGTCCGGGTACTTCAGGGCGACGATGTCTTCCGTCTTGACGCCGCGCGCCTCGAGATTGAGCAGGCTGGTGAAGTAGAAGCCGGTGATGCCATCCACGTCGCCACGGGCGAGCAGGGTTTCGCGCAGAGCCGGTTCGACGGTCTGCCATTTCACGGCATCGACCGCCAGCTTGTTGGACTTGGCAAAGGCCGGCCAAGCCTTGCGGCCGGCATCGAAGATCGGCGCCGCCAGCGTCTTGCCGGCGAGGTCGGCCGGCTTGGTGATGCCCGACTTCTTGAGCACGAAGACGGCAGCCGGCGTTGCGTTGTACACCATGTAGACACCCTGGATCTTCGAGTTCGGCGTCTTGGCATCGTATTCGACCAGCGCGTTGAAATCGGCGAAGCCCATCTCGTATACACCGGTGGCGACGCGCGTCACCGCACCGGCCGAACCGGCACCGGAGTCGATCTCGACATCAAGCCCTTCGGCCGCGAAGTAACCCTTGGCCTTGGCCAACAGGAACGGTGCGGACGGACCTTCGAAACGCCAGTCGAGGGTGAACTTCAGTTTGGTCGGCGTCTCGGCGAGCACCGGGCTGGCAAGGAAGGCCATGCTGGCAGCGAGGAAGAGACGACGGCAGACATTGAACGGGACAGACATTTGGCAGATCTCCAGAGCAGATAAAGTGACTCCCTCTAGGCAATCGCCATGCCAAGACTTAAGCAACTGAATTAAAACGACTTTAAATTCAGCATACGATTTTTGCACCGGAGATAAGCCGGCATCACCGTGTTTTGCGTGGATTTCCGGGAAAATCGTGCATCAAAAGAGTGCGTCGAGCGCAAAACCGCCCCCTTCGAGTGCATGGATTTTGTATATCCCGCTTCAAACAAGCTCATTATATTCAATGGGATATAAAACCTTGCTTATACAACTTTGCTGATAATGGATATACAGCCCGCGGCGCCGCTGTCCTGATAAATTTTGCCCATCGGTTCAATGCTGCATCGCAACACGGCAGATCCCGACAAAAATTACATTCAACTCCTGGAGGTTCAATCCCATGTCCATCAAGAAATCCGCCGTCCTCGGTGCGCTGCTCGCCGCCAGCCTGTCTAGCGCCTACGCCGTCGACTGGAGCGATACCTACGTCGGCTACCGCTACGGCACCACCTTTGCCGAGCCGTTCAACAACAACGACATCGCCAAGAACATCTTCAACCTGAACCATGTCAACGGTTACAAATACGGCACCAATTTCCTGAATGCCGACATCCTGCTGTCCGACAAGAAGGACCCGGATGGTGTCGGTTCCACCACGGGCGCCCAGGAAATTTATGTTGTCTATCGTCACACCCTCGATCTCGGCAAGGTCTTCGGCACGCCGGAAACCTTCAAGTTCGGCCCGGTCCGCGGTCTCGGCCTGACTGCCGGCTTCGACTTCAACTTCAAGGATGATGCCGGTTACAACTCGAAGAAGCAGATGCTGGTTGCCGGTCCGACCGTCATGTTCGACGTGCCGGGCTTCCTGAATGTCAGCCTGCTGCAACTGTGGGAAAGCAATGCCCCCTACAACGGCTTCACCAAGACCAAAACCGACCGCTACGACTACGATCCGCACCCGATGCTGAATGCCGCCTGGGGCATCCCGTTCAGCGTCGGCCCGGTCAAGCTTTCCTTCGAAGGCTTTGCCAACTTCATCGCGTCCAAGGGCAAGAACGAATTCGGTGGCAATACCAAGCCGGAAACCAACATCGATGCGCAGATCATGTACGACGCCAGCTCGCTGCTCGGCGCCAAGCCGAGAACCTTCAAGGTCGGCCTGGAATACCAGTACTGGCGCAACAAGTTCGGCAACGACCACACCAAGGCCGCCGGTGATGGTGCCTTCGCCAAGACCCCGATGATTCGCGCCGAGTTCCACTTCTAAATCGTCATCGACGATGTGTCGCCACGGCGCAGCGGGCTTCGGCCGGCTGCGCCGTTTTCCTTCCGCCAGCAGCCCAGCCCGCCCTTGGCGCACGGCAGTTGCGGGTAAAATCGCGCCATGAACTCCAGCCACGACCCCAGCCCCCTGTCGCCCCTCGGCAAAGCCACGGAATACCGCAATGCTTACGCCCCGGAGCTGCTTTTCCCGATTCCCCGCCAGATCAAGCGCAGCGAGATCGGCGTCAGCGATGCCGCCCTGCCCTTCGTCGGCGAAGACATCTGGAACGCCTACGAAATCTCCTGGCTCAATGAAAAGGGCAAGCCGGTCGTCGCCCTCGGCTGCTTCCGCATCCCGGCTGACAGCCCGCACCTGATCGAATCGAAGTCCTTCAAGCTCTACCTGAATTCCTTGAACCAGACGCCCTTTGCCGACACCGACACGGTGGTCGCGACACTGGCCAAGGATCTGTCGGCGGCCGCCGGCGCCACGGTCGATGTCGAACTGGCGCCGCTCGGCCTCTACCCGCTGCCGCAGATCGCCTATCCGGACGGCGTGCTGCTCGACGATCTCGACATCGCCTGCGACACCTACCAGCCGACCCCCGAACTGCTGCACACGGTCGACGCCCCGGAAATCGAGGAAACGCTGTATTCGCACCTGCTCAAGTCGAACTGCCTGGTCACCGGCCAGCCGGACTGGGGCATGGTCGTCATCCGCTACCGCGGCCGGCCGCTCGAACGCGCCGCGCTGCTGCGCTACATCGTCTCCTTCCGCAACCACAACGAATTCCACGAGCAGTGCGTCGAGCGCATCTACTGCGACATCACGCGCCAGTGCGCGCCTGCCGCGCTTGCCGTTTACGCCCGCTACACGCGGCGCGGCGGACTCGACATCAATCCCTTCCGCAGCAGCGGCGAGTTCGGGCCGCCGGAAAATGTCCGCGAAGTCCGCCAGTAGGTCGCCTACGCGTTCCTGCGTATGGCCGGCCGCGGCCACCTTGCCGACAATCCGGCCATGAACAGCCGCCTGCCGATCGCCCCGCCCACCTGGCACGCCGAGTTGCATCTCGGTTTTGCCAGCCGTGCAGGCCGCAGTGTGCTGCGCGAGAATCGCCACCAGGGCCCCTTGCGCGTGCAAAAGGCGCTTTACCCGGAAGGCGAAGGCATCTGCCAGGCCATCCTGCTGCATCCACCCTCCGGCATTGCCGGCGGCGACCAGCTGCACATCGCCGTGACGGTCGACGCCGCGGCCCAGGCACAAATCACCACGCCGGGTGCCGGCAAGTGGTACCGCTCGGGCGGCGCCGAAGCCAGCCAGCACATCAAATTCAACGTTTGCGCCGGCGCCGCGCTCGAATGGCTGCCGCAGGAAACCATCGTCTTCGATGGTGCCATTGCGCGCATGGACACCCGCGTGCAACTCGCCGCCGACAGCCGCTATATCGGCTGGGACATTCTCTGCCTGGGCCGTGCTGCCGCCGGTGAACGCTTTGAAAACGGCCGTTTTGACCTGTTTTGTCGCGTCGACCGGTCGGGCCAGCCGATCTGGCTCGAACGCGGCGGCTTTGCCGGCAATGACGCGATGTTGCACAGCCCGGCCGGCTGGGCCGGCGCCACCGTCTGCGGCACCCTGCTTTGCAGCTTTCCCGAACTGCCGCAACAGGCCGCCGCCCTGCTCGAAAGCTGCCGCGCCATCGCCCCGGCCGATGCCGCATCACATGCGCTGACCGCCCTGCCCGGCATCCTGGTTGCCCGTTACCTCGGCGACAACAGCGAAGCCGCGCGGCAATGGTTCGCCGACATCTGGAAAATCCTGCGCCCGGCCTGTATCGGTCGACCGGCCGTTTTGCCAAGAATCTGGAATACCTAAGGAGTCTTCATGGAACTGACACCACGAGAGAAAGACAAGCTGCTGATCTTCACCGCCGGCCTGCTCGCCGAACGGCGCTTGGCGCGCGGCTTGAAGCTCAACTACCCGGAAGCCGTGGCGCTGATCACTTGCGCCATCATGGAAGGTGCCCGCGAAGGCAAGACCGTTGCCGAACTGATGCACGCCGGCACACAGGTCCTGAGCCGCGCCGACGTCATGGACGGCATCGCCGAGCTGATTCCGGAAATCCAGGTCGAAGCGACGTTTCCGGATGGGACCAAGCTGGTCACCGTGCATAACCCGATTGTTTGATTGCAGGATGCAAACCCCTAACCCCCCCAGCCCCCCTTGTCAGGGGGGAGTGAGCATCTCGGCCAACCGAGGCGCCACTCCCTCCCCTGACAAGGGGAGGGTTGGGGAGGGGTTTTCCCCCTTCTCGTTTACGGAGAAACCATGACCCCCGGAGAACTCCTCGCCGAACCCGGCGAACTTGAACTCAATGCCGGCCGCCCGACCATCACGCTGGTCGTCGCCAATACTGGTGACCGCCCGATCCAGGTCGGCTCGCACTACCACTTTCACGAAACCAATGCCGGTCTGAGCTTCGACCGCGAAGCGGCGCGCGGCTTCCGCCTCGACATCGCCGCCGGCACCGCCGTGCGCTTCGAGCCAGGCCAGACGCGCACCGTGCAACTGGTCGCGCTGGCTGGCGACCGCAAGGTCTACGGTTTCCGTGGCCTCGTTCAGGGAGCACTGTGATGAGTACGAAAATCACCCGTCAGGCCTACGCCGAAATGTTCGGCCCCACGACCGGCGACCGTCTCCGTCTCGCCGATACCGACCTCATCATCGAAGTCGAAAAGGACCACACGATCTACGGCGAGGAAGTGAAATTCGGCGGCGGCAAGGTCATCCGCGACGGCATGGGCCAGGGCCAGCGCGCCTCGGCTGAAACGGTCGATACCGTCATCACCAACGCCCTGATCGTCGATGCCGTGACCGGCATCATCAAGGCCGACATCGGTCTCAAGGATGGCCGCATCGCAGCCATCGGCAAGGCCGGCAACCCGGACATCCAGCCCGGCGTGACGATAGTCATCGGCCCCGGCACCGAGGTCATCGCCGGCGAAGGCATGATCGTCACGGCCGGTGGCATCGACAGCCACATCCATTTCATCTGTCCGCAGCAGATCGACGAGGCGCTCTATTCCGGCGTAACGACCATGATCGGCGGCGGCACCGGCCCCGCCACCGGCACCTTCGCCACGACCTGCACGCCGGGGCCGTGGCACATCCACCGCATGCTCGAAGCGGCCGACGCTTTCCCGATGAACCTCGGTTTCCTCGGCAAGGGTAACGCCAGCCTGCCGGAAGCCCTGCGCGAGCAGGTCGCAGCCGGCGCCATGGGGCTCAAGCTGCACGAGGACTGGGGCACGACGCCGGCCGCCATCGACTGCTGCCTGACGGTGGCCGACGAGATGGACGTGCAGGTCGCCATCCACTCCGACACGCTCAACGAATCCGGCTTTGTCGAAGCGACCTTGGGCGCCTTCAAGGGCCGCACCATCCACACCTTCCACACCGAAGGCGCCGGCGGCGGCCACGCCCCGGACATCATCAAGGCGGCCGGCCTGCCCAATGTCCTGCCCAGCTCGACCAACCCGACCATGCCGTACACGGTGAACACCATCGACGAGCATCTCGACATGCTGATGGTTTGCCACCACCTCGACCCGAGCATCGCCGAGGACATTGCCTTCGCCGAATCGCGCATCCGCCGCGAGACGATTGCCGCCGAGGACATCCTGCACGACCTCGGCGCCTTCTCGATGATGAGTTCCGACTCGCAGGCCATGGGCCGCGTCGGCGAAGTCATCATCCGTACCTGGCAGGCGGCGCACAAGATGAAGCTACAGCGTGGCGCCTTGCCGGAAGACAGTACAAGAAATGACAACTTCCGCGTCAAACGCTACATCGCCAAGTACACGATCAACCCGGCGTTGACCCACGGCATCGCGCACACCGTCGGCTCCATCGAAGTCGGCAAGCTGGCCGACCTGGTGCTGTGGAAACCGGCCTTCTTTGGCGTCAAGCCGAGCCTGATTCTAAAAGGCGGCATGATCGCAGCCGCCGCGATGGGCGACCCCAACGCCTCGATCCCGACGCCGCAACCGGTACATTACCGGCCGATGTTCGGCAGCTTCGGCAAGGCGCTGAAAACGTCCGTCACCTTCGTCTCGCAAGCGGCGCTGCAAAACCCAGCGGTCAACGCCCTGAAACTGCAAAAAACGCTGGTCGCCGTCTCCGGCACGCGCACGCTGCAGAAATCTGACATGGTGCACAACGGCGCCACGCCCGAAATCACCGTCGATCCCGAAACCTACGTGGTCAAGGCCGACGGCGTGCATCTCGTCTGCGAACCGGCGACCGAACTGCCGCTGGCGCAGCGTTACTTCCTGTTCTGAGACGGCATGCAGCACTGGCTCTACCTCGGCGTGGCGATCGTCAGCGAAGTCATCGCCACCTCGGCACTGAAGGCAGCGGAAGGCTTCACCCGGCCGCGGCCCTCGCTGCTGGTCGTGATCGGCTACGGCATCGCCTTCTACTGCCTGTCGGTGGTACTGCGCACGCTGCCGCTCGGCATCACCTACGCCATCTGGTCCGGCGTCGGCGTCGCGCTGGTCGCCCTGTCCGGCTGGCTGCTCTACGGCCAGGCGCTCGACCTGGCAGCCGTGCTCGGTCTGACGCTGATTGTCGCCGGCGTCATCGTCCTCAACCTCTTCTCGAAAACCGTCGCTCACTGAACCCATGCTCATCCTCAACCACCGCAGCACTGCCGCCGCCACCGACTCGGTGGCGCTGGCCTACGACGAACGCAAGCGCAGCCGCCTCAAGGTCACGCTCGCTTCCGGCTTGGATGCCGGCATCTTCCTCGAACGCGGCGATCACCTGCACGGCGGCGACAAGCTGGTGGCTGAAGACGGCTCAACCGTCGTCGAAATCCTCGCCGCGCCGGAAAAGCTGATCGAAGCCGTCGCCGACAGCCCGTTGCTCTTCGCCCGCGCCGCCTATCACCTCGGCAACCGGCATGTGCCGGTACAGATCCTGCCGACGGAAAACGGCGGCAAGCTGCGCTTCCAGACCGACCACGTACTGGCCGACATGGCCAAGGGTCTGGGCTGCACGATCGGCGAAACCGAAGCGCCCTTCCAGCCGGAATCCGGCGCCTATGGGGCGCATGGCGGCCATCACCATGGCGACGACGAGGCGACGACCGACCTGCACAACCCCGGCCACGGTCCACACCGTTCCGTGCCGAAAATTCACCAATTCAAGCCACGCTGAGCACGGGAAAGAATTTTGGAACTGCTCCGCCTCAGCCTGCTGTTCGCCCTCACTGCACTCGCCGAGATCGTCGGCTGCTACCTGCCGTGGCTCGTCGTCAAACAGGGCAAGAGCGCGCTCCTGCTTCTGCCGGCCGCACTTTCGCTGATCGCCTTCGCCTGGCTGCTGACCCTGCATCCGACGGCCGCCGGCCGGACCTATGCGGCTTACGGCGGCATGTACATCGCCGTCGCGCTGCTCTGGCTGCGTTTCGTCGATGACGTGGCGCTGACCCGCTGGGATGTTGCCGGTGCCATGATCGCCCTGTGCGGCATGGCCGTCATCGCGCTGCAACCTTCCGCCGGCGCAAGCGCATGAGCCTGCAACTCGCCCGCCTGCTGCAACTGGCCAGCCCGGCCCTGCCGGTCGGTGCCTACACCTATTCGCAGGGCCTGGAATGGGCTGTCGAATCGGGCGTCATCAGCGACGAAACCACGGCCGGCCGCTGGATTGCCGACCTGATGCAGCACGGCATCGGGCGCTACGAAGCGCCGCTGGTTTTTGCCCTGATGGCAGCGTGGACCGCTGGCGAGGCCGGCGAAATCGCCCGCCTCAATGGCGAATTCCTGGCCAGCCGCGAATCGGCCGAACTGCGCGCCGAAACAGCCCAGATGGGCTTTTCGCTCAACCGCCTGGTGCGCGATTTGCGCGATCCGGACTTGGCAAGTGTCGAAAGCACGCTAGCCAGCCTCGGTGAAATCGCCTTCCCGACCGGCTGGGCCGGCCTCGCCGCCTACTGGAAAATCGCGCCCGACGCCGCGTTGACCGCCTACCTCTGGTCCTGGGCGGAAAACCAGGTAATGGCCGCATTGAAAGCCGTACCGCTCGGCCAGGCCGCCGGCCAGCGCCTGCTTGCCGAGCTGGGCGGCAGGATTCCCGCCATCGCGGTCGACGCACAAAAATTGCCCGAAATGCAGTGGTCCAACTTCACACCAGCCTTCGCCATTGCTTGCGCGCGGCATGAAACGCAGTATTCGCGACTGTTTCGGTCTTGAGATGGTGGCAAAAACCTTAACCCCCCCTAGCCCCCCCTTGTCAGGGGGGGGATATAGTGGCGACGGTTCAACCGCCACTCCCTCCCCTGACAAGGGGAGGGCCGGGGAGGGGTTTGAGGCCACTATCCGAAAGAACAAATTTCTTTCCTACGACCAACGCCTGACTGCTTTCGCCCGCACAAACCGCCAGCAGCCAACGCCGGCCGAAAATCTGATCTGGCAGAAAGTCCTGCGCAACCGGCAATTTTTCGGCCACAAATTCCTCCGGCAAAAACCCATCGGTCCCTACGTCGTCGATTTCTACTGCGCCGAACTCAATCTGGCCATCGAAATCGACGGCGACAGTCACGCAGAACAGCAGGACTACGATGCCAAACGAACGGCCTTCCTTGAAAGCCATGGCCTGCGTGTCCTCCGCTACCCCAACCGCGAAATTCTGAACAATCTTCCCGGTGTTTACGAACACCTCCAACAGCAACTGGAACAAACCCAATCATGAGCAAACAAGCACTGCGCGTCGGCATCGGCGGCCCCGTCGGTTCCGGCAAGACCGCCCTGACCCTGGCCCTGTGCCAGGCCCTGCGCGAACAGATCGACATGGCCGTCGTCACCAATGACATCTACACCGCCGAGGACGCCAAGTTCCTGGTCAATCATTCGGCGCTGGCGCCGGAGCGCATCATCGGCGTCGAGACCGGCGGCTGCCCGCACACGGCGATCCGCGAGGATGCGTCGATCAATCTCGAGGCGGTCGACCGCCTGCAACGCGCCTTTCCCGGCGTCGAGCTGATTCTCGTCGAATCCGGCGGCGACAACCTGGCGGCGACCTTTTCGCCCGAACTCTCCGACCTGACGCTCTACGTCATCGACGTCGCGGCCGGCGAGAAGATTCCGCGCAAGGGCGGCCCCGGCATCACCAAGTCCGACCTGCTGATCATCAACAAGATCGACCTCGCACCGATGGTCGGCGCCTCGCTTGAGGTCATGGCGACCGATGCCAAGGCGCAGCGCGGCGCGCGGCCCTTCGTGTTCAGCAACCTGAAGACCGGTCAGGGCCTGGACGAGATCATCGCCTTCATCCGCGAAAAAGGCATGCTTTAGGCCGTTGACCGGTAGGCGGCATCACGGCCGGTCGACCACGAATTCCAGGCGATTTCCCCTGGCGTCCACACCGCTGCCCTGCAACGAGCGGCAGGTGATGGCGCGCCAGGTGAAGCGGATTTCGCGCCCGTCCGAACAGCGGACCAGACCTTCGCCGCTTTCACCCAGACAGGAACCAGGGTTGGGCGACGACTTGGCCGGCTCGGCGATGCCGTCGCAGGTGAGGCCGCTGTGGCGCTCGCTCAGCACGAAACGCCCGCCGCCGCTGTTGCCCGGATAACCCTTGCCGCGCAGTTCGCCCGCCACGTCGCTCAAGCTGCCACGCGCCTGGTAGCCGTAGGCGCAGGCGCCGAGCAGCAGTGCCAGAGCAAGGGGGAAGACGCGGGATTTTTTGTTCACGAGGCAGCAACACTGTTTTCGGGGATAATCGACATTTTTACACCCATTCGACGCCCGCCGTGAATCCGCATCTCGCCCAACTCCAGCCCTACCCCTTCGAAAAGCTGCGCGCCCTGTTCGCCGGCGTCACCCCGAACCCGCAATACAAAGAGATCAAGCTGTCGATCGGCGAGCCGCAGCACGCCACGCCGCCCTTCATCATGGACGCGCTGGCCAAGGGCCTGAACGGCCTCGCCAACTACCCGACGACGCCGGGCATGCCGGCCTTGCGCCAGGCCATCGCCGCCTGGTGCGGCCGCCGCTACGGCCTGCAGCTTGATGCCGAAACCGAGATCCTGCCGGTCAACGGCTCGCGCGAGGCACTTTTCTCCTTCGCCCAGACGGTGATCGACCCGAGCCGTGGCTACGTGCCGCTGATCGCCAGCCCGAACCCCTTCTATCAGATCTACGAAGGCGCCGCCTACCTGTCGGGCGCCGAGCCGCGCTTCCTCAACAACCTGCCGGACAACGGCTTTGCCTTCGACTACGCGGCATTGTCGGAAGAAGAATGGGCGCGCGTACAACTGTTTTACGTCTGCTCGCCGGGCAACCCGACCGGCAAGGTGCTGTCGCTGGACGACTGGAAGACGCTGTTCGCCCTCTCCGACAAGTACGGCTTCATCATCGCCTCTGACGAGTGCTATTCCGAGATCTACTTCGACGAAGCCAACCCGCCGATCGGCGGCCTCCAGGCCGCCCAGCTGCTCGGCCGCACGAACGACCGCCTGGTCATGTTCTCCAGCCTGTCGAAGCGCTCCAACGTGCCGGGCATGCGTTCCGGCTTCGTCGCCGGCGACGCGAAAATCCTCAAGAAATTCCTGCTCTACCGCACCTACCACGGCTGCGCCATGGCGCCCCCGGTGCAGACCGCGTCGATCGCCGCCTGGAACGACGAAGCGCACGTGCTCGACAACCGCGACCAGTACCGCGCCAAATTCGCCGCCGTGACGCCGCTGATTGCCGACGTGCTCGGCACCGCCCTGCCCGACGCCGGTTTCTACCTGTGGGCGAAGACGCCGATCGCGGACACCGAATTCGCCCGCGGCCTGCTCGAACACTATAATGTCGTGGTCCTGCCCGGCAGCTTCCTCGCCCGCGAGGCCAACGGCGTCAACCCGGGCAGCAATTTCATCCGCATCGCGCTGGTCGCGTCGCTCGAGGAATGCCTCGAAGCGGCCAGCCGTATCCGTCAATTTGCCCAACAACTTTAAACAGAGAGAACCCTCCATGAGCCATCCGCTGCAAGCCACCATCGACGACCTCTGGGAACGCCGTACCGAACTCACCACCCAATCCGCCGACGCCATCAAGATCATCGAATCCGTGATCGGCGATCTGGATAGCGGCAAGCTGCGCGTTGCCGAAAAGATCAACGGTGAATGGGTCGTCAACCAGTGGGCCAAGAAGGCCGTGCTGCTCTCCTTCCGCACCCGCGACAACCGCGTCCAGGAAGCCGGCGACGTCCGCTTCTACGACAAGGTCGACACCAAGTTCCAGGGCTGGAGCGAAGAACAGTTCAAGGCCGGCGGCTTCCGCGTCGTGCCGGGCGCCTTCGCGCGCAAGGGTTCGCACATCGCGAAGAACGTCGTGCTGATGCCCTCCTTCGTCAACATCGGCGCCTTCGTCGATGAAGGCACCATGGTCGACACCTGGGCCACCGTCGGTTCCTGCGCGCAGATCGGCAAGAACGTGCACCTGTCGGGCGGCGTCGGTATCGGCGGCGTGCTTGAGCCGATCCAGGCCGGCCCGGTCATCATTGAAGACAACTGCTTCATCGGCGCCCGTTCGGAAGTCGTCGAAGGCGTCGTCGTCGAAGAAAACTCCGTGCTCGGCATGGGCGTCTATCTCGGCCAGAGCACCCCGATCTACGACCGCGCCACCGGCGAAATCAGCTATGGCCGCGTGCCGAGCGGTTCCGTGGTGGTCAGCGGCAACCTGCCCAAGGGCGACGGCGCCTACAGCATGTACGCCGCCATCATCGTCAAGCGCGTCGATGCCCAGACCCGCTCGAAGACCAGCATCAACGACCTGCTGCGCCCTTAAAGCCAGGACTGCGCAATGTTGCTGGTGGCACGGTACGCACCCGCAACATTGCGCATGATTTTTAGCACCACCGAGTTCCACTACCTAACGAAGGTCTTGCCATGATCCTCGACAAACTGTTCCAGCTGATGTCGGAAAAGCAGGCGTCGGATATTTTCATATCCGCCGGCGCGCCCATCCACATCAAGATCCAGGGCAATACACTGCCGGTCAACCAGCAGATGATGTTGCCCGACATGATCGAAAAGATCGCCCACGAACTGATGTCGCCTGAGCAGATCAAGACCTTCGAGACCACGTCGGAGATGAATCTCTCCTTCGGCGTGCCGCAGGTCGGCAACTTCCGGGTCAATATCTTCAAGCAGCGCGGCTCGGTCAGCATCGTCGTGCGCTTCATCCTCGGCAACATCCCGCCGCTCGAAAGCCTGGGCGTACCGCCGGTGCTGGCCGAGATGATCATGGAGAAGCGCGGCTTGATCCTGATCGTCGGCGCTACCGGTTCCGGCAAGTCGACGACCATCGCCGCCATGCTCGATCACCGCAACGCCAACCGCAATGGTCACATCCTGACCATCGAGGACCCGATCGAGTTCCTGTTCAAGCACAAGCGTTCCATCGTCAATCAGCGCGAAATCGGCATGGATACCGCCGACTGGAACGTGGCGCTGAAGAACGCCATGCGCCAGGCGCCGGACTGCATCCTGATCGGTGAAATCCGCGACAAGGAAACCATGCAGGCTGCCGTCGCCTACGCGCAGACCGGCCACCTCTGCCTGGCCACGCTGCACGCCAACAATTCGTACCATGCGCTGAACCGCATCATCAGCTTCTTCCCGCCCGAGAACCGGCCGGCGCTCTTCCTCGACCTCTCGGTCAGCCTGCGCGCCATCGTTTCGCAACGCCTGGTCAAGAAACCGGACGGCAAGCTGCTGCCGACTTGCGAGGTCATGCTCAACACCCGCCACATCAGCGAACTGATCGAACGCGGCGAAGTGCAGGCGATCAAGGATGCCATGGAGCAGACCCTGACCCCGGGTTCGCAGACCTTCGAGCAGGATCTCTTCCGCCTTTATCACGAAGGCACTATCACCCTCGACGAAGCCTTGGCCAATGCCGATTCGCCGACCAACCTGTCGTGGCTGATCAACAATTCCGAAATCAGCAGCAGCACGCCGGAAGAAGACAAGGCCGCCGAACTGGCTCTCGATTTCGACAGCACCAACTCGGGCGGCACCTCCTTCAAGGAATTTGCGCTCAGCCTCGCCGACGACGACGAAACACCCCAATGACCGAACCCACGCTCGAACTGGCCCGGCAGATCATCGCCCGGCCCTCCGTCACGCCGGACGACGCCGGCTGCATGGACATCATCACCGCCCGCCTCGCACCGCTCGGCTTTGCCATCGAATACATCAACCGCAATGGCGTGACCAATCTCTGGGGACGCCGCGGCACCAGCGCACCGCTCTTCGTCTTCGCCGGCCACACCGATGTCGTGCCGACCGGGCCGCTGGAAAAATGGACCAGCCCGCCCTTTGCACCGGAAATCCGCGACGGCGTGCTCTACGGGCGCGGCACGGCCGACATGAAATCCTCGCTCGCCGCCTCGGTGATCGCCGTTGAAACCTTCATCGCCGCCCACCCGGATCATCCCGGTTCGCTCGCCTTCCTGCTCACCTCGGACGAAGAAGGCGATGCCAACGACGGCACCATCGCCGTCGTCGAGGCCCTTAAAGCGCGCGGCGAAACGCTCGATTTCTGCATCATCGGCGAGCCGACCTCGGTCAACACGCTGGGCGACATGATCAAGAACGGCCGCCGCGGTTCGCTCTCCGCCACGCTCCAGGTCAAGGGCATCCAGTGCCACATCGCCTACCCGGAAAAGGGCCGCAACCCGATCCACGAAGCCGCCCCGGCCCTGGCCGAACTGGCGACGACGGTCTGGGACGAAGGCAACGAATATTTCCCGCCGACCACCTGGCAGGTCTCGAACATCCATGCCGGCACCGGCGCGACCAACGTCGTCCCCGGTCAACTCGAAATCAAGTTCAATTTCCGTTTCTCGACGGCGAGCACCCCGGAAGGCCTGCAACAACGCCTGCGCGCCATCCTCGACAAGCACAAGCTCGATTACGAGATCAGCTGGACGCTCGGCGCCCGCCCCTTCCTGACCGGGCGCGGTCCGCTTGCCGATGCGGCGACTGCGGCCATCCGCGAAATCTGCGGCATTGAAACCGAACTGTCGACCACCGGCGGCACCTCCGACGGCCGCTTCATCGCCGAGATCTGCAAGCAGATGCTGGAAATCGGCCCGGTCAATGCGACCAGCCACAAGATCGACGAGAACATCGAAGTCGCATCGCTGCCGCAACTCTCCGCCATCTACACCCGGATTCTTGAGCAGTTGCTGCTTACCGGCAACTAAGCGCTCGATCCTGCCCCCCCGATCCTGAAAACAAAAAATGACCGATCCCGCCGCCCGCAGCGAACTCATCACCATTCGCGACTTCATCCGCTATGCGGTCAGCCGCTTCAATGCCGCGCAACTGTTTTTCGGCCATGGCAGCGACAACGCCTGGGACGAAGCCGTTTACCTGACGCTGCACACGCTGCACCTGCCGCTTGACCGCCTCGAACCCTTCCTCGATGCCCGTCTGCTGCCCGGCGAGCGTGAAACCCTGCTCGGCGTCTTCCGCCGCCGCTGCGAAGAGCGCCTGCCGGCCGCCTACCTGACCAACGAAGCCTGGCTGGGCGAACACCGTTTCTACGTCGACGAGCGCGTCATCGTGCCGCGCTCCTTCATCGCCGAACTGCTGCAGGAACAACTGACGCCGTGGATCGAAGACCCGTGGGCCATCCACTCGGCGCTCGACCTGTGCACCGGCTCCGGCTGCCTCGCCATCCTGACCGCGCTCGCCTTCCCGGAAGCCGAAGTCGATGCGGTCGACCTCTCGGAAGACGCGATTTCCGTCGCCGAACGCAACGTCGCCGACTACCACCTGAACGACCGGGTCAACATCATCCAGTCCGATGCCTTCACCAGACTGGCCGGCAAGCGCTACGACCTGATCATCTCCAACCCGCCCTACGTCAATGCCGAATCGGTCGACCTGCTGCCGCCGGAGTATCTGCATGAGCCGGAACTGGCGCTCGGCTCGGGCGAAGACGGTCTCGACTTCACGCGCATCATCCTCGCCGAAGCGAAAAAGCACCTGACGGAAGACGGCATCCTGGTCGTCGAAATCGGCCACAACCGCGATGCGCTTGAAGCCGCCTACCCCAACCTGCCCTTCATCTGGCTCGACACCGAAGCCGGCGACGAATACGTCTTCCTGCTGCGCGCAGAAGACCTGCCGGAATAAGCAGGCAGCTTGAACAAGCTTTTCGAAATACCCAGCCCTTTCGAGATCGAAACGGGCACCGTGCTCATGCTCGAACCGGGCTGGGCGCGCGAGGGCGAGTTGCGCGCCCAGTTGCTCGACGAGAGCTACCCGAAGCCCTTCGTCATCGACAACGGCAAGTCGCGCTTCCTGTATTTCAACGTGCGCCTGATGCAGAGCGAAATGTCGCTCAAGGCGCCGCACGACCTCGCCTTGCGGTACACGCAGAAAATGATGGCATTTCTGCTTTTCCAGCCGCGCCCGAAACGCATCGTGCTGATCGGTCTGGGCGGCGGCTCGTTGATCAAGTTTTGCTACCAGCGCATGCCGGGCACCCACCTGACTGCGGTCGAACTCAATCCCGACGTAATCGCCCTGCGCGACGCTTTTGCCGTGCCGGCCGACGACGAGCGCCTGCAGATCATCGAGGCGGATGGCGCCGAATTCATCGAGAACACCGAAAAGGGCATCGATGTACTGCTCGTCGACGCCTTCGACAAGACCGGCTTCGCGCCCAGCCTGGCCAACCGCGAGTTTTTCGAAAACGCCTACGCCAAGCTGGCTGGCAACGGCGTGCTGGTCATCAACCTGGCCGGCGAAAAGGAAACCTACGCCGGCCTGATCGGCGAGGCGATGCACGTTTTCGACGACCAGGTCATCGTGATCTCGGTGCCCGACGACGGCAACCACGTGCTTTACGCCTTCCGCGAGCTCTACTTCGAGCCGCGCTGGCGCTGGCTGCACAACTACGCCAAGGAGTTGCGCGCCAAATTCGGCCTCGATTTCCCGGCCTTCGTGCAAAAGATGGAACGCTCGACCAAGCTCGGTCTGGCCCGCCGCGAGGCGCTGCGCGGCCGCTGAATCAGGGTTTGTCGCCGCCTGCCTGCTCGGCGCGCTGCGCCGCCTGTTGACTGGCCTGATCAAGCTTTTGCTGCACCTCCTGCAGCGTCTTCTGACCCTGTTCAACTTCCTGCTTTTTCAGGGATGCCGCCGTCGCAGCCGTGCCAACGGTTTCGACGCCACAAGCGGCAAGGAACAACAGGGAAGCGAGCAAAGCGGTTTTCATGCTTTTTCCTTTACATCCACCGCGGCCAGAATGGCCTGCAACAAATGCCAGCAACGCTCGACCGCGGCCACTTCGACCGCCTCGCCCGGCGCATGCGCACCGCGGATGGTCGGGCCGAAGGAGACGATGTCCAGACTCGGATACTTGGCCCCGATGATGCCGCATTCCAGCCCGGCATGGATCACCTGGACGCTGGATTCAGCGGCGAATTCGCGGTGATAGACCTGCTGGCACAGCGCGAGCAGCGGCGAAGCCGGGTTCGGTGTCCAGCCCGGGTAATAACCACTCTGTTCGGTCGACGTGCCGGAAAGGGCAAAAAGGCTGACGATCTCCGCGGCTAGCGCCAGACTGCCGCTGTCCTGCAGCGAACGCAGCATGAAATTGCAACTGCCGCCGGCCGGTTGCACATCGACCATGCCGAGATTGTTCGAGGTCTCGACCACACCCGGCAAAGCCCGGCTCATCCGCCGCACGCCATGCGGCGCGGCATGCAGCGAGGCCAGCCAGACCGCCTGCTCGGCAGGGGCCAGCAGTTCGGGTACATCGCAGGCCGCCAGGCTCAGGCAAACGCCATCATCGACGCCGCGCAACTCCTGGCGCAGCACGGTTTCGATTTCCTTCAGGCAGGCTCCAACCGCAGTCTGCGTCCCCGGCGGCAGCGCAAGCACGGCGACTGCTTCGCGCGGCAAGGCATTGCGCGCCGTCCCACCGAGCAGGCTGGCCAGACGCAGCGGGAATTTCTGCTCAAGCTCGCGCAGCACGCGCACCAGCAACTTGATCGCGTTGCCGCGCTCTTCATGGATATTGACGCCGGAATGGCCGCCGCGCAGCCCGCCCAGCTCGATGCGCCAGCCCTGCCAACCAACCGGCACCGGTTCAGGCAGCCCGGACCGGGCAACGTTGACGTCCAGCCCGCCGGCACAGCCGAGATAGAACTCGCCCCATTCCTCGGTATCGAGATTGAGCATCAGGCTGCCCTGCAGCAATCCCGGCTCAAGACCACGCACGCCGCCCATGCCGGCCTCTTCGTCAACAGTAAACAGGGCTTCGAGCGGACCATGCTGCAGTTCGGCATCTTCCAGCGCCGCCAGCATCAGCGCCACACCGATGCCGTTGTCGGCGCCCAGCGTGGTGCCCTCGGCGACCAGCCAGCCATCGCGCAGCACCGGCCGGATCGGGTCACGGGCAAAGTCATGCGGCGTGTCGGCATTCTTCTGGCAGACCATGTCGAGATGCGCCTGCAGGATGACGCCCGGCAGATGCTCGCGCCCGGGCGTCGCCGGCTTGCGGATAATCAGGTTGCCAGCGGCGTCGACCGTTGCCGGCAGACCATGCGCCTGCGCCCAATCGAGCAGATCCTGGCGCAGCGCCGCTTCCTCCTTGGACGCCCGCGGAATCGCGCACAAACGGGAAAAATGTTGCCAGACGCGGGCGGGCGCCAGAGAAGAGAAAACATCCTGAGCAGCAAAAGTGGCCATGGCGAACCCTGAAAGTGAAAACCCCCGAACATCTTTCGACATTCGGGGGTTTAAATTCTGGGGCGACTGATGGGGCTCGAACCCACGACAACCGGAATCACAATCCGGGACTCTACCAACTGAGCTACAGCCGCCGCTGAGCGAAGGCGCGCATTGTACGAACTTCTGAAAGCGCTGTCTACAACTTCTTCTTCAATTGCTGCAAGCGAATGCAACTGCTGTCAGTTTGATCCACCGTGATAGAATTGACAGCTTTATTTTTCGGCTCTGTAGTCACAAGGAATTCTCATGGAAGCAACCACTGCACAAGCTAACGAACTCGAACGTAGCGTCGACCTCTCCATCGCCATTGCCGATATCGAGAAGGAAATGGACCAGCGCCTGAAGCGCATGGGCAAGAACATCAAGATGCCGGGCTTCCGTCCGGGCAAGGTGCCGCTCCACATCGTCAAGCAGCAGTATGGCGACCAGGCTCGTCACGAAATCCTCTCCGAACAGCTCGACCGCGTCTTCGGCGAAACCGTGACCGCCCAGAAGCTGCGCGTTGCCGGCTACCCGCGCATCGAGCCGAAGACCACCGAAAGCACGACCCACATCGAGTTCGCTGCCACCTTCGAAATCTACCCGGAATTCGTGCCTGGCGACCTGTCGACCGCTGAAGTCGAACGTCCGGTTCTCGAAGTCGGCGAAGCCGAAATCACCAAGACCCTCGACATCCTGCGCAAGCAGCGCGTTTCCTACGCCGACGCCGACCGCGCCGCCGCCAAGGAAGACCGTGTTGTCATCGACTTCCTCGGCAAGAAGGACGGCGTGCCGTTCGCCGGCGGTGAAGCCAAGGATTACCCCTTCGTGCTCGGCCAGGGTCAGATGCTGCCCGATTTCGAAAACGCTGTCGAAGGCGCCAAGGCTGGCGAATCGAAGACTTTCGACCTGGCTTTCCCGGCTGACTACCACGCCAAGGATCTGGCCGGCCAGACGGTCCAGTTCGACATCACCGTCAAGCAGGTGCAAGCCCCCGTCCTGCCGGAACTCGACGCCGAGTTCGCCACCAGCATGGGCATTGTCGACGGCGACGTCGCCAAGATGAAGGCCGAGATCGAAGCCAACCTGAAGCGCGAAGTGAAGAAGCGCATCGAAGCCAAGCTCAAGGATCAGGTCATGGAAGCCCTGCTCAAGGCCAACCCGATTGCCGTACCGGGCGCCCTGATCGAAATGGAAATCCAGCGCCTGATGCAGGCTGCCCGCCAGGATATGGAACAGCGCGGCATGAAGACCAAGGACTTCCCGATCCAGCCGGAATGGTTTGCCGACCAGGCAAAGCGCCGCGTCACCCTTGGCCTGGTTCTTGCTGAAGTCGTCAAGACGGAAAAGCTGCAAGCAACGCCGGAACAGGTTCGTGCGATGGTCGAAGAAACCGCCCAGAGCTACGAGCATCCGGAAGAAGTCATCCGTTGGTATTACGCTCAACCGCAGCGCCTCCAGGAAGTCGAAGGCGTCGCAATCGAGAACAATGTGGTTGAATGGGTTCTGGGCAAGGCCAAGGTCACTGACAAGGCTGCCGTTTTTGATGAACTGATGGGCCAGAACCAGTAATTTCCGGCACGTCACAAAAACAACAAACGTCTGTAACGTAACCAACAAGGGCTGACATGAATATCGACAACGCAAGCAACTGGGATCCGCAAGCACTGGGCCTCATCCCGATGGTGGTAGAACAGAGCGGCCGTGGCGAGCGCTCTTACGACATCTACTCCCGCCTGTTGAAAGAGCGGGTGATCTTTCTTGTCGGCCCGGTTAACGACAACACCGCCAACCTGGTCGTCGCCCAACTACTGTTCCTTGAAGCGGAAAACCCGGACAAGGACATTTATTTCTATATCAACTCGCCGGGTGGTTCGGTGACGGCTGGCATGTCGATTTACGACACCATGCAGTTCATCAAGCCCGACGTGTCGACGCTGTGCATTGGTCAGGCGTGCTCGATGGGCGCCTTCCTGCTCAACGCCGGCGCCAAGAACAAGCGCTTTGCGCTGCCCAATTCACGCATCATGATTCACCAGCCACTCGGTGGCTTCCAGGGCCAGGCCTCGGATATCGCCATCCACGCCAAGGAAATCCTCTCCATCCGTGACCGTTTGAACCGGATCATGGCCGAACACAGCGGTCAACCGCTGGAACGGATCGAAAAGGATACCGACCGCGACAATTTCCTTTCTGCTGACGAAGCGGCAGAATACGGCTTGATTGACAAGGTGCTTACCCGCCGCGATGCGGCTTGACCGGAGAAATTCAGATGTCTAAAGGCGGCCAGGAAAAACTGCTGTACTGCTCCTTCTGCGGCAAGAGCCAGCACGAAGTCAAAAAGCTTATCGCCGGCCCGTCGGTGTTCATCTGTGACGAGTGCATCGCACTGTGCAACGACATCATTCGTGACGAGTTGCCCGAGGAAGCCGCCAAGGCAGGTCGCTCCGACCTGCCGACGCCGCGCGAGATCAGTTCCATTCTCGACCAGTACGTGATCGGCCAGGAAGTTGCCAAGCGCATCCTCTCGGTTGCCGTGTACAACCATTACAAGCGCTTGCGCCACACCGCCAAGAACACCGGCGAAGTGGAACTGGCGAAGAGCAACATCCTGCTGATCGGCCCGACTGGTTCCGGCAAGACCCTGCTCGCCCAGACGCTGGCCCGCATGCTCAATGTTCCCTTCGTGATGGCCGATGCCACCACGCTGACCGAAGCCGGCTATGTCGGCGAGGACGTCGAGAACATCATCCAGAAGCTGCTGCAAAAATGCGATTACGACATCGAAAAAGCACAGCAGGGCATCGTTTACATCGACGAAATCGACAAGATTTCGCGCAAGTCCGACAACCCGTCGATCACCCGTGACGTTTCCGGTGAAGGCGTGCAGCAGGCCCTGCTCAAGCTGATCGAAGGCACGGTTGCCTCGATTCCGCCGCAGGGGGGCCGCAAGCACCCGAACCAGGACTTCGTCCAGGTCGACACCACCAACATCCTCTTCATTTGCGGCGGCGCCTTCGCCGGCCTGGAAAAGGTCATCCAGAAGCGCTCCGAAAAGGGCGGCATCGGCTTCGGTGCCGAGGTCAAGAGCAAGGACGACGGCAAGGCTGTCGGCAAGATCCTGCTCGAAACCGAACCGGAAGACCTGATCAAGTTCGGCCTCATCCCCGAACTGATCGGCCGCCTGCCGGTCGTCGCAACGCTGCAGGAACTGGAAGAAGACGCTCTCGTCCAGATCCTGACCGAACCCAAGAACGCTCTGGTCAAGCAATACCAGAAGCTGTTCAACATGGAAGAGGTCGAACTGGAAATTCGCCCCGGCGCCCTGTCGGCCATTGCCAAGAAAGCACTCGATCGCAAGACCGGTGCCCGCGGCCTGCGCTCGATCATGGAACATGCCTTGCTCGACATCATGTACGAACTTCCGGGCATGGAGAATGTCGAAAAGGTCGTCATCGATGAAAACATGATCACCGGCGACACCCCGCCGCTGCTCATTTACGCCGATCAGCCAAAGGTTTCCGGCTCCAACTGAGCCGGGACTTGAATTGCGGTTCCCCGCCCCCACTTAGGGGGCACATACCTATTTCAAAGGCATCGTAATGTCGAACCCCAACACGCTCCCGGAAACCGTCGAACTGCCGCTGCTGCCGCTGCGCGACGTCGTCGTTTTCCCGCACATGGTCATCCCGCTTTTCGTCGGCCGCCCGAAATCGATCAAGGCCCTCGAAATGGCCATGGAGGGCAACAAGAACATCCTGCTCGTCGCGCAGAAATCGGCGGCCAAGGATGAGCCGGAGCCGGAAGACCTCTACCGCATCGGCTGCCTGGCCAATATCCTGCAAATGCTCAAGTTGCCGGATGGCACTGTCAAGGTGCTGGTTGAAGGCACCCAGCGCGCCCGCGTCGAAGCGATCGAAACCCAGTCTTCGGTTTTCATGGCCACCGCCGTGCCGCTGCCGCAGGCCGCCGTCGAAGATCACGAGATTGAGGCGATGCGCCGCGCCGTGGTCGCCCAGTTCGACCAGTTCGTCAAACTGAACAAGAAGATTCCGCCGGAGGTGCTCTCCTCCATCGCCGGCATCGAAGACGCCGGCCGTCTGGCCGACACCATCGCTGCCCACCTGCCGCTCAAGCTTGAGCAAAAGCAGGAAGTACTGGAAATGGACAGCATCCGCGACCGTATCGATCGCCTGCTCTCGCAGCTCGAATCCGAAATCGACATCCTGCAGGTGGAAAAGCGCATTCGTGGCCGCGTCAAGCGCCAGATGGAAAAGAGCCAGCGCGAGTACTACCTCAACGAGCAGGTCAAGGCCATCCAGAAGGAACTCGGCGAAGGCGAAGAAGGCGCCGACCTCGAGGAACTGGACAAGAAGATCAAGGCTGCAGGCATGAGCAAGGAAGGCCTGGCCAAGGCGCAGGGCGAGCTCAAGAAGCTCAAGCTGATGTCGCCGATGTCGGCCGAAGCCACCGTCGTGCGCAACTTCATCGAAACCCTGATCGGCCTGCCCTGGCGCAAGAAGACGCGCATCAGCAAGGATCTGCGCGAGGCCGAGAAGGTACTCGACCAGGACCACTACGGCCTCGACAAGGTCAAGGAACGGATCGTCGAATATCTCGCCGTGCAGCAGCGCGTGGACAAGGTCAAGGCGCCGATCCTGTGCCTGGTCGGCCCTCCCGGCGTCGGCAAGACCTCGCTCGGCCAGTCGATCGCCAAGGCAACGAACCGCAAGTTCGTACGCATGGCCTTGGGCGGCGTACGTGACGAAGCCGAGATTCGTGGCCACCGCCGCACCTACATCGGCTCGATGCCGGGCAAGATTCTCAGCAGCCTGACCAAGGTCGGCGTGCGCAACCCGCTCTTCCTGCTCGACGAAGTGGACAAACTCGGCCAGGATTTCCGCGGCGACCCGTCGTCGGCGCTGCTCGAAGTGCTCGACCCGGAACAGAACCACACCTTCCAGGACCACTACGTCGAGGTCGATTTCGACCTCTCCGACGTCATGTTCGTGGCCACCGCCAACACGCTGAACATCCCTGCGCCGCTGCTCGACCGCATGGAAGTCATCCGCCTGTCCGGCTACACGGAAGATGAAAAGGTCAATATCGCGATGCGCTATCTGCTGCCCAAGCAGATCAAGAACAACGGCCTGAAGAAAACCGAGATTTCGGTCGCCGACAGCGCCGTGCGCGACATCGTCCGCTACTACACCCGCGAAGCCGGTGTCCGGGCGCTCGAACGCGAAATCTCGAAAATCTGCCGCAAGGTCGTCAAGACCCTGGTGCTGAAAAAGCGCGACACCAAGATCCTGGTCAACGCCAAGAATCTCGACAAGTTCCTCGGTGTCCAGCGCTACAGCTACGGCATGGCCGAAAAGGAAAACCAGGTTGGTCAGGTCACCGGCCTGGCCTGGACCGAAGTCGGCGGCGAACTGCTGACCATCGAATGCGCCAACATGCCGGGCAAGGGCAACATCCTGCGCACCGGCTCGCTCGGCGACGTCATGAAGGAATCGGTCGAAGCCGCCCGCTCCGTCGTGCGCGCCCGTTCGCGCCGCCTCGGCATCAAGGACGAAGTCTTCGAGAAGACCGACATCCACATCCACGTTCCGGAAGGCGCCACGCCCAAGGATGGTCCGTCGGCCGGCATCGCCATGACCACGGCTCTCGTTTCCGCTTACACAGGCATCCCGGTGCGCTGCGATGTCTGCATGACCGGCGAGATCACCCTGCGCGGCGAAGTCCTGCCGATCGGCGGCCTCAAGGAAAAACTGCTGGCCGCCGTACGTGGCGGCATCAAGACCGCGCTGATCCCGTCCGAGAACGTCAAGGATCTCACCGAGATCCCTGACAACATCAAAAACAAGATCGAGATCGTCCCGGTCAAGTGGATCGACCAGGTGCTCGAACGCGCACTGGAGCGCTTGCCCGAGGCGCTCCCCGAGTTGGCCGAGCAAAAATCAGAGGTCGCTGCAACGGCTGAAAACCCCGCTGCGCAAACCGTGCTTACTCATTGATTTGTAAGGAAAGGCCTGCCGATGCATCCGCACCGGCAGGCCTTGGCCGTTAACGAGCCCCGGAAAACCCGCGAGAATCCGCTTGACACAAGGATTTCGCCAGATATATAAATCCGTCCTCACAAAATTTCGCTTCTCAAATCCATCCACCTAGGGGACTCAAGATGAACAAAACCGAACTGATTGACCAAATCGCCGCTTCTGCTGACATTTCCAAGGCTGCCGCCGGCCGCGCCCTCGACGCTACCGTCGAAGCCGTCAAGGCTGCCCTGAAGGCCGGCGACACCGTCAGCCTGATCGGCTTCGGCACCTTCTACGTTGGTGAACGCGCAGCCCGCACCGGCCGCAACCCGCGCACCGGCAAGACCCTGGAAATCAAGGCCGCCAAGTCGCCGAAGTTCCGCGCCGGCAAGGGCCTGAAAGACGCCATCAACTAATCGCATGACGGGTGCTTAGCTCAGTTGGTAGAGCGTCGCCCTTACAAGGCGAATGTCGGCGGTTCGACCCCGTCAGCACCCACCAGGATTCCTCTACAGGAAACCACGAACCCCGCTCCTGTAGCGGGGTTTTTGCTGGAAGAGCAAGAAAATGACCGCGCAAAAGATATCGCACGAAGACGACAAGACCGGCGATGCGCTCAAGGCCCAGCGCTTTCAGATGCTGGCCGACATTGCCAAGGAACTGGCCGGCGAAGTTGTCTTTCCCACCCATTTTGATGCAGTCATGCGCCTGCGCAAGGTCTTGCATGACCCGAATGTATCGTTGCGCGCCATTAGCGCCGCAATCGCCGGCGAACCGCTGATCAGCGCCAAGCTGCTGCAGTTGGCCAATTCGGTCGCATTCAATCCGGGCGCCATTGAGGTGGTCGACCTGCAGGCTGCCGTGACCCGCCTGGGACTCAATGTCGTACGCAGCTCGGCGCTATCCATCGTCATGACCCAGTTGCTGCGTGCCAAGGGCATGGCCGCCTTTGCCGACCTCACACAGACACTCTGGGATCACTCGATACGTACGGCAGCAGGCGCCCGCGTCATTGCCCGCCAGCTGACCCGGATCAATCCCGAAGAGGCCATGCTGGCCGGACTGATCCATGATCTGGGCGCCTTCTACATGCTGTACCGCGCCACGCAATACGACGGGCTGCGTGAGCGACCGGACAGTGTCAAGCATCTGATCATCGAGTGGCACGAAAGCATTGGCGTATCGCTGCTCAACGCACTCGGGCTACCCGAGGAAATCGTCAGGGCCACCGAAGAACATGATCGCCTGCGCGCCAGCCCCAACCCACCCCGCACCCTGGCAGACGTGGTCTATATTGCCAACATGCTGGCCGGCGGCCACTTCGAGTGGACCATGCAGGGCAACCCGATGAGCACGCCGGACCGCGAAGCCCTGGAGGCGGCTTACGCCGACCTCCAGCCGGAAATTGATACCCAGCTCACCGCAATGCGCGAGAGCTTCGCCTGAAGCCGCAGCAAGCTAGTCCTTGCGCCCGAATCCGGTCTTGACCTGGGTTGAAGCCAGCACGCCACGCAGGATATTGATTTCATCCTTTTCAAGACGAACCCGGCCAAACAGGCGGCGCAATTTCGGCATCAGCCGGCCCGGCTGTTCCGGATTGTAAAAACCGGTTGCGGTCATGACTGATTCAAGATGACCGTACAAGCCCTCCACCTCATCATGACTGGCAGGCAGCGAGACAAATGGCGTGACGCCGGGAACAACTACCGGCGGTTTCTCAGCAAAGGCTGCCATCCGACACTCGTAGCACAATACCTGCACGGCTGAACCAAGATTCAGCGAACTGAAATCAGGATTGGTCGGAATCGTCACGGCAGCATGGCAATGCTGAATTTCGTCGTTGCTCAGCCCCATGGTCTCGTTACCAAAAACCAGCGCGACCTCACCCTGGGCCGCCTCGGCAAGCAGTCTGGCAACCGTTTCGCGGGGCGCCCCGAGTGCCGGCCCCAGATCGCGCTGCCGCGCCGACAGCGCGACGACAAATACGGTACCGGCGAGTGCCTCGTTCAGCGTTGCGGTGATTTTGGCCTCCTGCAACAGGTCGACCGCTCCGGTGGCCCGGGTATCCGCCTCGGGATCCGGAAACTGTTTGGGCGCCACCAGATACAGCCGGGACAGGCCCATCGTCTTCATGGCGCGGGCCGCGGCGCCGATATTGCCCGGGTGACTGGGGCGGCAAAGCACGACTCTGATACGGGAAAGCAGGACTTCGGGGTTCATGGTGTAAAATTCGTTCTTTCAAATATATATCGGGTGGCTCTGGCCGCCCGTCAGCTCTTTAAGCCCATGCATCCAGCTCTGAATATCGCCATCAAGGCGGCGCGTCGCGCCGGCCAGATCATCAATCGCGCCTCGAACGACGTCGACCTGCTCAAGGTCACGGCCAAGCAGCAAAACGATTTCGTTACCGAAGTCGACAAGTTTGCCGAAGCCGCGATCATCGAAACCCTGCAGGAAGCCTACCCCGGGTACGGCATTCTAGCAGAGGAGTCCGGCGAGTCCGCCGGCAAGGGCGCAGCGGATGCCGAGTACCAGTGGATCATCGACCCGCTCGACGGCACCACCAACTTCATTCACGGCTTGCCGCAATACGCCGTATCGATCGCCCTGGCCAAGGCCGGCGTGGTCGAGCAGGCAGTGGTCTTCGATCCGAACCGCAACGAGCTGTTCACTGCCAGCAAGGGCGCCGGCGCCTTCCTCAATGAACGCCGCATTCGCGTCTCGAAACGCCTTCGCCTGGAAGGCTCCCTGCTCGGCACCGGCTTTCCGTACCGCGAGTTCGACAAGCTCGACACCTACCTCGCCATCTTCAAGGAACTCGCCCAGAGAACCGCCGGCATGCGCCGTCCTGGCGCCGCCTCGCTTGACCTGGCCAATGTCGCCTGCGGCCGCTACGACGGCTTCTGGGAGTTCGGCCTGGCCCCCTGGGACATGGCGGCCGGTGCCCTGCTCATTTCCGAAGCCGGCGGCCTGGTCAGCGACCTGCGCGGCAACACCAACTATCTCGAAACCGGCAATCTGGTCGCCGGCACGCCGAAGGTCTTTGCACCGCTTCTCAAGATGATCGAGAGCAAGCTGCCAGAGACCATTCGCGGCTAAATCGCCGACAAGCAAAAATACCAAACCAAAAAAAAGCCAGCTTGCAGCTGGCGTTTTTTTGTTCCCCAAACCGAAGCAGGACAGACATCGAAAATCGGCGAGTTCAATTCAGGCCGAAGCGTGCGCCTGCAGCACAGCCAGTTGCTCGTCGCTGATTGACTCGAAGCGCAGGCCAACCAGATGCTGATGCCCGACACGGCGAATGCGCATGACGCTGACGAAGGCCTCGACCGGCGACGCAAGTTCAGGCGACTCGATGCGGCAGACACCAACTTCGCCGCTCGGACGTGCTCCAAGCACGGCAACATCCAGCATGATGCCAACCCCGGTCACCGAAACATCGGCCAGCGGAAACTCGAAATTTTTCCCGCCGAGAGTCAGATGAACCTGACCTTGCAGAAAAATGCGATGGGATCGACGACGCTCTCTCATGGTGCTTTCAAGCAGGAAAAATCAGCCTGCATTTTCCCATGGCGAGCGCAGACAAACCATGGGCAACAGAACAAACCAGCGAAAGGCGCGGGAAAAATACCGGAACCAGCCCCAAAAAAACAACGCAAGGAAATTGCGCCAAGCCAGGCTTAGCGGTCGACATCCAAAACCGATGCAATTTCCGCCAGGCCAAGCAACGGCGGCTCAGCGTTATTTCTGTTCGGGCTCTTCCGGATTGAACTGGAAGCCGGTAAACATCGTGCGGGTCTGGGTCTGCAGCTGATCCTGCATCGACTGGAACATTTTCTTCGACTGTTCCATATAGGCCGTCATCATGTTCTGCATGGCCGGCTGCTGGAAGTTGAGAAACTGCGCCCAGAAATCAGCCTGCATGTGACTGTTGTCGCCCGGACCGTAGACAGTGCGCGACTGCTCCTGCAGCTTGCCCTGAAAATCAACGAAGGTCTTCATGTTGTTTTCCAGATACTTGCCGAGCATGCCCTGCATGGCGCTACCGTAGAAACGAATGAAGCCGGAAAGCAGATCGCTCGAGAACAGCGGCATGCCGCCCGTTTCTTCTTCAAGGATGATCTGGAGCAGGATGCTGCGCGTCAGATCTTCCGCCGTCTTGGCATCGACGACCTTGAATACTTCGAACTTGAGAACAAGTTCCTTGACATCACCCAATGTGATGTAAGCGCTCGTCTTGGTATCGTAAAGACGACGGTTGGGGTATTTCTTGATCAGGCGTACCAGTTCCGACATGCTGCGATCCTTGAACGATTTTGTGTGCAGTGCAACATTATAGCTAAAAAAACAGGCGCCCGGAGGCGCCCATTCTTGTTGCAATGCAAAAATTCAGCAATGTTTCATGCCGAATTTCGCAACATTGCTTACTGGTAGTACAGACCGCCGTTGATGTTCATCGTGGCGCCGGTCATGAAGGCAGCCAGATCGGAAGCCAGGTAGGCGCAGGCGCCACCGATTTCTTCCGGCTTGGCCAGACGCTTCATCGGCACGGTGTCGATGATGGACTGCAGAACTTCCGGCTTGATCGCCATGACCATCTTGGTGGCAACGTAACCCGGGCAGATGGCGTTAACGGTCACGCCCTTGGCGGCCAGTTCGGCAGCCAGTGCCTTGGTGAAGCCGATCACACCAGCCTTGGCAGCGGAGTAGTTGGTCTGGCCAGCCTGACCCTTGACGCCATTGACGGAGGAGATGTTGATGATGCGGCCATAGCCACGCTCGGCCATCTTGGCGGAGACTTGCTTGGTCATGTTGAACAGCGAGGTCAGGTTGGTGGCGATAACTGCATCCCAGCCGTCCTTTTCCATCTTGGCGAACATGCGGTCACGGGTGATGCCGGCATTGTTCACGAGGATGTCGACCTGGCCGCAAGCGGCTTCAGCTTCGGCAACCATGGTCTGGCAGGAAGCGATATCGGAAACGTCGCCAGCGACACAAACGAAATCCTTGAAGCCGGCTTCAGCCATTTCAGCCAGCCAGGCATCCTTGTTGTCGAACTGCGGGTGGTAAGAAGCAACCACCTTGTGGCCAGCCTTGGCCAGTTCCTGACAGATTGCGGTTCCAAGACCACCCATAGCGCCGGTAACGAGAGCAACACGTTGCGTCATAATTTTTCCTTCATTGTTGATATAAAGCGGGGTAAAAAATACGTCAGTCAGTACATGTGCTGACCGCCGTTTATGGAAATATTGGCCCCGGTGACAAACGCCGCTTCATCGGAAGCAAGGTAGGCCACGAGTCCGGCAATTTCCTCTGGCTTGCCCAGTCGGTTGACCGGGATTTGCGGCAGAATCTTTGAATCGAGAATCTCTTGCGGGATCGCTGTCACCATCTTGGTGCCAATATATCCCGGCGATATTGTATTTACTGTGACACCCTGCTTCGCCACTTCCAGCGCCAGCGCCTTGGTGAAGCCATGCATGCCGGCCTTGGCTGCAGAATAATTGGTCTGCCCGAATGCGCCCTTCTGTCCATTGACCGATGAAACGTTGATGACACGTCCCCAGCGGCGCTCGACCATACCATCCATGACCTGCTTGGTCATGTTGAAAACAGAATCAAGATTGGTATGCATGACGGCATCCCAGTCAGCCTTGGTCATCTTCTTGAAGGTCATGTCACGCGTGATACCCGCGTTATTGACCAGGACATCAACCGGCCCGACATCGGCAGCAACGGCCTCGACACAGGCGCGCGCCGAATCGAAGTCGGTCACATCACAAGGATAGGCCTTGAAACCATAGCCCATGTTGTGCATCGAATTCAGCCACTCCTGAACCTTGGGGTTCCCCGGCGAATAAGTCGTGACAACCTTGAAACCGAGCGCCGCCAGCTTGATGCATACCGCTTCGCCGAGACCACCCATACCACCCGTAACCAGTGCAACTCGCGTCATGTTCTTGATTCCTCTCCTCCAGCTTTTTTAAACCGCGCGCTCCTTGACGTAGCGACCGGGTGCCGGTTCGATCGGCTTGTATTTTGCATTTCCCGGTTTGCGCGGTGCCCGCTGTTCTCCTGACAACGGTTTCAGCCATTCGGCCCAGTCGGCCCACCAGCTGCCCTTCTTTTCTTCGGCAGCGGTCAACCAGCTTTCAGCATCCATTTTCACATCGTTGTTAATCCAGTAGCTGCGCTTGTTCTTGCTGACCGGATTGATCACGCCGGCAATATGCCCGGAAGCACCGAGCACGAAGCGCACCTGACCACCGAGAATGCGCGTGCTCTGGAAGGCCGACTGCCAGGGCACGATATGATCCTCACGCGTCGCCAGCAGATAGACCGGCATGTCCAGACTGCCGAGATCGACCTTGGTGCCGCACATTTCAAGCTTGCCCGGCACACGCAGATTGTTGTCGTGATAAAGGTTGCGCATGTACCAGCAGGCAAACGGCCCGGGCAGGCTGGTCGAATCCGAGTTCCAGTAGAGCAGGTCGAAAGCCGCTGGTTTCTGGCCCTTCAGATAGTTGCTGGTGACGTAATTCCAGACCAGATCGTTGGCTCGCAGGAAGGAAAAGGTGCTTTGCAGGTCGCGCGCCGGCAGCAGGCCGCCCTTGCCTATCGTCGATTCGCGCGCCAGCAGGCCGCTTTCATCAATGAAAAGACCGATTTCACCCGTATCGGAGAAGTCGAGCAACGTGGTCAGCAGGGTCAGCGAGGCGACAGGATCCTCGCCGCGCGCCTTCAGTACGGCCAGCGCCGAGGTCAGGATGGTGCCACCAACACAGAAGCCAAGCGCGTTGATCTGCTTGACCTTGGTGATTTCGCGCACGACGTGCTGCGCGGCAATCGGACCATGCTCAAGGTAATCGTCCCAGGTCAGATGCCCCTGCTCTTCCTTTGGGTTACGCCAGGAAACCAGGAAAACAGTATTGCCCTGCTCGACCATGAAGCGGATCAGCGAGTTTTCCGGCTGCAGGTCCATGATGTAGAACTTGTTGATGCAGGGCGGCACCACCAGCAATGGGCGGGTGCCGACCTTGGGTGTCAGCGGCGCATACTGGATCAGCTGCATCAATTCGTTTTCGAAAACGACGGCACCTTCGGTGGTCGCGATATTGCGGCCGACATCGAAGACCGTTTCGTCGGTCATCGAAATACGGCCCTTCTCGAAATCCTGAATCAGATTGTTGATACCGTCGGTAATGCTCTGTCCCTTGGTTTCCAGGGCACGCTGAATGAACTCGGGATTGGTCGCGGCAAAATTGGACGGCGCCATCGCATCGATCATCTGACGCGCCAGGAAACGCATGCGGTTTTTCGATTTTTCGTCAGCCGCGGGGATCAGCTCGACCATCTGGTTCACGAACTTGGTGTTCAGCAAATAGGCCTGATGCGTGTAATCGTAAATCGGGCTGTCACGCCACTCGGGAGCCGAAAAACGGCGATCGCCCGGTTCCGGCGCCACCTTGAAGGACTCCTGCTGCCCCTGCTGTTTGGCCAGCACGGATTGCCACAGCGACATCTGCTGATCGGTGAACTGCTTTTGCAGCGCCGTCAGTTGCTGCGGATCAATCGCCGGCGGAGGCGTGACATTGGGATTCCCGGCCTTGCCGACAAACTCCATGAACTGCTGCGCCATATTCTGTCCGGCTTGCATGAACTGCATCGCCGAGCCGAGAAATGCGTCGTTATTGTTCGATCCCTGATGCGCCATGGGTTTCTCTTTGATTTATCGTGGGCTTGAGCTTATCGATTCTCCATACCCCCCCGAATCCTGTCAATGAAAATTGTCGACCGGCGGAAACGACCATTTGGCAAGGCTTTCAAGCCATCCCCGCACAACACCGAAGAGTCTCACCAGGCATCCAATGCACATCAAGCCCATATTGTTGCAAGCGGTAACAATATGACCGGCTTCATACATTTGTGGCATCGCAAAAATGCGCCCCTACCAGAGCCCCGGGGTGAGCATGGCGAAAAGTTCTGAAACGGGGTCGCACCGCCTGCCCGACATTGCTTCTACAATGACGCCATGCCTCTAGCCATGATCATCGTCATCGGGTGGATTTATGTCACCCTGCTGGTCGCCGCCAACGAACCCACGGTCGTTGCCGGCATCGTTTCCTTCCTGTTTTACGGCGCCCTGCCATGCAGCCTGGTCGTATACTTCGCCGGCTCAAGGGTACGCCGCGAGCGCCGCAAGTACCGGGAACAAATGGCCGCCCGCCAAGCCCAGGACCCCGACGGGGTAGATGTGTCGACCGAAGACTGATCGAGCTTGCGGCGACGCCGGCTATTCGCCGACGAGATGCTGAACAATGCCGATCGACGCGATACCCAGCCCGATCAACAGCACCTGCTGCAGAGTCGCCTTGAGTTCCGTGCGCTTGTGCAGTCCGGGAATCAGGTCGGCAACGGCGACATAAATCATGCTCGCCGCCGCCAGCCCGAGCAGGGTCGGAATCCACTCCTGGAGATCGGACAGCGCAAAATAGGCCAGCATGGCACCGACCAGTGTCGCCAGGCTGGAAAGCAGGTTGAAGGCAAGCGCCCGCATTTTGCTGTAGCCGGAATGCAGCAGGATCATGTAGTCGCCAACTTCCTGCGGGATTTCATGGGCGATGATGGCCAGCGCAGTGACAATGCCAAGCTGGGTGCTGTCAAGAAAGGCCGCCGCAATCAGGATGCCGTCCACGAAATTGTGGAAGGTATCGCCAACCAGGATGAGCAGCCCCGAGCGCCCATGGTCATGGGCAGGGGCGTGCGCTTCGTGCGCCTCGCAGTGATCGTGGTGGCAATGCCGCCAGAGCACCAGTTTTTCCAGAACGAAGAAAACCATGATGCCGAACAACACGGTTCCCGCCATCTGGTGCGGCTCGCCCTTTTCCAGGGCTTCGGGCAGGATCTCCAGGAAAGCCGCCCCAAGCAGGGCGCCAATCGCATAGGAAATCAGCATGCTGATGCGTTGCGTACCGACCGCAACACTCAGTGCGGCAGCCGCCAGAACGCTCAGCAAGCCACCGGCCAGAGAAACGGCAATGATCCAGGAAAAGGTACTCACGACACCCTGAAATTGAGGGAAAGGCGCGGATTATACGCCGTCAGGCGAGAGGGCACGTTCGCCATTTTCCTGCCCGGACAATTGCGCTTCGGAAAGCAACCAGGCACGAAAAGCCACCGCCGAGTCGCGATCAGCCAGTACCTTGCGCATCACCAGAAAATAGGAATACGGCGACGGCACCGAGATTTCGAAAGGCACCCGCAAACGCCCGGCGGCAACATCGGCAGCAACCAGCGGCTTCAAGGCCAGCGCCACGCCCTGGCCATCCAAAGCAGCCTCCACCGCCAAAACGGCATTGGAAAAACGCGGACCGCGCTCGGCATCGACGCCCGTCACGCCGGCATGGCTCAGCCACTCGCGCCAGCTCGGCTGGTATTCGCCATCGTCTATCGTCTCATCATGAATCAGCACATGCCGGGCCAGATCCTGCGGGATTGCGAGCGGTCGCTCGGCGCTTGCCAGACGCGGGCTGCAAACCGGCACGCAATCGGTGGCAAAAATCTGCTCGACCAGGAAGCCGGGGTAATTGCCGGTTCCGTAGCGAATGGCCAGCGTACTGCCGGCCTCGCGCAAATCGGCTGCCGCCTCTTCAACGAGACGAATGCCGCCGCGCCGGTCAACCGCATCACCACTGCTCGAAAGTCGCAACTTGACGTCCGGATGCAGCGCGGCGAAACGCGGCAGACGGGGTACCAGCCAGCGCGCCGCAAACGACGGCGGCGCCGTGACCGTCAGCACACCGGCGCAGGGCTGGCGGGTACTATCGACGGCGGCGGCAAAACACTCGAAACCCTCGCGGATCTTCGGCAACATGGCCTCGCCCTGCGGCGTGATCTCGAGTGCCCGGGTCAGCCGGCGAAACAGGCTGAGGCCGAGATAATCCTCCAGAGATTTGATCTGCTGGCTGATCGCCGCCGGCGTCACATGCAACTCCTCGGCCGCCTTCTTGAAACTGAGATGGCGACTGGCCGCCTCGAAGGCACGCATGGCAGAAAGCGGAGGCAGACGATAGGTCATTGATGATTAAGTTTTTCTAAAGCATAGGATCATAAATTGTCGTTTGCCGCACCGCAAGCAAGTCACTATCTTTGCCAGCAAGCCGCCGCTGCGGCTCCCCCCTCCGCCAGTGAAAGGAAATACCAGAATGAAGAAGTCCCTGCTCGTTGCCGCCCTGCTCGCCGTCGCCCTCTCTGCCTGTGGCAAGAAGGAAGAACCGGCAACGACCCTGCCCGCACCGGCCGTTGCCCCCAGCCTCCCGACTGCCGCTGAAAGCGCGCCGGGTGAGCAAGCCAAGCCGGCCGAAGGCGCCAGCCTGAATGCCATGCCGGAACAAAAGCCAGCTGAAAGCAAGCCGGCCAACTGATTGCCGATGGCACAAAAGCCGACAGATAAGATTTTCTATTCCATCGAATAAAAAAATCTCGTTCGTTGGCCATTACTGCCCTTTGGTAAATTTGCGCACCGTCTCCTCCAGACCTTAATGCGCTTTGGATCTGGATTTGAGCCCGCCTTGTGCGGGCTTTTTTTCGGCCGGGTCATGCGGAGGCAAATCGACCCCTCTTTCAGGAGCAATAAACAATGGGTGGAGCATCCCGCGTCCATAATGCCGCCTTACGCGGCAAGATCATGTCGGCCATCGAGGCGGCCAATCTCATTCCCTCCGGCGTCAATGTCGGGATGAGTGGTTTTACTGGCGCCGGCTACCCGAAAGAAGTCCCGACCGCACTGGCCAAGCGCATCATGGATGCCAACCTGCACGGGCAGAAATTCAAGATCGGCGTATGGACCGGTGCCTCGACCGCACCTGAACTCGACGGCGCCCTGGCCATGGTCGACGGCATCGAAATGCGTCTGCCCTACCAGTCCGACCCGACCTGCCGCAAACGCATCAATGCCGGCGAGATGGAATACATCGACATCCATCTCTCGCATGTCGCGCAATTCGTCTGGGGCGGCTTCCTCGGCAAGCTCGACGTGGCCGTGGTCGAAGTTGCCGGCATCCTCGAAGACGGCCGTCTGATTCCGTCCTCCTCCGTCGGCAACAACAAGACCTGGCTCGACCAGGCCGAGAAGGTCATCCTTGAGGTCAACTCCTGGCAGAACCCGCACCTCGAGGGCATGCACGACATCTATTACGGCACCGCCCTGCCCCCGAACCGCAAGCCGATCCCGATCTGCAAACCGGACGACCGGATCGGCGAACCGTACTACAAGATCGATCCGAACAAGGTCATCGCCGTCATCGAAACGAACAAGGCCGACCGCAATTCGGCTTTCTCCGCCCCCGATGAAAACTCCCAGAAGATTGCCAATCACATCCTTGACTTCCTGCAGCATGAAGTGAAGAAGGGCCGTCTGCCAGCCAACCTGCTGCCCCTGCAATCGGGCGTCGGCAACGTCGCCAACGCCGTGATGGCCGGTCTGCAGGATGGTCCGTTCGAAAACCTGACCGCCTACACCGAAGTCCTGCAGGACGGCATGCTCGACCTGATCAAGAGCGGCAAGCTGACCTGTGCCTCGGCGACCTCCTTCTCGCTCAGCCCGAACGCCCTCGTCGAACTGAATGCCGATCTGCCGCGCTTCAAGGACAGCATCATCCTGCGCCCACAGGAAATTTCGAACCATCCGGAAGTCATCCGCCGTCTCGGCGTCATCGCCATGAACGGACTGATCGAAGCCGACATCTACGGCAACGTCAATTCGACCCACATCATGGGTACGGCGATCATGAACGGCATTGGCGGCTCCGGCGACTTCGCCCGCAACGCCTTCCTGTCGATTTTCATGACCCCGTCGAGCGCCAAGGGCGGCAGCATTTCCTGCATCGTGCCGATGGTCTCGCACGTCGACCATACCGAGCACGATGTCCAGGTCATCGTCACCGAACAGGGTCTGGCCGACCTGCGCGGCCTGTCGCCAAAGCAGCGCGCCAAGGTGGTCATCGAGAATTGCGCCCACCCCAACTTCAAGCCGGCCCTGCGCGAGTACTACGACCGGGCCCAGCGCTACTCGCCCGGCCGCCACACACCGCACCTGCTCGACGAGGCCTACAGCTTCCTGCCCAACTGGGTCGCCAACAAGGCTGCTCGCGAAGCGTGGCGAGAAGACTCGGTCGTCCAGGCCGACGCCTGGCGGAAGTAAGGCATCACCGCGAGGCCGCGCCAAAAGCGCGGCCTTTTTCACATACAGCATATTCTTTAAGCATCATTTTCCAGCTGCGGCTGCGATCTTCGCCTGCCATCCTGCTAAGATCCGGCATATCTCCATTTGCTGCGGAATGATTGCGTGCCATCAATAATCGACCGGTTCAGAGAGCAGGACCGCAAGCGGGAAATACCAGGCACTTCCCTTGTGCTGCTTGCCATGCTGCTCTCCTTGAGCGGGCCGATCATGGCCGAAGGCGAAAGCGAAATCGCCGACAAGCGTTTCGAGTTTGGCGGCTTTGGCACGCTGGGCATCGCCCAGACCGACAGCAACGATGCGCAGTTCATTCGTGACCAGAGCCAGGTCAAGGGCATCGGCAAGGGACTGAGCGGCAAGCTGGATTCACTACTTGGCGTACAGGCTTACTTTCGCGCCTCCGACTCGCTCGAACTGGTTGCGCAAGCCATTACCCGCTACGGCCCGCAAGGCAATTTCCAGCCGGATATTTCCTGGGCCTTCGCCAAATATGCACTGATTCCCAACAACCTGACGCTACGCGTTGGCCGCATGGGAACCGAGTTCTACATGCTCGCCGACTCGCGCCATGTCGGTTACTCCTATCTGACGGTACGGCCACCGGTCGACTTCTTTGGTGGTCTCGCTTTCCATTATGTCGACGGCTTTGATCTGGTTGGCACCGTGCCGGTCGGCGACGGCGTCCTCAAGCTCAAGACCTTTGCCGGCCAATCGAACGAGGTCGCCCCCATCGGCGAAGAGATATTCAGTTTGCGGCGCAATCCGATGTACGGCGCTTACCTGGACTACCAGCAAGGCAACTGGCAATGGCGGGCAACCTACGCCCAGATGACCTTCAAGCATGATTTGCCGGCGCCCGTATCAAGCCTGCAGGAGCAACTCACCGCCTTCGGCGCGACCACGGCAGCCCGGGCCATCGCCCTGACCAATACCACCTCGCGCTTCTACTCGGCGGGCGGCGTCTATGATCGCGGCCCGCTGCAGGTCCAGGCCATGCTGAGTTACACCGCGCATGAAAGCCATATTTACCAGAACACCAAGGCCGGCTATCTGATTGGCGGTTACCGCCTGGGCGAGTTCACCCCCTTCCTGGGCTACTCGTGGAGCAAATCGAAAAGCAAGGAGTTGTCGAGCGGCCTGCCCGACATTCCGTTCCACGACCTAAATGTCGCACTGGCCGGCGCCCTGGCCCGGGTTCATACCGACCAGCACACCTGGTCGCTCGGCACGCGCTGGGACTTTCGCCGCAACATGGCGCTCAAGGCACAAGTTGACCTGATCCGCGGCAAGCCGGATTCCATCTTTCTTTATCCGACCAGCACACCGGGCAAGTTCGATGGCAAGCTGAACGTCTTCAGTCTGGCGCTCGATTTCGTGTTCTGACCATCATGAAGCGCACCACATTCCTCCTGCTTTCCGCCCTGCTTCTGATCGCCGGACGCGACGCCTGCGCCGATCTGGTTGTCGTGGCCAACCCGAAAAGCGGCATCGAACACCTCAAACGCCAGGAAGTCATTTACCTGTTCATGGGGCGCTGGCGCCAGTTACCTTCCGGGGTCGAGGCACACCCGATTGACCTCGGCACTGACAGTACGGAAAGAACTGATTTCTACCGCCAACTGGTCAACAAGGAACCCTCGGAAATCAAGGCCTACTGGTCACGCCTGGTGTTTTCCGGTGGCTCGCGCCCACCCTATACGGCGGAAAGCCGCGAAGAGCTGATCCGCCTGATCAGCAGCACGCCCGGCGCTATCGGCTATATTGACCGCAGCCACATCGACAGCCGCTTGCGCATCGTTTTCGAACTGTCCGGTTCGCCCTAAAGGGCAGAATTATCCACCGGCAAAGCCGACAGGTCGGCTTCAATCAGTTGCCAGACGTCGGTGACTTCGCGGACCAGGCGACTTGTCTCGTCACGCTCATTCTGCCTGGCAGCAGCCTCAAGCTGCTGCATCAGCGCCGCCAGACGCGCCGCCCCCATGCTGGCGGCAGAAGCCTTGAGGCGGTGGCCAACCTGAGCCAGCGCAGCCATATCGCCGGCATCTTCAGCGGCAAGCATCTGTTGCACACCGCTGGCGGTCGACTGGATGAAAAGATCAAGAAAGCGGCGGATTTTTTCCGGATTGTGGCGCCCGAGTGCCGCGACAACCTGCATGTCAATTTCGCCCGACATGACAACATCGCTCTGTGCCGAGGCCACGGTTTCCGGCATTTCCGGCGGGTCGACCGGCGTGGAGGAGACCGGCGACAGGCGCAAAGACTTGAGCAATATCCGGAAGAACTGGGCCGGCTCAACCGGCTTGGAAATGAAATTCGTCATCCCGGCTGCCAGGCATTCCTCCCGGTCTTCCGTCCGTGCATTGGCCGTCATCGCGACAATCGGCAGATCGCGAAAGCGCGGATCATTGCGGATACGCTGCGTCGCCTCGATACCATCCATTTCCGGCATCCGGACATCCATCAGGACGCAATCGAAGACAGCCCGCTGCAGCAATTCGATGGCTTCGCGGCCATTGTTCGCCACCTCGACCACGACCCCGAACTCCTCGAGCAACTCCCGGGCGATCTGCTGATTAAGCAAATTATCCTCGGCGAGCAGAATGCGCAGTCCTTGCATGCCCGCCGGCAAGCTGACCGGAGCATGCTCCTCGGCAAGCACGGTCGAACCCGAAGGAGCGACGGCCAGATTGACCGTTGCCCAGAAAGTACTGCCCTGACCGGGCAGGCTATCAACACCAACCTCGCCCGCCATCAATTCGGCGAGCTGCTTGTTGATCGCCAGACCCAGCCCGCTGCCGCCGAACTTGCGGGTGGTCGACAAATCGGCCTGCTCGAAGGAATTGAAAAGCCGGGCGGTCTGTTCGACACTCAGACCAATCCCGGTATCCTGAACGGCAAAACGGATACGGCACTGCCCGTCCGTACAGGAGAGCAGACGCGCCTGCAGGCAGACCGAGCCCTTCTCGGTGAATTTGATCGCATTATTCAGATAATTGAGCAGGACCTGGCCCAGACGCATGCCGTCGCCACGAAGCTCGGCGGGAATCTGCGGATCAATGTCGATTTTCAGCGACAAGCCTTTTTCCTGCGCCTTCAATTCGGCAATTGCCGTGATCCGCCGCACCAGTTCAACAAGATTGAAGACCGCCGACTCCAGCTTCAGCTTGCCGGCTTCGATCTTGGCAAAATCAAGAATGTCATTGACCAGATCCTGCAAATGCCGCCCCGCGCCGCGGATTTTTTCCAGGTAATCGCGCTGCTTGGGCGTCAGCGTCGTCTTCAATGCCAGATGCGCCATGCCGACCACGGCATTGATCGGGGTGCGAATCTCGTGACTCATGTGCGCGAGAAAATCGCCCTTCGCCCGGCTGGCACTCTCGGCCTGCTCACGCGCCAGGGCCAGATGACTGTTCAAGGCATTGATATCCATCACCAGACGACCGATCTCGGTCGTTTCGTGGCCAGGAGGCAAGGGCAGGCTACCGCTTTGATCGTTGGTCATCCGGTGCAACTGGTCGGACATGCTTTTCATCGGCCAGACGATCCAGCGGAAAGCCGCAAAAATGGCAGCCACGATGATAGCCAGCAACTGCAGCAACAAGGCGGAACCGATGAAGATCAGTTCCTCGCGGTTCAATCGCTCGAGCTCATCCTGATTGGGTTCGATCACGATCTCGCCGACCTGGGCGCGAGGATCGAACGGCGAATAGATTTTCCGACTGACCGCGCCGAGCGAGATGGCCGGCGTCCCGGCGTCGGCAGGAGTCCGCGCAACACGGGCCAGCTCGCCCGAACTTGAACGAATCACTACACCGAGCACGACAGAGTTTTTGAGCAAGCCCTCGGCAATTTCCCTGGACAGCACCTTGTCTTCGACAAAACAGGCGGCACTGGCCGTACTGGCTACCGTATCGAGCAAGGCCTGCAAACGCAGCGCGACATCCTCACCCGTCCGCTCGAAAGCCACTGCGCCGATGATCGCAACCGAACAAATCCCGGCCAGCAGCGTAAAACCGATCACTGCCAAGGCACTTCGGAAAGCGATGCCACGTCGTACAAGAAATGTCATTTTTCTTCACTTCAGAACCCGAAACTATTCTGGCATAAAACCGATTGCACCCTGTTGAATTTTTCATTCGCCAGAAATGCAAGCCAATGCAGCTACGGGCATTCGCGACAAAGACAACTTAACAGCAGGTCGGGGATTTGATAGTGTTACATCACTGCGTCCGACGGCGAGCCTTGCCCAGTCTGACTTTCGACAACAACGACCGAACCGATCCGGGCAACACGGCACCATGCAAAAAAGAAAGAAGCACCTTGCAACCAAGTGATGCGTCAGACAACCCGGGGCCTGACGAAGACCTGTTAACGCTACGCCTGTTCGGCGGATTCTCGGCGCTTCGCGGTCAACAGCCCTTGCCCGACTTCGCCTACGACAAGGTACGGGCACTGCTCGCCTATCTCGCCATCGAAGCGGAGCGCGCCCACAGCCGCGCACACTTGGCCGACCTGTTCTGGCCGGATGCCGACCACGACACGGCCCGCAACAATTTGCGCCATGCCCTTTTCAACTTGCGCAAAGTGCTCGGCAAGGACAGTACCGTCATCGTGCACGAAGGGCGACAGGCATTGCGCTTCGCATCGGCACATCCGCTCGATCTGGATTTTCGCCGTTTCAACGCGACGAGAAGCGACCAACATGGCTTCGACAGCAACAGTACGGAAGAACAAGTTGCCCTGTTTCGCGGCCCACTGCTCGATCGTCTGCACCTCCCCGACGCGCCGGAATTCGAGCAGTGGCTATGCCAGCGCCAGGAAGCCGCCCTGCGCCGTGCCCTGCAATTGCACCAGCAGCTTGTCGACCACTACATGCAGAGCGGCCGGACGGCACACACCCTGCACCACATGCGGCGCCAGGTGGCGCTGGCTCCCTGGCAAGAGGCCTATCGCCAGCAACTGATGCAATACCTCGCCGAAAACGGCAAAACCGCCGAGGCACTGCTCGAATACGAGGCCTGCCGCAGCTACCTGGAGAAGGAAGTCGGCATCCTGCCCGACCCGGCAACCGAGTCACTAGCAAGCCGTATCCGCGAAAAGGGACATGCCCTGCCCACGCGAGTGCAGCCAGTCGCCAAAATCACCCAGCAACGTCTGCCGGTTACCGTTCTGGTCTGCCACCTGCATCCCCGACAATTGCTCCACCCGGACGACATTCACGAAGCGCTGATGGAGCCGCGCGCCCGCTGTCGCCAGGCAATCGGCGAACAGGGTGGACATTGCGTCGAGTTGCACGCCGGCTCGCTGAGCGCTTATTTCGGTTACCCTAACCCGCAGGAGCGCGCGCCCCGCCGAGCTCTAAAGGCGGCCATCGCAATCGCCCGCGAGCTTGCCGCACAAACGGCCCTCGAGTTCTCGCTGGGCCTGCATTGCGGCTGGATGCTGGCCGACAGCACTTACGCCCTGCCCGATGTCGCCGGCCAAATTTCCCGCCACGCCTCGTTCCTGGCGAGCCAGGGCAAGCCGGGCCAGATCACGGTCAGCCGGGAAATTGTCGCCGCCACCGAAGGCTACTTCTGCTTTGCGGATTATCTGGCCGGCGACGGCAATCTGTACTCCAGCCTGACCGGGAAAACCGATGCGTTCGACCGCATCGAAGCGACCAGGGAAGCCGCACGCAGTCTGACGCCACTGGTCGGCCGCCAAGCCGAGCTGAAAAAGCTGCTCGACGACTGGCATGGCTCCGCCGGACAAAGCCGTACGGTCATCGTCCAGGGCGAAGCCGGAATCGGCAAATCCCGCCTGATGCGGGCCGCCATCGAACAGATCCTCAAAACCGGCGCCTTGCACATCGACCTGCGCTGCCAGCCAGATTATCAGCAAACCCCTTACTTCCCGCTCAGCGACTTCGTTCAGCGGCGTTTTCGGATCCCGCCCGATGCATCCGACGAGATCCGGATCAGCGCCCTGCAACACGGCATTTTCCGCGACCGACCGGAACTGGTGCGTTTTATTCCGACCCTCTGTGCCTTGCTCAACCTGCCCTCCGAACTCGACACCATCAACGACCACTTCGCAAGAAGGAGTGCGCTTGAGCACGGGCTGCTGGAATGCATCAAGGGACTTGCCGGCCAGCACCCGGTATTGCTGACCCTCGAGGATGCACACTGGGCCGGCCCCTCGACCCTCGACTTCCTGACGCGGGCAATCGCCGCACCAGGCGGGCCCCGCCTCTGGCTGATGACCTCGCGCGACGCCGCCATTGTGACCGGGGCAAGCACGCTGGCCCTCGGCCATCTCAACGCATCCCTGGCTTGCGACCTGGCCAACCGCGTCGTTGGGGCCGGACAACTACCGCCGGAACAGATTGCCGGCATCGTCGCCCGGGCCGACGGCATGCCGCTCTATATCGAGCAAATGGTCCGTTCGGCACTGGACAACGGCTGCACCACCATTCCCCTCAATCTTACCGACCTGCTCGCCTCGCGCCTCGAAGCCCTCGGCTCCTACCAGCGTCTGGCCCAGTATGCGGCGGTGATCGGCCGCGAATTCGACCGCGAAATGCTCGAATACCTGTGGGACGAGGGAAGCGACTCGCTCACCCGCGGCCTGGAAAAAATGGCAGCGGCCCAACTACTGCAACAGGAGATGAAGGCGCACTATGCTTTCCGCCACGCGCTGATTCGTGACGCAGCCTACATCACGCTACCCGCCCCGGCCCGGCGCGCGATTCACGCGCAACTGGCCGAAACGCTGGGGCGTCATTTCGCCAAACGCGTTGCCGACCATCCCGAACTGCTCGCCCACCACCTCGACGCGGCCGAGCACCCCGATGCCGCTGCAGCCTGGCTGAGGAGCGGCATGCACGCCGCGGCTCGCTCGGTGCAACAGGAAGCGGTGGTGCACTTCCGACGCGGGCTGGCCAAGCTGCACTCAGTCAATAACGAGGCCCTACGCCACGACCTGGAGTTCCGCCTCAACATCCATCTCGGAAATGCGCTGATCGCCCTCGAAGGTTACGGCAGCACAGGTGCGCAACAAGCCTATGCACGAGCTCAGGGCCTGAGCACCCACATTTCGAACGACAGCGAACTGTTCCAGTTGATGTGGGGACTCTGGCTGGGTGGCCGTTCGACGACCGGGGAAACCCCGCCGCTGGCGCTTACCGAAAAACTGCGCGCCATTGCCGCGCAATCGACCGACCCGTGCACGCCGGTCATGCTCAACTACGCCTACGGCAACAATTATTTCTGGATGGGGCAGCCGGCCCGAGCGCGGGAGCATCTAGAACAGGCAATCGCGGCAGCCGCCCACGTGGACAGCCGGGAAATGATCGCCCGCTACGGCGAAGATGGCGGCGTCACTTCCCGTGCCTTCCTGGCCTGGGTCCTCTGGATCGAAGGGGAGCCGGTCAAGGCGCGCGCCATGTGCGAAGCCTCGGTCGCACTCGCCCGGCAAACCGGCCATGCCCACTCGCTGGGTTTCGCACTCGCTTTCGCCGGCGTACTGCACCGCCATTTCGACCTGCCCGGTGAAGCACTGGCCTATGGACAGGAACTCGCGGCCCTGGCCGAGAAAAACAGCCTGCTCCTCTGGCAGGCGGTCGGCGCCACCGTACTCGGCTGGGCGACGGCAGTCGGCGGCGAAGCGGCCGGCCTCGAGTACATCAGGATGGGCATCGCCGGAGCCCGCCAGGCGATGCTGATCGTCGAGACGACCTTCCTTTCCTTCCTCGCCGACGGGCTATTCCGTCTCGGTCAACATGCCGAAGCGGATGAAATTCTCGACGAATGCATCGCCAAGGCGGTATTGCGCGAAGACACCTATTTCCTCGGCGAATTCCATCGCTTGAAGGGGGAAATCATGCTCGCGACGGCGTCGACCGCCGGAAAATCCGAGGCGGATGCCGAACAAGCCTTCACCACCGGCCTGCAGATCGCCGAGCGCCAGGGCGCCCGCCTGCTCGCCCTGCGCCTGGCAAGCAGCCAGGCCCGACTCTGGCAGCAGCAGGGAAAAACAGCGGCCGCCGCACAACTGCTCGGCACGCACCTAGCCGGTTTCGCGGAGGGCCACGACTATCCCGACCTGCGCAAGGCCCACGCCGTACACACCGGCCTGCTCGCCAGCCTCGCCTGAAAGCCGCCCGGCCGGGCGACAGCTCCGCCCGACCGGAAAACCGGGATTTACTGCAGTGCCTTGACCCCGGACTGGATCTCGACGCCCTTGCCGCCCTTGATGTCGACCGATTTCGCGCTGTCCTTGTTGCTCACGCCGAAATCGCCGCTGATGCCGCCGACACTAACCGGTACCTTGCTCTTGAGCTCGCTGCCCTTGGCCACCAGCTTGCCGAGCTTGGATGCCTTGGCGCTGGTCACCAGATCGGAATTCTTGACCTTGTTGGCCAGGCTTTCGAGCCCGGATGCGCCAGCCTCCTTGGCGCCCTTACCGGAAGACTGGGTCAGCTGACTGGCCGAGCCCAACCCGTCGTCGAGCACCTGATTGTCGCTGCCGTTCTGCATGTTTTTCGCCGCCTTGCCAGTCTGACCCGCGATAGAGCTGGCCGAACCGAGACCGTCGTCGCTGACCAGGCCTTTGCCGTCCTTGACCGTCTTGGCAGCCGTACCGCTCTGCCCGGCAATGCCACTGGCCGAGCCCAGGCCGTCGGTCTCGACATCCTTCGCGGCATTGGCTGGATTGGCGGTTTTTGCGCCATTGCCGGAGGACTTGGCGACCTGGCTGGCCGAACCGAGATCGTCGGTCGCCAGCTGCTTGTCGTTACCATCCTTCATGTTCTTCGCGGCAGCACCAGTCTGCTTGGCGGCCCCGCTCGCCGAGCCAAGACCGTCGTCCTTGACCGCCTGCTTGGGGTCGGCGTACTTGTCGGTCGACTCGGTCTTGTTCTTCAAGGTCACCGTCGCACCGCCCGCCAGGGTCAATGAACTGGAGCTCGACTTCGCCTCTTTCTGGACGACCTGGCCGCCAGCCGCGGCGGCAACCTTACCGTCGGCCGCAATGCCCGTCCCTTCGAGCACCAGGTCCTTGCCCGAACTCAGCTTGACGTCGCCGAGACCGACGATGGCCCCCGCCTTGGCGGTGTCGCTCTTCTTTTCACTGTAACCGCCGGATAGCCCGGCACTGACCGACTCGGTCTTGGTATTCTTGCCGTTCTCGCTGACCTTGCCCGAACTGGCACCGAGCGACACGCCTGCCTTGAAGCCTGTCGTCGACGCGGTATCGTGCGCCGCATCGAAAGCCAGCTTGCCCTTGGCCGCAATCACCGTGTCGCCACCGCTGGCGATCTGCGTGCCTTCGAAACGCGCATCGCTGCCGCTGCTGACGGTCAACCCGCCCAGACTCTGGATTTTCGCCGCGGTCTTGGTCGTACTCTGGCTATCCGACTGTTCGTAAGAGGTCGACGCCGACAGCGCCCCGCTCTTTTCCGACTTGTCAGCCGAACCGCCCGATGACATCCCGGCGCTGACCGCCGCCCCGGCACTGCGCGAGGAACTCTGCGCGGTGCTGTTGGCGGCATCGAAACGCACGTTGCCACCGGCCGCGACCTGGGTCGGGCCGGTACTTTCCAGCGCGGTTCCCTCGAAGACGGCATCCTTCGCCGTTTCGACGCGGATTTTGCCACCGCTGGCAATGCCACCGACCACCGCCGTACTGCTGCTCGCCGTCGTCGTACCGCCGGAACCGGAGGCGCTGAACTTGCCGCCGACCACGCTCTCGGCATTGACGTTGATCTGCAGGTTGGCGGCAGCCTGGGCCGCCGTCGAAGAAGATTCGCGGGTATTGCCGGCGGCACTATATTTCAGGTCGCCGGCCTTGAGCGCGACGTCGCCGCCGGCATCGATCTTCGTACCTTCCAGGCTGGTCGTGCCGCTCGATACGCTCGTGAAGGCACCGCCGACCTTGATGTTGGACACGACAGCCGTTGTCTCCTTGACGCTGCTGCTGTCGTTCTTGTGATCGGCGCTGACCACCATCCCGACCGAGGCATCCGCCATCGCCCCCGAGGTCACGCCGGCACTGGCCGAAGCACCGGCATACATGCCGACACGGCCTTCCGTCTTCTGGCTGCTGTTGGAACTGTAAGAACTGTCGGCCGCCGCCTTGCTGGTGATGGTCTTGGCGCTTTGAACAAGGTTGCCGCCAACCTCGATCGCCGTACCGGTATCGCTGATGCTTTCCTTGGCCACCCGAACCAGATCGCCACCGGTCTTGAGCGTAGACACCACGGCCTTGGTACTGCCATTGGCCGCGCTGCTACCACTGTTGTTCACGTAATAGCCCATGCCGATCGTAGCCGAGGCATCGACGCTGCCGGTCAATTCGGCATTGGCATGCGCACCGGCCGAGGCATCGGTGTACAGACCGGCGGTCGTCGTATTGCTTGTGCTCTTCTTCTCATGCACATCGACTGCCGCATCGAATTTCTGGGTATCGGCCTTGATCACCGCCGAACCGCCGGCGGCAACCTCGGAGCCGGTCACCTGCAGGCTGCCGGCATCGACCTTCAGATTGCCGCCGACTTTCAGCGCCGAGCCCTGATTGGTAATGTCGGTCGATTCCGCCGTTGCGGCATTGACCTTGAGCAAGGTCAGCTTGTTGGCCGACGAAGCGTCGCCACTGACATTGGCTTTGGCGTTGAAGCCTTTTCCGGGATCGGCGCTGGCGCCGGCTTCGACATTGTTGTCGCTGCTGCCGAGCAGACCGATCGAAGTCCGGGTCGAGGACGATTTGCTGGTCGAGCTGTCCTTGGCGGCGAGAATCTCAATCTTGTCCACCTTGAGGCTGGCATCTCCGCCCGCTTCCAGCGTGCTGCCGGTCAGCTTCAGTTCTTCGGCCTTGACCTTGAGATCGCCGCCGCTCTTGATGCCGGCCGCGACGTTGGTCACTTTCTGCTGCTCGCTGTTCAGCGTATCGACCTGGACGAAGCTGACGCCGCTCTCCGACTTGGCATTCGCCGCCGCATTGGCGCTGGCCGAGGCAGTCGGGATCAGGCTCTTGTCGCTCGCCTTGGCTGCCGCATCAGCCGAAGCGCCGGCGCTGTTGCTCGAACTGGCCATCAAGCCGATGTTGGTCGTCGTCGAACTGGTCGTCGTCGTCGACTCGTTGCGCCCGGCCTGGACATTGATCTTCTTGGCATCGATCGCCAGGTCGCCGCCAACGTCGATCTTCGAGCCGGTGACATTGAGGTTTTCCTTGGCTTTGAGATCAGCATTGCCGCCGACCGTGAAGGCCGAGGCGACACTGGTCGTCGTCTTGCTGTTGGTAGTGATCTGCTCGTTGCTGACAAAGGCCAGACCGCCGCTCCCCTGGGCAGATGCCGAGGCGCTGGCACCAGCCTGGGCGCGGGCGGTCTTGTCCTGATCGGAACTGCTCGCATCGGCTGCCGACTTCGAGCCGGAACTGCCCGTACCGCTGGTAATCTTGAGAATGGACGTAGTGTTCTTCTCGGTCTTGGTGGTAACGCCGTCCAGGCCGTCGAGCACGTTGATGCTGCGCGCATCGACTTGGGCATTGCCCGCCACGTTGAGTTTTGAACCTTGCAGCGTCATGTCCTCGCCCGCCTTGATCGAGGCATTGCCGCCGATGTTCAACGTACTCGCGACGTTGCGGCTTTCGGTGCGTTCCTCGGTCACGGTCGAGGTTCCCCACAGGCCGCCACCGACGCCGAGACCGCTTTCCTCGGTCTTGCTCTTGGTCGTCGTCGTGTCGGCCTTGCTGATCACCTTGACCGCACCGCCGGCGTCGAGCACCGCGTTGCCCTTGATCGTGGCATCGGTGCCGGCCAAGGTGATGTCCTTGCCCGCCGTCGCCTGCAGATCGCCGCCGACCGACAGACCCGATTTGATCTGCTTGACAGCAAGCACCTCGACCGACGAACTCTTGGCATTGAAAACGTCGCCGCTCTCGCTCGACGACTTGCTCGTCGAACGCGCTTCTATGGTGTCGAAGCTGACATCGCCCTTGGCCTTCAGGCTGGCATCGCCACCAGCCGTAACCTGCGCGCCGATGACCTTGATATCGCGGGCCGCATCGAGTGCCAGCGTACCGGTCGAGGTAATCGTTGCCGTCTTGCCAAGCACGGTATCGGTGCCCGAAACAGTCTTGATCTCGCTGCTCAGCGTCTTGTTGATGATGCTGCCGGCCGTCGATTTCAGGCTCACATCGCCGCCATTGATGGCACCGGAGAGATTGACGATATCGCCGGTACTGACAACGTTGAGCGTGCTCTTGCCGCTGATCGTTCCGCCGGCATTGACCATGCCGTTGACATTCAGATTGACGCTATCGGCCTCGATCACCGCGCCGCCAACAATGCTCTTGCGCGTCGCCTCCGACAGGTAAACCACCGGCGCCAGCACCTTGCTGCCGCTGACCACGGTTTCGACCAGCCAGACAATGTCGCTGCCGAGATGCGACAGCTGTTCGGCAGTCGGCTCCCGGCCAAGGACCAGGCCGAGATCCTTGCTCTGCGCCACGGCGTTGTCCATGAACTTGGCCATCTGCTCGCCCGAGCTGGCATAGCCGGCGAGAATACTGCGTCCGGTACGGGCGCTCAGTTGCTGGCGGATCAGGTATTCCTCGTAACCACCGTCGCCGAGCCGCTTGAGCAGGTTGTCCGGATCGTAGCCGAGTTGCTGCGACAGGTAGTCCGAACTCAGGCCGTTGGCCCCACCCGGTACGCTGAGGTAGAGCGGATTGGTCTCGACCAGGTAATGCGAGCTACTCGATTTGCTCGTCACGAAATAACCGTTCGGATTGCTCGGCAACACGATGTTGATACCACCGAAATTCTGCCCATTGACCTTGGCGACCGGGTCGGGGCTGCCGAATACGGTCGCCGTCTTGCCTGTCGTGGCATTGCCTGTACTGGCCGCGTCCTTCTTTTTGGCGGTTTCAACGTCGTCCACCGTCGAGCCGGCATCGGCATCGACCCCCTTGTCCTTGAGGCCGACATCGTCCTTGGCTTTGACGCCGCCGGTATCGTCCGTCTTGCTGCAATCCTCGGCACAGGGCTGGCTTGTACTCACCTTTTCGGCAGCTTGTGCCGCCTCGACCTTCTCACCGGCTTTGGCGGTGACCGTAACCGCCAGATCCTTGCCACTGGCGGTGGGGTCCGAACCATTGACCAGAGTAAAACCCGAACCGGTGAGACCAGCCTTGGCAAAGATACCGGCCCCGACATTTTCGTTCAGCTTGCTGTAGGTCGGATTTTGCACGACCAGATTGTGGTTGTAGTCCTCTTCATAGACCAGGAAAGAGTAGCCCTCGTAGCGGATGTAATGTGCGTAGGTGCTGACCGTTTCCCGCTTGTTCAGATCGTAGGCGTCATTGACGACGAGCGCGCTGCCGTTGCCGGAAAGAACGAGGTTACCGCCCCAGATTTCGCCACCCAGATTGGTCAAATTCGAAAAACCATTGAAGGTCACGTTTCCCGTACCGAGGATCTGCGGCCGATAGGTGGGCTTGCCGCTGCGGTAATACTGTTTGGCTTCGGTCTTTCTCTCGTACTCCTCCCAAGCCTCGTGATACCAGGGGCTGGCATACAAGCCCTTGCTGACGATTTTGGTCTGAATGTTGTAGACCTCGGTTTCGCTTCCCCAGACGCGCTGGTCGCCGCCGTAAACTTCATTGACGATGGTCGGCGCCGACACCGTGATGTCGCCGTCGCTGTAGATCATGCTGCTGTTTTCGATGCTGCGGCCCGCCGTCAGCTCGATACGCTTGCCGGCATTCATGGTGCCGCGCGGATTCACGCCGCCCTCGTTATAAATGCTGCCGCCGCCGCTGGCCGTGACCTTGAGCAGGTTGCCGGCATACAGCGCGCCGTAATTGCCGATGATGTTGTTATCGGCGGACAACTCGAGATCGTGCCCGGCCGAAATCCCGGCGGTTTCCATGTTGAGGATGTAGCTCGGGGTCGAGAAAGAGAGATCGCCGGCCGAATAGATCAGGCCGTTATTGGTGAACAGGGAGCGCTTGCTCAGCGCTATCGTCGTCTTGCCGCTACCGCCCATGGCGCCAAGTATGCGACTGTCCCAGGCATTGATTGCGATATCGTCGGCGGCGATATCCATGTCGCCGGTCGATGAAAGGCTGGTGTTTCCACCCAGCGTCAATAGCTGCGTCTTCAGATCGAAAGTTCCGCCCAGCACCTTGGCCCCGCTGGCCAGCGCCAGCTTGAGTGCCCGGCTGTCGTTCGCGCCGCTCATCTCCAACTTGCCGCCGGCCTGCATCTGGCCGCCGACGTCGACGGCAAGCGTGTCGTCCGAGGTACCCTCGACCGTCAAATCGCCATTGGCGAGAATCAGGCCGCTGTCGTTGATGCTGTTCCTGATCCGGAGCGTCATGTCGCCGATCGACTGGAGCTTGCCGGCGTTGAGCAGGCTGTTGGCGACGACCTGGCCGTCGCCCGCCGCATCGGTCGCCAGCGTGATGATGGCGTCGGCTCGGTTGTCGAGCTGGTTGGCCGAGAGCGTGCTACCGGTGCCCTGGCCCCCCTGGATCACGCCCTGGTTAACGATCGTATCGGTGGTGGTAATCGTCAGGCGATTGCCCGCGACAATGGCGCCCGTCTCGTTGAAGATCGAGGCGTTGTGGGCTTTGAGAACGAGTTCGCCGGCCGATTGGGTGAGCGCGCCGCTGCGGTTGGTGTAGCCGTTGCTGTCCAGCGTCAGCTTGCCGGCCGCGTAGATTTGCTTCTCGTTATTGATGCTGTTGGCAGTGATATTGAACCCGCGGGCCGACTGCAGGATGTTCTTGTTGAGCAGATTGCCGGCCACCGTCAAATTATCGTCGCTTGTACCGGCAGCGGTCGACAGCAGCCAGACCCCCTTATTGACCAGGCTACCCAGCTCCAGCTGGCTGGCGCTGGCCGCCTGGATCTGGCCTTTGGCCGTGTTTTCGGCAGCTGCGGCGGCGATATGCAGGCTGCCGTCGCTGAGCAGCAGGCCGCTGTTACTGAAATCCGCGCTGCCGCCTGCGTTCGAATCGGCGATATCGAGCGCGCTCGCTGCATAGATCTGGCCGCTATTGTCGAGCTTGCCGGCCAGCCGGAAAGTCGCGGTGCCGCTCTCGGCCGAAATCTGCCCAAGATTGTTCAGTGCGCCCAGACTCGCCAATTTCATGCTGGCCGCCTTGATCAGGCTGCCGTCCCGATTATCGACGCTGCCCGCACTCAGTTCGAAGTGCCGCGCCGACTGCAGCACGCCGCCGTTGTCGATATTGCCGGCCACAGCGAGTACATCGTCCGAGGCGCCGCTGCCCTTGGAAAGCAACCAGGTCGCCGTGTTGTTCAGACTGGACAGGGAAACCTGGCTGCCGTCCGCCGCCTGGATCCAGCCCTTGTCCAAATTGGTGGTCGCCGCCGCGCGCAGGACCAGACGACCATCGCTGAGCAGCAGGCCGCTGTTCAGCAGGTTCACGCTGGCTGCACCGCTGGCGTCGGTGATTTCGAGCAGGTTCGCCGCATAGACCTGGCCGCTGTTGTCGATTTGCCCATCGATCCGCAGTTGGGCACTATCGCCGGCCGCCACCAGCGAACCGGCGTTGCCCAGGCCATCCGTACTGTTCAGGCGCAGACTGCCGCCCTTGATCAGGGCGCCGCTCTGGTTGTCGATGCCGTTTGCCGTCAGATTGAGGATGCCGGCCGATTGCAGGGTACCGGCGTTGAGCAGCTTCGCCGCGACACGCACCTGGTCAGAGCTGCCCGAACCGGTCGACAGCAACCAGGTGCCGTAATTCTCCAGGCCGGTCAGGGTGACTGAACTGCCGCTCGCCGCCTGGATCCAGCCGCTTGCCTTGTTGGTCGCCAGCCAAGCTTGCAGGCTCAGGCCACCGTCGCTGAGCAGCGTTCCACTGTTGTTCAGATTCATGCGGGCGCCGTTGGCAGCGGCAATATCGAGCATCGTCGCGGCCTGGATTTGGCCGCTGTTGTCGAGTTGACCGCTGACCCGGAGCGTCGTTGCACCGCTCGCGGCGCTCACCTTGCCGGCGTTGGCGAGACCGGCGGCACTCGTCAGGCTGACCTCGGCCGCCTTGAGCACCCCGTCCGCCGCATTGCTCAGCACCGCGTTGCCGCTGTCCAGGCTGAGCGCACCGCCGGCCTGGGCCACCGCACCAACACCGTTGGCGTAGCCCTGGCTGGCGATCCTCAGGTCGCTACCGGCCAGCAGCTTGCCGTTGTTGGCGATGGCGCCGCCGACCGTCAGGTCGAGCGCGCGGCCCGATTGCACGATACCGTCGTTATCGAGGCCGGCCGCAATCTGCAGCTCGTCGGCACGCGCAGCGCTGGCGGTCGACAGCAGCCAGGTGCCCGAATTGCCCAGGCTGCCCAGTTGCACCCGGCTCCCCGTCGCCGCCTGGATCCAGCCGCTTGCCTTATTGCTTGCCGCGCCGGCCAGCAGATCGAGGCGACCGTCGCTGACCAGACTGCCGCTGTTGTCGAGGCTTTGGCTGTCGCCGCCAGCGGCATCGGCGATGTCGAGGGCCGTGGCACCATAGATTTGGCCGCTGTTGGCGAGTTGACCGCTGGCGCGAATCGTCGTCGCCCCGATCTCGCCGCTGATCATGCCGGCATTGTCCAGCCCGCCGCCACTTGTCAAACTGACGCCGGCGGCCTTGATGAGAGCGGTGACCGCATTGCCGAGCAGCGCGTTGCCGCTGTCCAGATGCAAGGCGCTACCGGCCTGGATTACTGCACCAGCACGGTTCAGGTAGCCGTTAGCGCTGACCGTCAGGTCATTGTTGGCGAGCAGCCTGCCGCTGTTGTCGATGGCGCCGCCCACCGTCAGTTCGAGCGCACGGGCAGATTGCAGCACGCCCGCGTTGCTCAGGCCACCGGCCACATCGATCCGGTCGGTGTTGGCACCGCCCACGGTCGACAGCAACCAGGAGCCCAAATTACCCAGGCTGCCCAACCGAACCTGGCTGCCGCTCGCTGCCTGGATCCAGCCGCTGACCGTGTTGTTCGTTGCCGCAGCCCGCAGATTCAGGCTGCCGTCGCTGAGCAGCGTGCCGCTGTTGTCCAGACTGGCGCTGCCGCCACCATCGGCGTCGGTAATATCGAGCGCCGTCGCAGCATGGATTTTGCCGCTGTTGGCGAGTTGACCGCTGGCGCGGATTGTCGTCGCACCGCCGTCGGCGGTAATAATGCCGGCGTTGTCGAGACCGGCGCGACTCGTCAGGCTGACGCTGGCTGCCTTGAGCAGGCCGGCGTTGGCGAGGGCGACGTTGCCGCTGTCGAAGCTCAGCGTGCCACCGGCTTGGGTAACCGCCGCATCGCGATTCCGATAGCCCTGGCTGGCGACCGTCAGCGCGTCGTCGGCGAGCAGTTGACCGCTGTTGTCGACGGCACCGCCGGCGCTCAGATCGAGCGAACGGGCGGATTGCAGCACGCCCTGGTTATTGAGGTTGCCGGCCACGTTCAACTGATCGGCTGTCGCACCGCCAGCGGTCGACAGCAACCAGGTGCCCGAATTGCCCAGACTGGCCAGTTGCACCCGGCTGCCGCCTGCCGCCTGGACCCAGCCGCTGGCGGTGTTGTTCATTTCCGCTGCCAGCAGGCTCAGCTTGCCTTCGCTGAGCAGCTTGCCGCTGTTGCTCAAACTTTGACTGGCACCACCATTGGCGTCGGCGACATCGAGTGCCGTGGCGCCGTGAATTTGCCCGCTGTTGCGCAGTTGACCGCTGGCGCGCAGCGTCGTCTTGCCCTGGTCGGCAGAAATACTGCCAGCGTTATCCAGCCCGGCCCCGGCGCGCAGCAACACGTCGCCAGCCGTGGACTGGATGCCCTGGCCGCTCCCGGCCTGCGTGCGCAGCGCGCCGCTGGCGGCGAGTTCGAGGTCGCCGGCCGTCTTGACGGCAGCGCCGGCCAGATCGAGATCGCCGCTCGTGCTGCCCAGCGTCAGGCTGCCCTGGCTGGCCAGCCCGGCCCCCGCCGCGCCGACACTCAGGCTGCCTACCGTACCTTGCCAGTTGCCGCCACTGCGCCAGGAGGTCCCGGCCAGCGCCGCCTGCCCGACGATGGCAAGTTGCAGATTGCCCGCCGCGTAGCGCTGGTTGTTGTCGCTCAGGCTGGCGTTGTCGGCCGTATCGCTCAGGCTGCCGGCACTGACCTGCAGGTCGCCCCCGGCGACCAGGGCGCTGCCGCTCAGCGTCATTGCGTTGCCGGCGGCGAGCGTCATGTCCTGCGTCGAAGTCAGCGCCGCGCCGGCAATATCGAGCGCCGTGCCGCCGACGGCAATGTTCTGCTGTGCCGAGACCTTGTTGCGCAGCTCGATCTGACCTGCCGCCGACAGCGTGAAATCACCGGCATTGGCGGCGACGTCGCCGGCCATGCGCACCCCGACGCCGCTTTCCGTCGCCAGCAGGCGGATGCGGTTGGCGTACATGCCGCCGAGCAGGGCCGTGTCGATGGCGTACACCGGGCTGCTGCCGACCGCGGCAAGCTGGCCAGTGACGGTCCGTGTTACGTAATCCCAGCGATTGGCGCCGGCAACGATGCCGAGATCGCGCCCATTGATCTGCCCTTCGATGCGAATCGAGCGCATCAGCAGGTCGATGATCTGCTGGCCGCCGGCATTGAGACCGCTGCCGTTGATCAGGATGTCGCCCTGGCGGACATTGAAACCGCCCAGCGAACCATCGCCGTTCAGGAATGGCGTACCGGTCGACAGGGTGACGCGGTCGGTATTGATGAAGCCGCAGCCGGTACAAGTGATGCCGTAAGGATTGACCAACACGACATCGGCCTTGCCGCCGAGCACTTCGCTGTAACCGGCGAGCACGCTGCGGTTGTTGGAAAGCACCTCGTTGAGGATGACTTTCGCTGCCTGATCGAGATTGGCATTACCCGAGACCAAGCCGGCCAATTGCGATTGCTGCGTCAATTGATCCTTGGTCACGTTATTGAGAACCAGGCCCTTGGCATCGACGTTGTATTGCAGGTACTGGTTATGCGACAGGCCGGCGCTGTTGGCCTTGGCGATATCGACCACGGTCACGCCGTTCGGCGCGACATAGCTGCCGGTCTGGCTGTTGGCAGTCGTCACCGAACCGGCCGCCATCGCCAGCGAAGGCAGGAGCAGGCTGACGGCGGCCGTCGCGCTGGCGGATGTGGCCGCCGAGGAAGAGGAGTGCGAACGGGCCAGTTCGCCGACGGCAACCCAGGTGCCGAGCGCGGCATTCCAGACGGTGCGATAGATATGGTTCATGTTTTTTCCTTACAGCGAATACGACAGGCGCAACCAGGCGTGGGCGGCCTCGCGGGCAACTCCGGCCGGCAAGGCGAGCGGCCGGCTGGCCGAAACTTCGAGGGAAAGATCCTTCCATTGCAACGACACGCCGAGGGCGGCGCCGCTCAGACTGCCTCGCGTGCTGCCGGCGGCAATGCTGCTGACGCTGCCAAAGTCGTAGGCGACAAAGGCGCGGCCGGGAATCGTGCTGCCGAACAAAGGCAGCCGGCAGGGCACGCCCAGTTCGTTGCGCCAGAAATAACCGTGATCGCCGCTCAACGAGCTGTTGACGAAGCCGCGCACCGAGCCGTGCCCGCCGATCAGCATCTGCTGCGAGCCATACAGCGCAGTCAGGGCGTACTGGCCGGAGAACTGGCTGGACCAGGAAAATTCCTGCTCGAGCAGACTGAAATTGCGCAGGTAGGAAAGATCGAGCGCCGTCTTCCTGAATTGCGCATGCGGCGAGTCGCGATCGATATCCGCCGCATCGGCAAGCGCCCCCAGGCCCTTGAGACCTTGCGCGTAGCCGACCTGGCCGCTCAACATGCCTCCCCACAAGGTGCCGGAGGAACGCAGCCCGAAATCGAGAAAGGTCAGCTTGCGGCTGCTTACCGTCAGCAGCTGATTTTCCAGGTAGTTTTTCGCATCCTGCGTCGTCAGCTTGACCGAGAACGAACTGCGCATCGACTGGTCCCGGTACAGCACGCGATCAAGACCGATGCTGTTCGTTGCAGTGTTCCCTTCACTGCGCAACACGGTACCGCTCGGCACGGTCAACGCATTGAGGTAGTCCGAGCGGCTGGTACTCAGGGTCAGCGACCAGTAACCGAAAGGCAGCCAGAACTCGAAGGCATCGTTCTGCGAATTGTGCCCGGCCTCGGCAACCGACCAGGTCTTGCGGTGCGAATAGAGGAAGCGCTCGTTGAAGCCGAGCGGGTTGTCGAAGGACAAGGAAGCAGCGGCGCCGTGATTGCCGGTCGAACGCGTTCCCTGGTTGTCGTAGGAAAGCAGCAGGTGCAGGGGAAAGGCCGGCGTGTTACGGACGACGACGATGCTGCTGCCCGGCTTGCTGCCCGGCTGGATGTCGAGTTGCGCGTTGTTCGAGGCAAGCCGGTTGATCTGGTCGATGCCCTGCTCGAGATCGCGCAGGTTCAACAACTCGCCGGGCGCCGCCGGAAACACGCCAGGTGGGAAAATCCGGCTGCCTTCGCCCTCGATGCGATAGCCCTCGATCTCGCCCTCGATGACCTGGATCAGCAGCACGCCGCTGCGCAGGTCTTGCGCCGGCAGGTAGGCGCGGGCAGTGATCAGGCCGCGCTCAATGTAGGCGCGGGTCAGTTCGCTGAGGATGGCCTCGATCTCGCCGACACCGAGGCAGCGCTCGACGAAGGGGCGCGTCTTGCTCGCGACCAGTTCGGGCGCCAGATGATCGGCGCCGGCAACGCGGATTTCGTCGATTTGCCGGCAGGCGACGCCGAGATCGGGCACCGCCACCTGCGGCCGCAAATTGCGCAAATCCGTGCCGTCCACCGCCGGCACCGCCTGGCGCGCCTTGTCGAGATCCTCGCGCAGGCGTTCCTGCTGCTGGCGCTGGATGGTTTCGCTCTGGCGCGCCGCGGCATTGATATCGCCCGGCGTTTGCGCCAGCCCGTTGCCGGCCAGGACAAGCCCGGCCAGCAGCACCAGCAAGCGGTGCAGTTCCTGTTTCTTCGTCACGACAAGCTCCCCTAGCCCGTCCGGCTTGCGCCGGATCACCCCGACCGGGACGCAAAATGCCCCCCGGTTACCTGCAATGGGTTCGAGTATCGACAGCCAGCGTTGAATTAGCGTTGACGGCTTGGGACGCTCGGCCGGGGATTAGATGCGGGTTGGAAGCATTGCGGCGAAAAACGCGGATGCCGAAATGCGGCGCCGGGCCGGTGCCACACAACAAAAAGCAGGATTCAGGTCGGGACCGCGAGCCAGATCAGGCTCGCCATGCGGCCGGTGACGCCGTCGCGGCGATAGGAAAAGAAGCTTTCCGGGGCGTTGACCGTACAGAAATCGCCGCCGCTGATCGCGACAACGCCAGCCGCCTGCAGCCTTTGCCGCGCCAGCAGATAAATGTCGGCCAGCCATTTGCCCGGCGCATGCGGTTTGAACGCCGCGGCGGCGAGCGGATTGGCCGCGATGAAAGCGGCGCGCACCTCAGCGCCGACTTCGAAAGCGTCCGGACCGATCGCCGGCCCCAGCCAGGCGAGAATTTCGCCGGCAGGAACCGCCATCGCGGCCAGGGTCGCTTCCAGCACGCCGGCCTGCAGACCGCGCCAGCCGGCATGCGCGGCGGCGACCACCGTGCCGGCCCGGTCGCAGAACAGGACCGGCAGGCAGTCGGCAGTCATCACGGCGCAGACCGTGCCGGCCCGGTGTGAGAATGAGGCATCCGCCGTGGGCAAATTCGCCGTTTGCGCGGCGTCGACCGTGTGGACACCATGCACCTGCTGCAACCAGCACGGCTCGGCCGGCAGATGCCGGCGCAATTCGGCCCGGTTGGCCGCGACGCGCGACGCATCGTCACCGACGTGATCACCGAGATTGAAGCTGTCCCACGGCGCCGGGCTGAACCCGCCGCGCCGCGTCGTCTGCACCGCCCGGACATTGGCCGGGGCCGGCCAGTCCGGGAACAGCAGATCAGCCATCGCGCAAGGTGTCGAGCAGGTTGCGCATGTCTTCCGGCATCGGCACCTCCCACTGGACTTTCAGGCTGCTCACCGGGTGTACCAGACCAAGCCGCGTCGCATGCAAGGCCTGACGATGAAAGGCCGGCAGCAGCGGATTGTTTTTGCCATAAACCTGATCACCGACCAGCGGATGATTGATCGAGGCCATGTGCACGCGGATCTGGTGCGTCCGCCCGGTTTCCAGCGAGCACTCGATGAAGGTGCAATAAGCAAAGTTTTCCATCACCCGGAACCAGGTCACGGCCGGCTTGCCGCCGCGATTTTCCGGCACCACCGCCATCTTGATGCGCTGTACCGGATGTCGGCCGATCGGGGAATCGACGCCGCCATCCTTCTTCATCACGCCCGCCGCGATTGCCTGGTAATGCCGATGGACGGTGCGCGCCTGCAACTGGCGCACCAGGTCGGTCTGCGCTTCCAGCGTCTTGGCGACAACGAGCAGGCCGCTGGTTTCCTTGTCCAGGCGGTGCACGATGCCGGCGCGCGGAATCTGCTCAATGCCAGGCACATGGTGCAGCAGCGCATTCATCAGCGTACCGCTCCAGTTGCCGCTGCCCGGATGCACGACCAGACCGGCCGGCTTGTTGATGACGAGCAGGGTTTCGTCCTCGAACACCACGTTGAGCGGGATGTCTTCCGGCTGTTCGGCCAGGCTGTGCGCGTCGGTCGGTTCGGCAACCAGCAGCTTCTCGCCACCGAGCAGCTTGCGTTTGGGTTCGGTTTCGACCTTGCCGTCGACCTGTACGCAGGCATCGCGGACCCAGCCCTGGAGGCGGTTGCGGGAATGCTGCGGCAGGAGGTCGGCGAGGACCTGGTCGAGACGCCGGCCGTAGCTGGCATCAGGAACCGTCAGGCGGAGCGGTTCAGTTCGGCTATAATCGCCGGAGTTTTCCATAGGATCGTTCATGATGCGAAGTTTACCCGCATTCCAGTCTTTTCCCGCCCTCTTCCGTCTGGTGATGGCTTTTTTCCTTGCGTCCCTCATCGCCGGTTGCGGCTCGATGAGCGAAGGGCCGGATGAAACCGCCAGCTGGTCGGCGAGCAAGCTTTATTCCGAAGCCAAGGACGCGCAGGCCGACAAGACCTGGGACAAGGCCGCCAAGTACCTGGAAAAGCTGGAGTCGCGCTTTCCCTATGGCCGCTATGCCCAGCAAGCCCAGCTTGAACTCGGTTACGTCTATTGGAAAGCCAATGAAGCCGGTTCGGCACTGGCTGCCTGCGACCGCTTCATCAAGCTGCACCCGGGTCACCCGGCGGTTGATTACGTCTATTACCTGAAAGGCCTGATCAACTTCAACGACGATCTTGGAATTTCCGGCTATATCAGCACCCAGGACCCGACCGAACGCGACCCGAAGGCGGCCCGCGAAGCCTTCGACGCCTTCCGCGAGCTGGTCACCCGTTTCCCGAACAGCAAATACACGCCGGATGCCAGCAAGCGCCTGAACTATCTGGTCAACGCGATGGCCTCGCAGGAAGTTCACGTCGCCCGCTACTACGTCAAGCGCGGCGCCTACATCGCCGCCGCCAACCGCGCCCAGTTCGCCGTCAAGACCTACCCGCAGGCACCGGCCATTGAAGAAGCCATGTTCATCCTGGTCACTGCCTACGACAAGCTGGGCATGAACGACCTGCGTGACGATGCAGACCGCATCATGCGCAAGAACTTCCCGGAAAGCCGCTTCTACAAGGATGGCCTGGAGCGCAAGGTCGCCTGGTGGCGGCTCTGGTAAGCAGCAAGGCCGCAATATAAAAAAGGGGAAGCGCAGCTTCCCCTTTTTGTTTCTGCGACAGACTTGACTGCGATCAACTGCCCTGCTTGATCGCCAGCACCGCCTGGTTGCGCAAGGTGCGCAGCAGCGACAACTCCTTTTCCGGAATCGAAATCCCGCCCGGCTCGTCGCGATCGGCATAGATCAGCGCTACCGGTGCCCCCTTGATATTCAGCGGAAAGAGCACGAAGGAATGCGCCGGCACCGCCTTGCGGTACCAGTCGGGAATGCGCTCGGCGATTTTCGGATCGTTGATGTCGCTGATCAGGATATCGACGCCCTTCGAGGTCGCGGCATGAAAAATGTCCGGCGTAAAGCTGAGCGGAAAACGGAAAGCCTTGGCGACCTCGTTGGCCTCCGGCCCGAAACCGAAGCGCCCCTGCATACAGCCGGCCTTGGCATCGCGGATGCAGAGCACGACGCGCTTGAAGCCCATCGCCCGGTACATGGTTTCGAGGATGATGCGCAGGATGTCGTTGAGCTTGAAGCCGTCGACCAGGGTATTGCTGATGTCCTGGATGCCGGCGGTCAGGATGTCCTGCGCATCGATGGTCTGCGCGCCGGTATCTTCCGGATCGCCGGTCGCCAGCGACGAATTGTCATGCAGGATGGTCTGGCCCATGAAATCCGTGCCATCTTGCCGGTCGACCGCTGCGCTTTCCTGGCCACCGTGCCGGGCAAATAGCTGCATCTGCTTGCCGAAGGTGGTCTGCTGCATGTTGAGATGGATGATGCGGGCGAAGTCGGCAACCTCCTCGACGGCACGCTGCACGGTCTGCTGCAATTCCTGCTGGTCGAGCGACATGACATCGGCGAAGCGCGCCATCGCCTTCTTCATTTCCCGATCACGCGCTTCCGGCGTCGCCTGGGCAATCACGTCGCACAGCTCGTTGGAGAAACCGGAAAGCACACGCAGGCGATCCTCCTGCGTCACCGGTTTTTTGACCAGGCCGCTCGGCAGCTTGCGCAGCGTACCGACGATGAGCGGCGGGAAGCCCCACTGGCGGGCAATCGCAATCCCCATGTCCTCGAAGGAGATGCCGAGCACCTGCAGGGCCGCGTTGTCTTCGCTGCAGTTTTTCTGGGCGATCACCCGGCGGATTTCGTCAGACTCTTCGGGGAAGTAGAACTGCGACAGCAAACGCCCCAGGCTGTGGAACAGCGAGCAGATGAAGGTCTGTTCCAGATCGCGCATCTGCGCCGCGGCACTGATGTCCTTGGCGAGAATCCCGGCCAGGTTGGCGCGCAGGAAGTCTTCCTTCAACTGGTTGGCGTTGGCCTTGTTCTGCAGGTGCTCGAAGAGCAGCACGGTAATCGCGATATTGCGTACCGCCTCGAAGCCGAGCACGATCACCGCGCGCGACACGGTGCTGATGCTGCCGCCGCCGGCCGGCCGGAAATAGGCCGAATTGACCAGGCGCAGCAGCTTGTTGGTCAGCGCAAAATCCTTGAGGATGGAATTGGACAGCTTGTTGATGCTCTCCGTCTCGCTGTTGGCGATCTTGTTGATCGCGCTGACCGATTCCGACAGTGCCGGAAAGTCGCTCTTGTGGCGCATGCGACGGAGCAGGAAATCGATCGTCGACTGCTTGCCCTCGCCACTTGCCGCAGCGTCGTCCTCGGGTGACAGATAGTTGTCGAGTGCCTCGGCCAGTTGCACCGCCGTCTGGTAGCGGACTTGCGGATCGCGCGCCAGCGCCTTGTACAAAATGCTGCCCAGGCGCTCGTCGACCGTTACGCTGCCGGGCAGACGCTGGTCTTCGCTGGCGATGCGGTGCATCACCTGGTAAATGTTGCTGCCCTCGACGGCACGCCGTCCGGCCAGCATTTCAAACAGGATCAGGCCGGCGGCAAAGACATCCGAGCGTTCGCTGATTTCGCGCTTGTCGATGTACTCCGGCGCCATGTAGGCCGGCGTGCCGGTGTACTCCTCCTTGCCAGCGTCCGGCGCATCGACCCGCGCCGCGATGCCGAAATCCATGACCCGCGCCATGCCATTCTCGTCGAGCAGGATATTCGACGGCTTCAGGTCGCGGTGGATGATGCCCATGGCGTGCGCGTGCGCGACCGCATCGAGAATCGGCCGCAAAAGGGTGACCGCCTTGACCGGCGACAGCGCACCGCTGTCGCGCAGGAATTCAGCCAGATTCTTGCCCGGCACGTACTCGAACACCAGGTAGAGATCGCCGCCTTCTTCGCCCGCCTCGAAGATCGGCACGATATTCGGGTGGCGCAGCTTGCCGACCATGCGCGCCTCGTCGAGCAGGACGCGATTCTGCGCCGGATCGGAACGACCGAAATGCAGCGTCTTGATGGCGATCTCGCGCTGCAGCTGCGGATCAAAGCCGAGATAGACCGTGCTCTGGGCGCCGCGCCCGAGCTCGCCACGCACCTCGAAACGACCGATACGCCGGGTCATTCCGTCTCGATCCAGAGCAGCTGAGCGACGCCATCGGCCGTACCGAAAACGATGGCATTCTGACCAAAATCCTCGGCCAGCGCGCAGGCATCCTCGGCGGCGATATCGGCGATGAAACAGCTTTCCTCGGCCGGCCAGGCGGTATCATCGGCCACATTCTCGCCGGCATAGGGTTCGTAATTACCTTCGATCAGCGCACATTCGAGTTCCGCCTGGCGCTCGGCATTTTGTGCCGCCACGACCGGTTGACCGCCCGGATTGTGCGCCGTGATGATCGCGAACTCCTTGTAGCCGCCGGTTTCCAGCCAGCAACGCAGGGTTTCGCACGGTTGACCGATGCGCAGCTCGCAAATGCCGCCCGGCAGGAATACCCGGTAAGTCGTCGCCTTGTAGAGCGCTTCAAGTTCAGTCGTCTTCGCCATCCAGATCCACCACCCCGATCAATTGTTCTGATTCTGCCACCGGCAGCGCTTCCACGTCCCTGAGCTTGCGCGTCAGTTGCCGCGTCCGCGTTTCTGCCTTGCTGATGCTGTTGCTCGCTTCGTCGAGCTTCTTTTTCGTATGCGCCAGCGCCTCGCCGAACTTGCCGAATTCCGTCTTGACCGCACCGAGCACGGCCCAGACCTCGGCCGAGCGCTGTTCGATGGCCAGCGTGCGAAAGCCCATCTGCAGGCTGTTGAGCATGGCCGCCAGCGTCGTCGGCCCGGTCAGACTGACCCGGAAATCGCGCTGCAGGGTTTCGGCCAGGCCGGGTCGGCGCAGCGCCTCGGCGTAAAGTCCCTCGAGCGGCAGGTAGAGCAGCGCAAAATCCGTGGTGTGCGGTGGCGCCACGTATTTTTCGTGAATGCTTTTCGCCTCCGCCTTCAGGCGCAGCTCGATCGCCCGCGCCGCCTCTTCGACCGCGAGCGGCTCGCCGCGTTCCTGCGCATCGAGCAGGCGCTGGTAATCCTCGATCGGGTACTTGGCGTCGATCGGCAACCAGACAACGGCGCCATCGCCGCGCCCGGGCAGGCGGATGGCAAAATCGACACGCTCGTTGCTGCCCGGCCGGGTCGCGACATTGGCGGCAAACTGTTCGGCGGTCAGCAATTGTTCGAGCAAGGCGGCCAACTGCACCTCACCCCAGGTGCCACGGCTCTTGACGTTGGTCAGCACGCGTTTCAGATCGCCGACGCCGGCCGCCAGGGTCTGCATTTCGCCAAGCCCGCGATGCACCTGTTCGAGACGCTCGCTGACCAGCTTGAAGGATTCGCCGAGGCGCTGTTCGAGCGTCGCGTGCAGCTTCTCGTCGACGGTGCGGCGCATTTCCTCGAGTTTGGCCGCATTGTCGGCCTGGATGGCGGTCAACCGTCCCTCGACAGCCATTTTCAGGCGCTCGAAACGCTCATCCAGCCCCAGCGAAAAACGGTTCAGTTCGCGCGCAAAAGCTTCCAGGCGCTCGGCCTGGGCGCTGCCGAACTGGCTGACCTGGGTGCCCAGCGCCTGACCGAGCAGGGTCGAGGATTGCGCCCTTTCCTCGCGGTCGCGAAACGCCTCCTCGGCATCCTCGCGCCGGCCCCTCGCCAGCTCTTCGCGCAACTCGCGCTCGAGCCGGGCCATGCCCTTTTCCTGGCTTTCGCGCAATTCGCGCAAACGCAATTCGTCATCCGGACGCCGATTGCCGCGCAACAGCAGCGCCACCTGCAGCAGGATGACGACGGCCACGCCAACCAGCATGGCCGGGCCGAACAACTCAGTCATGAGGACTAACGCAGCGAGAAATCGACACGGTGGGCCTTGCCCTTTTCATCGGCCACTGTCTTCGGCGGCAGCAGGAAGATGCGCTCGACCGGCACCTTGCCGTTGTCGACCAGCCAGCCCTGTACCGCTTCGGCACGCCGCGCGGCGAGCGCCTTGATGTCGTCGTCGGTGGCCGGCAGGTTGGTCAGCATCAGCTTTTCCATTTCCTCAACCGGCAGATCCTTCTGCAAACCAACCATGTTGCGCGGTTTCGGAAACTTGGCTTCCTTGTAGGCGCGCGTCAGGTAGGTCTTGTACTCTTCCGGCGCGATTTCGATACTCTCCAGCGACTCGCCCTCACCCTTCTTCTTCAGTGTGTCCTTGGCCTTTTCCGCCTTCATCGCACGCTCGATGGCGACGCGCTTGATGCCTTCCTTGTCGGCTTCGGGATCGGCACGACCGGTAATTTCCAGCTTCAGCGCGGCACGCTCGGTCAACGCCTTGGACAAGGCTTCCAGCTTTTTGCCGGCAACTTCGTTGAGCGCAGCACGGCCGGGTGCGAACTCGACATTGGAAAGCTCTTCGCCACCGCCGAACATCGAGCCGAGCAACGCAAACGGCGAGGTCACGGCCTTGACGAAGAGATTGACGATGACCTTGACGACCAGGCCGCCGACCGAGAACTGCGGGTCGTCGAGTGAGCCGGAAATCGGCAGGTTGAGGTCGATCTCGCCGCGATTGTTCTTCAACAAGGAGATCGCCAGATTCACCGGCAGCTTGGTCGCATCCGGACTATCGACCTTGTCGCCGAAGGTGAACTGGTCGATGAACAGCTTGTTGTCGGCATTGAGCTGGTTGTTTTCCAGCTTGTAGGCGAGGTTCAGCGACAACTTGCCCTTCTCGATGTTGTAGCCGGCGTACTTGCCGGCATAGGGCGAGAAGGCGACCAGGTCGACACCGGTGATATCGGTCTTGATATCGAGATAGGACTTGGCCGCCAGCGGGTTCAGCTTGCCGACGATGCTGACCGGCGCCGAATTGGCGTAGCTGCCGCGCAAGTCGAGGTCAGCCACGGTATCGGCCGCCGACGACAGGCCGGTGACGCGCCCGCCCAGCTTGGTGATATTGACCGTGTAATTCGGCTTGACGAAGAAGTCCGAGAAATTGACCGTGCCGTTTTGCAGCGTGATCTTGGCGATCTTGATCGGCACCGGCGGCTTGGCCGGTTCGACCGCTTTCACCTCGGCCGCCTTGTTCGCTGCCGTCGGCGCCGGCGCAGCGGCCTGCGTCGTGGCCGGCGTTTCGCCTTCCGGCTTCTTGACGATGTCCTGAACGTTGAGACGCCCGGCCTGGTTGAGGATCAACTTGGAATAGAAATCCGCCAGGGCGATCTCACCGACATTGATCGTCATCGGCTGCAGACGGAAATCAATGCCCCCCAGATAGAGCGATTTCCACTTCAGGAAATCGGCACTGTTTGCCTTGTCGACCGCCAGGAAATCACCCAGCGTCACCGAACCCTTGTAGCCGGCCTTGAAGGTGCCATCCTTCTCGATCAGGGCCGTTGCCTCGCCCTTGTTCGACACCTGGCCACGCGTCAGCGCAATATTGAGGAACTGGCCGAAGTAAGGCTCGAGCGGCATCACCGGAATGGCCTGCGTCTCGATCTTCAGGGCGGCATTGAGCGGCATGACCTGCAGGCTGCCATCGACCTTGAGGCTGCCCTTCTTGTTGATCTTGCCCTGCAGCGCCAGCTTGCCCTGTTTGTTCGGCTCATTGGTCAGGTTTTCGCCATGCAGGCTGAAACCCTCCAACTCCTGTACGGCCGCCGGACTGGTCGACTTGTCCTCGAAATGGAAGGCAAGATCCTCGATATTGAGCTTGGCGACATTGCCGATCCATGGCTTTTCATCCTTCGCCTTGGCATCGGTGGCACGAATCGTCTTCAGCACCGGCGAGCTGACCCACTCGATCTGCCCTTCCTTGTTGCGCAGCATGCGGGCGCGCGTCTGGCTGTTGGTCACCTCGGCAATATCGATGCGATGCGCGGCGAGATCGACCTGCACGCCTTTGATCTGCATTTTCTCGACCCGGAAGCGTTCGCCAAGATCGACCTGATAGCTGACATCGCTGATTTCAATCGGCTCGGTAAGCTTGCTGTCGAGTTTGCCGACCACGACATTCAGCGCGCGTACTTCGCCCGCCACCGGGGTCAGTTTGGAATCGTCCTTCCAGCGCAGCAGGCCGTTGCTCAGTGCGAACTCGCCGAGCGACCACGCCAGCGCGCCAGCCGCCGGCGCCGGCTCGGCCGGTTTGACCTCCGCTCCCTTGGCCGCCGGCTTGCTCATCTTGTCCGCCAGCATCAGGACATTCAGTTCGCCCTGGCGATTGACCGACAGGCTGGCATCCAGCCCGTCGAGAGCCACCCGCTTGACGGCAAATTTGCGGTTGATCAGGTCGGCGTTTTCCAGGTCGACATCGAGACGCTTCCAGCCGAGCAGGGGCTGGCCGTTGCTTTCGGACAAGGCCAGCCCGGAGAGATGCGCACTGCCGATGACGCTGAGCGAAAACACCTGGTCCGCGACTTCCTTGAAAACCACCTTCAGTTCGGAATCGAGCGTACCGGCGCCGAGACGCAGCGGCAGGCTCTCCGGCAAGTAGGGCTGCAGGCCGGCCAGGTCAAAGCGGTCGACATCGAGATCAAGCTCGCTTTCGTGATTGCCGGAAAAAGGCTTGCTGTGCCCCTTCAGGGCGACAACCGAGCCGTTGATATTGGCCGAAAAGCTCGGCTCGACCAGGGCTTCGGCCTGATAGGGCAAGCTGGAAACAAAAGGCACGCCCAGATTCAGGTCACTGATGGTGTGTACCTTGCCCTTGGGCTGGTCGTCGAACACGATCTTGCCGTTGGCGACCTGGATATTGTTCAGCGAAAAGCGCGGCGTCCCGGTATCCGGCTCATCCTTCGGCTTCATCCACTCATCGAGCAGATCCGAAATGTCGTAACGCCCGTCCGCCAGGCGCGCCACGGCGACGCGCGGTCCCTGCAGACGAATCTCGTCTACGACCGCGGCGAACTTGAAAATGGACGCCGTCGACAAATTGACGAACAACTCGTCAAAGCCGAAGACTTCCTTGCCGCCGTCAGCCTTGATCGCCAGACCCTGCACCCGCGCCGACAGGGCAAAGGGATTGATGGATATTGTTTCAATACTGACTTCGCGGTGCAGTTCCTTGGAAAGCTGCGACAAAAGCACGGATTTCAGCAAGGGCGGCGCGGCGAAAAAGCCGAACAGGCCAAAAACCACCACGACAATGGCCGTCCATTTACCGAACCGGCGGGCCTTGGGCGAGGCAAGAACCTCCTTGGCTCGCGCTGCCGTCAATTTGTTATCAATTTGTTGCGCCATGGTAATCTTCCATCCGACGTTATTTCCTTCGAATTTAGCACATTGGACCGCCCGAAACGGCGGTAAACACTCATGAAATGCTTGGTCAATCTACTCAGGGAAATCGGCGCCGAGCTTAAAAGCATCATTGCCCAGTTCAAGCGCGGCGAAACCTGGCTTACGCTCGGACTGATTGCCGGCTTTGGTCTCCTGACCTATGCCGTCAGCCGCTTTGCCTTCAAGACCGATTCCGTGCTCATGCAACTGCGCTTCACGGTCAGCGCCTGCCGCCAACTGAGCAACGGCCCGATCATTTTCCTGTTCAGCGGCATGATTTTCTTCCTGCTCGCGGTTGTCGTGACTTTTGGCGAATTTCAGCGCTACTTCACCTGCAAGCAGCACCATGCAGCCTATGAAGCACGCGGCGCCCTGATCTACGCGATCTGCTGGTGCATCGTCGCGATCAGCATATCCGGTGGCGGATTGCTGTTCTTCAACAGTTATTGCCGTTAGACTGCAACGTTCCTGACGTTCGCCTGCCATGAAAATTCTCATTGTCGAAGACACCCACAGCAGCCTGCTGATCATTACGCAATACGTTCAGCGTTTTGGTGCGACGGCTGTCCAGGCCGACAACGGCGAGCGGGCCATCGAGGTATTCCAGGCCGAGCGGCCGGACATGGTGCTGCTTGACGTGATTCTTCCCGACATCGATGGGTTTGCCGTCGCCCAGCGCATCCGCGGCCTCGAGGAAAACGGCAACTGGACACCGATCATCTTTCTCTCCTCCCTCGACAAGGACGAGGATATCGAGAAAGGCATCGCCGCCGGCGGCGACGACTACCTGACCAAGCCGATCAGCGAAGTCGTGCTCGGCGCCAAGATTCGCGCCATGCAACGCATCATCCAGATGCGCACCTCTCTGGTCGTACTTGCCCGCAAGCTTGACATTGCCAACCAGGAGCTGATGCGCCTCTCCGCCCGCGACGGACTGACCGGCATTCCGAATCGGCGCCTGTTCGACGAATACATCGCACGCGAATGGCGGCGCGCCCGCCGTGGTTCGACAAGCATGGCGCTGCTGATGTGCGACGTCGATCATTTCAAACGCTATAACGACACCTACGGCCACCAGGCCGGAGACGACTGCCTGCGCCAGGTAGCCAACGCCATCCAGCGCTGCATGGAACGCGCCGCCGATGTCGTCGCCCGCTACGGCGGCGAGGAGTTTGCCGTCGTCCTGCCGGAAACCCAGATCGGTGGCGCACTGTTCATGGCCGAAAAAATCCGGCATGCCATCCACGCGCTGCATATTCCACACAGCGACTCGCCATTCGGCCATGTCACCCTGAGCATCGGCATTGCTGCCGCCACGCCGGGCGACAGCGACGAGTTCGAGCAACTGATCGAAGCTGCCGACCAGGCGCTTTACCACGCCAAGGACGACGGCCGCGACCGGGTCGGCCGCCCTGCCCTGACCGCCAGCCACTGAGACCATGGCCAGAAAACGCACCTCCATCATGATTGTCGACGACAACGACATGATGCGCAGCATCCTGCGCGCCATGCTGCGCGGCGAAGAATACGAAGTCGTCGGCGAAGCCCGCAACGGCGCCATCGCGGTCGACATGGCCGATCGCCTGAAACCGGACATCGTCTGCCTCGACGTCATGATGCCGGAAAAGGACGGTCTCGAAGCCCTCGCCGAAATCAAGGCGGCCCGCCCGGAAACCGCCATCGTGATGATCACCAGCAACGCCGACCCGGACACCGTCCAGGAGTCGATCATGGGCGGCGCCAGCGGTTTCATCGTCAAACCCTTCAACGCTGCCCGCGTGCTCGACACCCTCGAAAAAGTCGTCGGCCGCCTCGCCCAGAAGAATCGCTGAATCGGTGCCGTGCGGCATGTGCCGCCGGCCTCGGCGTGCGTGTTACTGTCCGGGCACGACCTGCCTTTCCGACCAGGAACCATGAAAAAACACCAAGCATCCTGCCTGCTGCTCGCCGCGTTCTGCTGTGCCCCACTCCTCGCAACCGGCGCCGAGCATGCCCAGCCGGCCGCCAGGATCAGCGTCATCCTGAAAAACGTGCGCGACAGCAACGGCATGCTGCGCGCCTCGCTCTATCGCACCCCGGAAAGTTTCCGCAAGGAGGTCCAGGCGCTGCAGGTAGTCAGCGTCGCCGCCGCCCCGGACGATGTCCGCCTCGTTTTCGACGGCCTCGCGGCGGGCAGTTACGCGATCATGGCCTATCACGATGAAAATTCGGACGGCAAACTCAATCTGCGTCTGGGCATGTTCCCGACCGAAGGTTATGGCCTGTCGAACAACCCCAAGGTCTTCGGACCGCCAAAGTTCGCCGACAGCGCCTTCGACCTGAAAGGCGACGAAGCCACGGTCGAGATCGAAATCAGTTACTAGAAGCCGTTTCGCCAGTCGCGGATGGCCGCGAAAATTGCCGTTTTTGAACGGTCGACCGCGCCGGAAGCAGAAAACCCCCTGGCCGCCGCATGCCGCAGGCCGGCAGCAACAACCGTCGGCTCGCTGCAGCGCAGGAAGGGATTGCTCACCTTTTCCTCGGCCAGCGTCGATGGCACACTGGATAGCCCGGCGGCGCGCAAGGCGGCGACTTTCGCAACCCGCGCCTGTACTGCCGGATTTTCCGGCTCGACGGCCAGGGCAAAGCGCAGGTTGGCTTCGGTATATTCGTGCGCGCAGTAAATCAGCGTCGCGTCGGGCAAGGCCGCGATGCGCTCGAGCGAGTCCGCCATCTGGGCCGGCGTGCCTTCGAAGAGGCGACCGCAACCGGCTCCGAACAGGGTGTCGCCGCAGAACAATGCGCCCGGCGCGTAATACGCCAGATGCCCCAGGGTGTGCCCGGGGACGGCCAGCACATCGATCATTTGCCCGAGAATTTCGATGCTTTCACCGCCGCTCAAAGGGCGATTACAGCCTGTGATAGACTCGCTGGCGGGTGCAAAAACCGTGGGCTGCCAGCGCTCGACGAGAGCAGCGACACCGCCCTGGTGATCGGCATGATGATGGGTGATCAGGATCGCCTCCAGCGTCAGCCCGTCGGCTTCGAGCCGGGCCATGACCGGGGCGGCATCGCCCGGGTCGACAACGGCGGCACGCTGCCCGCAAGTCAGCAGCCAGATGTAGTTATCCTTGAATGCGGGAATGAGAGAGACAGAGAACATGCCGGAACTATCGAGCCAGCCGGAACGGATGTCAAATTCCGATCTGCAGCGCTGGCTCGATTCCGCCCAGGGCCGCTACGTGCTGGACTGGGAACAGGCCAGGTTCGACACCGCGGTCGCCGACGTTTTCGGCTTCAATGCGCTGCAGATCGGCCTGCCGCAATTCGACTTCCTGCACAGCAACCGCATCGCCCTGCGCCAGACCGCCGGCCCCTGCAGCGGCGTCGATGTGCGCTGCGACTTCACCGCCCTGCCCTTTACCGCACAAAGCATCGACCTGATCGTCCTGCCGCACGTTCTTGAATTCAGCAGCGACCCGCACCAGATCCTGCGCGAGATCGAACGCGTGCTGATTCCGGAAGGCCAGGTCATCATCACCGGCTTCAATCCGCTCTCGCTCTGGGGCGTCAAGCGCTACCTGAAGCGGCACGGCGATTTCCCGTGGAATGGCAGCTACCTCGCTGCCGCCCGCCTCAAGGACTGGCTGAAACTGCTCGGTTTCGAGGTCGACCGCGGCAGCTTCGGCTGCTACGTGCCGCCGCTCGAACAACAACAATGGCTGCGCCGGCTCTATTTCATGGAAAAGGCCGGCCGGCGCTGGTGGAACTTTTCCGGCGGGGTTTACCTGCTGCGCGCCATCAAGCGCGTGCACGGCATGCGCCTGATCACCCCGAACTGGCGGAAGAAGATGGTGCGCGCCAAGGCCCTGCGCCCGATCGCGCAAAAAGGATGCAACAAGGAAACACAATGAGTAGCGAAGCAAGCATAGAGATTTATACCGACGGCGCCTGCAAGGGCAATCCCGGCCCCGGCGGCTGGGGCGCCATCCTGCGCCAGGGTCCGCACGAGAAGGAGCTGTGGGGCAGCGAGAAGGAAACCACCAACAACCGCATGGAACTGACCGCCGCGATCCGCGCCCTGGAAGCCCTGAAGCGCCCGGTCGGCGGCAAGATCTACACCGACTCGCAATACGTGCTGAAAGGCATCAACGAGTGGATCCACGGCTGGAAACGCAACGGCTGGAAGACTTCCGACAAGAAGCCGGTGAAGAACGCCGATCTCTGGCAGCAGCTCGACGCCCAGGTCAAACAGCACAAGCTGGAGTGGGTCTGGGTCAAGGGCCATGCCGGCCACCCGGAAAACGAAAGGGCCGACGCCCTGGCCAATCGCGGCATTGAAGAATTGAAGGGCTGAACATGCGACAGATCGTTCTCGACACCGAAACCACCGGCCTCGACCCACGCTCGGGCCACCGCATCATCGAAGTTGCCTGCATTGAAATGGTGAATCGCCGCCTGACCGGCCGCCACCTGCACAAATACACCAACCCGGAACGCGCCATCGACGAAGGCGCCCAGGCGGTGCACGGCATTTCGCTGGAGTTTTTGGCCGACAAACCGAAATTCGCCGACATCGCCGACGAGTTCCTCGAATTCATCAACGGCGCCGAGCTGATCATCCACAACGCGCCGTTCGACATCGGCTTCCTCAACGCCGAACTGCGCCGCCTCGACCGCGTGCCGGTCGAAACCATCTGCAGCGGCGTCATCGACACCCTGCGCATGGCCAAGGACCTGCATCCGGGCAAGCGCAACAGCCTCGACGCACTGTGCGAACGCTACGAGATCGACAACTCCGGCCGTACCCTGCACGGCGCGCTGCTCGACACGGAACTGCTCGCCGACGTCTTCCTGGCCATGACGCGCGGCCAGAACAGCCTGATGATCGAGCCCGACACCGAAGTCCGGCCGCAACTCGGCGCCGACGGTCTGGTCCGGCAAAGGAAGCCGCTCATCGTACGCCGTGCCGCCGCCGAGGAAATCGCCGAACACGAGCGCGTACTGGCCGGCATCGACAAGGAATCCAAGGGCGCCTGCATCTGGTTGCCGAAACCCGAAACGGCCGCCTGAGCATGGTGCCGCTCGCCCTGCTGTTCTGGCTCGTCCTCGAAATCGGCACCTATCTGGCAATCGGCCGCCTCGGTCTGCATGCCGACTGGCCGTTCGCGATCGCCGGCGCCATCGGCGGCCTGCTCGGCGTGCGTGCTGCCATCAACACGACGACCTGGGTTTTCGCCATCATCCTGGGCTCACCGGCCAAGCCGATGAGCAGCAAGGCGATGCTCAGGATGATAGCCGTCGAATACCTCGCCTTCCTGCGCCTCTTCATCCTGACCCTGCCCTTCGAACGCCTGTGGATGCCGGCCGACCGCCTGCGTCCCTGTGCCCGGCCGATCGTGCTGGTGCACGGTTACGGCTGCAGCCGCGGTGCCTGGAGCAGCCTGCGCCGGCGCCTCGAAGCCGCCGGCCATGTCGTCGCCACGGTCAGCCTGACGCCGCCGGTCGCCAACCTGGGCAAGCTCGAACCGCAACTCAACCAGCGCATCGAGGAAGTCTGCGCCGCCACCGGTGCCAAGCGCGTCACGCTGGTCGCGCACAGCATGGGCGGCCTGGTCTGCCGCTGCTACCTGGCGCGCCATGGTGGCAGCCGGGTCGGCAAGCTGATCACGCTGTCCACGCCGCACCAGGGTACGGCGCTCGCCCGCTTCGGCATCGGCCACAACGCGCGCGAGATGGAACCCGGTTCGCTGTGGCTGACCGACATGGCCGGCGAAAAACCCGGCGTTCCCTGCGTCAGCCTGCGCAACCCCTACGACAATTTCGTCATGCCGCAGGACCTGCAGAAACTGCCCGGCGCCCGTGACGTCGAACTGCCGCCGAGCGGCCACATCGCCCAGCTCTACGACCCGGCCATCGCCGCGATCGTCATCGCCGAATGCGCCAACACCGGAGAAAACAACGCATGAAGATCACCGCCGCCCAGTACGCCCAGGCCCAGGACCTGCTCGACTTCATCGACGCCAGCCCGAGTCCGTGGCACGCCGTGCAGACCTGCGCAAGCCGCCTGCAGGCGGCCGGTTTTTGCCCTCTGGAAGAGGTCGACCGCTGGGCGCTTGAAAGCGGCGGCAAGTATTACGTCGTGCGCGGCGGCTCCTCGATCATCGCCTTCGTCGTCGGCAGCCAGCCGCTCACCGAGAGCGGCCTGCGCCTGATCGGCGCCCATACCGACTCGCCCGGCCTGCGCCTCAAGCCGAAACCGGCGGAAGACGCCGCCGGCATGGTGCGCCTCGGCGTCGAAGTCTATGGCGGGCCGATCCTCGCCACCTTTGCCGACCGCGACCTGTCGCTGGCCGGCCGCGTCAATGTGCGCAGCGGCGCCGGTCACGTCAGCCGCCTGGTGCGCTTCGACACGCCGTTGCTGCGCCTGCCCAATCTCGCCATCCACATGAACCGCGAGGTCAACGAGAGCGGCCTCAAGTTCAACAAGCAGACCGAACTGCCGCTGCTGCTCGGCGTTTCCGAAGATGGCAGCAAGGCCGAGGCGCACTTCCGGGCACCGATCGCCGCCGCGCTCGGCGTTGCCCCGGACGATCTGCTGACCTGGGAACTGAATGCCTACGACACGCAAAAAGGCAGTTTGTGGGGCGTCGACCGTGAATTCATCGCCAACAGCCAGCTCGACAACCTGGCCTCCTGCCATGCCGCGCTGAGCGCCCTGCTCGCCACGCCGGCCCCGGCCGCCACCTGCCTGTGCGCCTTTTTTGATCACGAGGAAGTCGGCAGCGAAAGTGCCGCCGGCGCCGGCGGCAGCTTCGTCCTGGATGTGCTCGCCCGCCTCGCCGGCCAGGCCGGGCTCGATGCCGAGGACCAGCGCCGCATGCTGGCGCGCAGCTTTTTCATCAGCGCCGACATGGCGCATGCCTGGCACCCGAATTTCCCCGCCGCTTACGAGCCCTGCCATCGCGTCACGGTCAACGCCGGCCCGGTGATCAAAAGCAATGCCAACCAGCGTTACAGCACGGACAGCAACAGCGCCGCGCGCTTCATGGCGATCTGCGCGAAAGCCGGCGTACCTTGCCAGCAGTACGCGCACCGCACCGATCTCGGCTGCGGCAGCACGATCGGACCGATCGTCGCCGCCCGGCTCGGCATTGCCAGCGTCGATGTCGGCGCGCCGATGTGGGCCATGCACAGCATCCGCGAAAGTGCCGGCGTACTCGACCATCACTACATGATCGCGGCCCTGTCCGGTGCGTTCGCCGAATAAGCCAACACCAAACCGATATTTGATCGTAATATCCGTTTTCGTCATTGCCCAAGTTTTGAGCAAACGCATGCCGCGTTTGGCAAAAATGAATTGATCACCGTCGATGCAGCAAACTGGCAAAAGGCAATGCGATCTTCATCAGCAAAAACATTTTGTTGCAGTGCACCATTTTGAAATTTAGTGCGTTATACTGAACGCGAACACATCGACAACCAAACTCTGGAGACATACATGTCCATCAATACCGAACAATTCGCCGCCGCCAACAAAGCTACCGTTGATTCCCTGCTGTCGGTTGCCAACACCGCCCTGGCTTCTGCCGAACGCATCGCTGCCCTGAACCTGAACACCGCCCGCGCTTCCCTGGAAGACACCGTTTCCGGCGTCAAGGCCGTGATGGGTGCCAAGGATCCGAAGGAAGCCCTGGCTGCTCAAACCGCCCTGGCCCAACCGGCTGTTGAAAAGGCTGTTGCCTACACCCGCTCGGTTTACGAAATCACCTCCCAGACCCAGCAAGAACTGGCCAAGATGGTTGAAGCCCAGTTCGGCGACTTCCAGAAGTCGGTTGCCGGCATGCTGGAAATGGCTGCCAAGTCTGCCCCGGCCGGTTCCGAAGGTGCTGTTGCCGCCATCCAGAACGCCATCGCTGCTGCCAACTCGGCTTTCGGCAACATGAATTCGGTTGCAAAGCAATTCGCTGAAGCTGCCCAGGCCAACATCGCCACGGCAACCAAGGCTGCAACTGCTGCTGCCAAGAAGACCAAGTAATATCAGGTCAGGCAATACCCGAAAGCCCCGCACTGGTTGCGGGGTTTTTTATTGCCTGAAAATCGGAGGAAAAGGCTGCTGCGACAGGGCTATGCGTGAATATTTTCGCTTGTTACCAAATGACACAAATTTTTTGTTGCAGCGCAGCATTTAAATAGGCATACTGATTCCTGTCTCCTCCATCTCCTCCAAGAAATGGATTTAAGCCCACCTCGTGTGGGCTTCTTTTTGCCTGTCGATACGCTGGCGCAATCGCCCGCAAACCGACTGTGCAATGGCGGCTCGCCGGATTTGGCGCTGCGCCGTTGATCATGATTTCGCTTTCCGCTTTACTCACTGCCGAGAAACGGTTAAAAGCTGCGACTGTTCCGATTGGAGATTGCAATGCCTGAAAATGACCTGAACGCAGAAGCTGATCGCATGCTCGAAGCTGCCCTGGGTGGCCGAAGCCTGCATCAAGTGCTGATCGAAAACTCGCAGGCCGAAACAGCCGATGTCGCCGGCCGCGCCGCCGCCATTGCCAAGAACCGCGAACGTGCCCTGCGCCTGCTTGCCGAGATCGAGAAAACACTCGACTGAAAGCGCCTGCAGCCCCGGGTACTGAACCTCTGGTCAGCACCAACGGTCAACACTTCACATTTGCACAAATCCGGAGCCTGCCCATGTCGCACAGCCAATGCGATGCCGTTCCCCTGATCAAGATTGCCCAATCGCTGAGCACGGCGTTGGGCGAGCGTGACCTTCACACTCGGGCGCACTCCGAACGGGTCGTCCAGCTGTCGGCCGAACTGGGCATTCATCTCGATTTCTCGCAGCGCGAACTGGAACTGCTGGCCCTCGGCGCGCAGTTTCACGATATCGGCAAGATCGGCATCCCGGACCAGGTGCTGCACAAGGCAACCCCGTTCGAAGAAGACGAATGGGCCTGCATGCAGCAACACACCGTGATCGGCGAGCGCATCATCCTGGCACTGGGCAGCGACAAGTCGACCGAAGTCGCCCGCATCATCCGCCACCATCACGAGAATTTCGACGGTTCCGGCTACCCGGACAAACTCTGTGGGACCGACATTCCCTTGTTCGCCCGCATTCTTTCGCTGGCCGACAGCTACGACGCGATCGCCGTCACCCGCCCCTATCACCAGGCCAGGCGCCATCAGGCGATCATGGACATCCTGGTCAGCGAAGGCGGCATCAAGCATGACCCGGATCTGCTGCACGCCTTTACCGCCGTCATCGAAAAATCGGAAATGCGCGCCCGCGACGACGCCTGAAACCGGGCAAATGCCACCACTGCGGCAAATTGTCGCAGCCGACCAGGCAGTGAATCCGGCCGCAAATCGCGGATAATCCGCGGCATGCCCTTTATCTCCAGCACCTCAGACGGAAGCGACTACCTGGCCAACCTGCGCCGCCTGGTCGCCAGCCGCTGGCCGGTTCTCGGCGCCACCGCCCTGCTCGTGATGATCGCCCCCGGTCTGCTCGCCATCCCCGTGCAGCAGGCTTTGCTGCTGGCCATCATCGGCATTACCGCCCTCTTCAATGCCTTTGCCCAGTGGCGCCTGCAGGATGCAACAGCCGCCACGCCGCATGAATTGTTCAGCCAGTTGCTGGTTGATATCGCCACCCTGAGCGCCCTCGTCTTTTTCAGCGGCGGCGCCACCAACCCGCTGATTTCGCTGCTCCTGCCACCGGTAGCCATCGCCGCCCTGAGCCTGCCGACGCGCGGCGTGCTGGGTGTCATGCTGGTCGCGATTGCCGCCTACTCGCTCCTGATGGTTTTCTACATCCCGCTGCCGGTGGCCGATGCCAGTCGGGCGACCCAGCTGCACCTGGTCGGCATGTGGCTGACCTTTGCCGTTTCGGCGGCGATGATCGCCTGGTTTGTCGTGCGCATGACCCGCCTGATCCGCGAGCGCGATGCCGAACTGGCCGCCGCCCGCGAACAGAGCCTGCGCGACGAGCGGGTGATGGCGATCGGCACCCTGGCCGCCGGTGCCGCCCACGAACTCGGCACACCGCTCGGCACCATTGCCCTGCTCGCCGGCGAATTGGCGCATGACTTCGCCGCCAATCCGGCACTGCCGGAAAGCGCCCGCCAGGATATTGCGCAACTACGCCAGCAAATCGGCGTCTGCAAGCAGATCATCACCGGCCTGTCGCGCCGGGCCGGCGCCGAACGCCTGGAAAACACCCCGCGCCAGCCGGTCGACCGCTGGCTGGACGAAATTCGCCTGCACTGGCACGCCATCCGGCCGCAGGCCAATAGCAGGCTGATCTGCGGCAGCACAGGCCCAGCCCCGGAAATTGCAGCCGACCCACGTCTCGAACAGGCCATCCTCAATCTCCTCAACAACGCCGCGAATGCCTGTGGCGGCAAGGAAATCGAAATTGGCCCGAGTTGGTCGGGCAGCACGCTCAATATCGACATCCATGACCGAGGGCCGGGCTTTCCTGCAGAGGTTCTCGCCGTTGCCGGGCAAAGCAAACTGCCCGCTCACGCCCATGGCAGCGGTATTGGCCTGATGCTGACCCGCTCCGCCATCGAACAACTGGGCGGCAAGCTCCTGCTCAGCAACCCGGATGCCGGCGGCGCCCTCGCCCGCATCGAACTCCCCCTGACCAACTGAAAACGATGCCCACCCTGATCATTGACGACGACCCGAGCTTCAACGCCATCCTGATCCGTACGCTGGAGCGGCGCGGCCATCGCGCGCTCGGTGCACTCGAACCGGCGAGCGCACTGAGTCTGGCCCGCGAGCACCTGCCGCCGCGCATCGTGCTTGACCTCAATCTCAACGGTGCCTCCGGCCTGGCCCTGATTCCGGAACTGCTGGCCATCAACCCGTCCTGCCGCATCGTCGTCCTCACCGGCTACGCCAGCATCACCACAGCCGTCGATGCGATCAAGCTGGGCGCCATCCAGTACCTTGCCAAGCCGGTCGAAATCGAAGCCATACTCGGCGCCTTCGACAATGACGAAGGCCCCGACCTCGACCTGCCGGCGCCCGATGAGCCGCTATCGGTCGACCGCCTGGAATGGGAACATATCCAGCGCGTGCTCAATGAGAATGACGGCAACATCTCGGCTACCGCCCGCGCCCTCAAGATGCACAGGCGCACGCTGCAACGCAAACTGTCGAAACACCCGGTCAAGAATTGAAAAGGGCCGGACAAATCCGGCCCCTGCACTGAAAAACGCCCATTTCAGGACGTCAACCGCCTAGTGCTGATGGTGTGACATCCCGGCCTCTGGCGCCGCCTTGAGGACTTTGGCGTCGACCTTCTTGCTGCTGCCGTCATCGAAACCCAGCGTAATCGGCACGATGTCGCCTTCCTTCAACGGCGCCTTGAGATCGATCAGCATGATGTGCAGGCCACCTGGCTGCAACAGGGCTTCACCCTTCGCCTTGATCTCGATCGCCGCCACCGGGCGCATTTTCATGACACCGCCTTCGTTGAGATGGGTGTGCAACTCGGTCACCCGCGAGGCCGGGTTGTCGGCCTTGACCAACTTTACGTCCTTGTCCGCGCTGTTGCGGATCACCATGAATGCCCCCGTCGTCTGGGCGCCCGGCGGCAATAAGCGGACATAGGGTTTGTCCACGCTGATCTGATCAGCGGCGGCAGCCAGCACGCCGGCCGAGAACATCAGACATGCGGTCAAAAAAGACAACTTTTTCATGGGCCTGCACTCCTTCACGGTTGATTCAAATACTTGCGGATCGCCAGCACCACCTGATCCGGCGGCGTCGCGTGCGCGATCTTGCCAACCAGTTTGCCAGCGGCGTCGACGACATAGGTATCGGCCGAATGATCGACCACATAATCACCACCGGCCGTGGCCACCGGCTGACGGGCATAGAAAACGCCGTAGCGCCGGGCAATTTCGGCCAGACTTTCCGGTGTACCGGTCACGCCCAGCATTGCCGGATGGAAGAACTCGGCATACTCCTTCAAGCGCGCCGGCGTATCGCGCTCCGGATCAACCGAAATGAAGACCATCGCCACCTTCGCCTGCTCTGCCGGCGTCAGTTGCTTCAGCCCCTCGGCGGTCGCCGCCAGCGAAGTCGGGCAGATGTCCGGACAATAGGTATAGCCAAAATAGAGCAGCACCACCTTGCCGCGCAGATCGTGCAGCGAAAACGGGCCATTTGCCGCCAGCAGGGTGAAGTCGCCACCCGACAAGGCGGCAGGTGCCGGCAACGGACGCTCCGGTAGCTCGGGTTGCCAGAACAGCGCGAGACCGAGCACGGCAGCCGCCAGCGCGGCAGCAATGGCCAGCAGAATACGTTCGGACATCAGTCATGCCCTCCACTGAAACGATAGGGAATGGCAATCCGCTGACTGCCGGTTTCGACGAGGACAGTTGCCTGCCAGTCCATTTGACCGGTAATGCACACCGGCAGCGTGGCCTCGGCAACAAAACGGCCATCTCCCTGATCGAGCAACTCCGGGCGATTGAGGCCCATGTTCATGTCTATCCCGGCAAAATCAACCATCACCCGCGATGGCGCCAGACCACGCACGACCACCTGCACCGTGAAGGGCTTGACCATGGGAATTGGCTGCACGCTGCTCGACAGCTCGATACTGCCTCCGCCGGGCAGCAAGGCCTTGCAGGCACGCCGGTGGAGATCACAGCCGGACTCCGGCTCCACCGTCAGATCAGCCTTGGGCAACAGGATGGGGGAAAGCTTGTAGCCAACGACCACCACTAGGGCAATCAGCAGGATACCGATGGCGTCAATCAGGATTTTCTTGTTCAAAGCGGTAACCGGTCTTTCGCCAAAAGGAAATATGGCATTGTCCGCCAGAGCGGGCAGATGCAATCAATGGGACGTAATTTTTTCACGATTTGGGGGCATTGGAACCTGCGGCAAATTGTCGCAGGCCACACCGGAGCACCAAGCAGGAATAAGCCCCCACGCGGCCCCGCTCTTGTTTATCATCACCCCCCCAGAGGAAAGCCGCACTCGAACCATGAAAAACCTTCTCGCCATTTTCTGCCTCGTCATCAGCAGCCAGGCATTTGCCCAGAACATGCCGGCCTCCGCCCCGCTTTTTGCGGCGACGCTGCATGACCTCGACGACAAGCCGGTTGCACTGGAACGCTACAAGGGCAAGCCGTTGGTCGTCAATTTCTGGGCGCGCTGGTGCGCGCCCTGCCGGGCGGAAATTCCCGAACTGATCAAGTTCCGGCAGGCACAGAAAGGGAAAGTCGAGATTCTCGGCATCGGCATTGAAGACCAGGCTGGCCCGGTCCGCGAATTTGTCAGCAACCAGAAAATCGACTACCCGGTTTTCATCGCCAAGGACAAGGGAATTCCGCTGATGCTGGCGCTGGGCAACAAGCTCGGCGGCCTGCCGTACACACTATTCATCGATCAGGATGGTCGCGTCGTCGGGCAGAAAATCGGCATTCTCAAAAAGAGCGACCTGGATACCGCCGGCATCCAGCTACTGAAAAAATAGGCAGCGGCGCCTGCAACAAGGCGCCTGCAGCACAGCCAGCTACTTGTCATCGGCCCCGGGAGCCGACCAGGAAATCCATTCCGGGCGATTTTCGGCAACATGGAACAACGCCGCCACAACATGGCGATCGTATTTTTTTCCCGCATCACCCAGCAATTTATCCAGCGTTTCCTGTACCGGCACACCAGCCCGGTAGGCGCGAGCGCTGACCATGGCCACAAAAGCATTCGCCACCGCGAGAATGCGGCTCTCCAGAAGCAATTGGCCATCACTCAGACCCGCCGGATAGCCACTGCCATCCATGTGTTCACTCTTCTGGGCAATTATTTCCAGAACGCCCCCCTCAAAGTCGATTCCCTTGAGCAAATCAAGCGTGCGCTGAACATGCGAGTGCACCAAGGCCTGCTCTGCAGGGTTGAGCGCCTCCGTCTTGGTCAGTAGTTCGCGGGGCAGGAATATCTTCCCGACGTTGGCCAGGCGGGCCGCCATTTCCAGCGCGGCCTGCGTTCCCTCGTCCAGACCGAGTTCTCGCGCCAGCGCAGCAGCAACCTGCGCCGTCCGCATCGAATGCCCGGCGCAGTACGGATCGTGCAAATCAACGATGGAGCTAAGAACGCCAACCAGGTGCTTCATCAACCCCTGGCGTTTCGACTGCTCGGCACGCTCGGCCGACATGTCGCGGCAAAGACAAAGGACCAGCCCGCTCTCACGCGAAATATGGATCGGCACCGCCGTGAAATACTGACTGCCGGACATCCCGGCCTGACCATCCTCGATCATCCGCGACACGGGCATGGATGCAGCAAAACTTTCTGCAACCAGCGCCTCGACAATCTTCGCCGCGGCCGGCCCCATAACGCTCGATAGCGTTTTGCCTCGGAGATTATCCGACGGCTCGCCAACCATTGCCCCAAAGGCCTTGTTGCAGAACCAGAGGCGCTCGCCCTCCATGATAAAAAGCAAATCAGGGCTGCCATCCATGACCCCTTGCAGGAGCGCCGACTGGTTCTCCAGTTCATCGGCCTTTTCGCGCAAGGCCTGCGCTGCACTACGCTCCTTGACGGTCGCACCATGCCACCAGGCAACACCAAGACAAGCTGCGATCACCAGAGCTGCCAGAGTCAGCGAAGTCAGCAAAAAGCGTTGATGCCCATCCGACTCCCGCATCGCCTCAAGCGCATCAACTTTCTCGATCAGAACCCAGGGTGCCTGGCGAAAACCCCGGCTCACAGCCAGCACATCGCGTCCACCATGATCCGCCGCCATAACGAAACTGCCTGGATTCGACCACGCCTGGATTTCAGCCAGGCCACCATTCGCCACGGGGATGCGTTTGCGCAAGGGCCCGGTACCGTCCGCCATGGGCGACACGATATCGACAAATTCGCCTTCCTTGCGCAACAGCACAGCTTCGCCAGAACCACTCAGCGTGCTACGCCGGGAAAACAGCGGAAACAACTCATCACGCGCCCGCTTGACGCCGGCAATGGCACCGATTGCCTGCTGGCCCGAGTCCGTCATGGCAACCGGGTAAATCGGCACAATAAATCCAACCACCACCTCGCCACGCTCATTTTCAAAGAAATCCTGAATCGCCGGCTTACCTTGCTTGATGGCCTGCAACAAGCTGCTTTCCAGCGTCTTGTTAATACGGAAACCCGCCGTTTCAGCCACCTTTTTGCCCGCAGCATCAACGATCACAATCCCGGAATCCGATGCCAGATCGATGTTGGCGGGAATCTTGGCTTGCCCGGTCGCTACCGAAAACCCGCCGCGCCCCGCCGTCGATTCGAGCAAATTACGCAGGTAGCCCAATTGCGCGGCATCCGAACTGCTGGGCTCCGTTCCCGTAGAGGCAGCCAACTGCGTCACGTAAAAACGGACTGAGGCATTTTCGGCAAGTTCCTTGAGGACTTGCGATTGGCTATCCACCCATTGCCCGACGCTTTGCACGCGGCCATCGGCAACAACCCCGAGCAATGTCTCCCAAGCCTGAAGATCACGCGACTTTTCCTTCTCCACGTAGGCATGGATTGCCCAGCCACCAACAATCGACAGGCCGATGAGGCCGAGCAGAGCCGGAAACCAACCCGAACGCAAAGATACTGTTTTCATGATGATGAAACCTCTGAGAAGGCATGCAGGAAAAGCGGTGCAGAACTATCGATCACCAAATTCCCTGTCTTGGGATCATAGAATTTACCAAGCGATTTAACAATTGAACGAAGTCTGTCTACAGTCATGGAAGATGCATCCACCAGTTACGCTCGTTGAGGGAGAAAACCGGCACATAGTGCGAGATTTTCGTATGAGGAATAACCTCACGAATCTGGTTGTCGAGTATCACGATTCCCTCCGCTGCATAGACAGCCAGTATTGCGTGGGGAATGCGTAAATTGGTGTCCTGGACGACAACGATGCGTAGCGCGTCGGGGGACACGCCAAGTTGTCTCAGGGAAAAATACTTGATGATTGCAAAATCCTCGCAATCACCGCCCAGCGTGAGAAATTCGCGGGGGATCGCCCAGTAATCCGAGCGACCATAATTGTCCTGATCAAGGACGTAGCGGAACCGGTTGGCAAATTCATTGACTGCAATTAACTGCTCCCGTGAACCTCGCCCACGCAAGGAGGCAATAAATTGCAGCCATTCCGGCACTTTGCAGAGGTTAACCGGACAATTTTCCGGCGTTGCCAGATCACCTTGGTGACGACGCATGACCGAAACCCATTGCGGGAACATCCCGAAACCTTCCTTGCGCTCCTCGCTGTAATTGAACAGACGGTTATCCGCAATCGGCCCCTGTGCATACCCGGGAACGGATAGCGAGCAAATACCCCATAGCAACAGGAAAGCTATTCGCTGAAAAGGAGAGGCAAAGGACACAATGTGTATTCAGGAAAGGTATTCAAGGTTAAACAGAAACATCCCTCAAAGAAAAATAGCGCCAGCGACCTCAAAAACCGCCTTGACATGAATGCCACACAATCGCATCAAATCATGCTCAAACCCATTTTAAATAAGACACTTGCACACCAAGCCGATACAATCCCTGTAACAAAAATTTACATCTTGTCACAATAATTCTTGCTCTTGAGGAACGATACATGAATGCTGGAAAACTAGGAACTGTCGGTCTTTTCACTCGTACAACTATTGCCGCCATGATGCTGTTCGCCGGTTTGTCGCAAGCATCAGCCCAAGAAGCCAGCGATACGGAAAAGCTTTTCAAGGAAGGTATTTTCCTGCGCGAGCAGGGCCAGGTCTTCAGTTCGATTGAAGCCTTTGAAACGGTACTGAGCAACAACCCGTCCCTGCACCGTGCCCGCCTTGAACTGGCTGTTGCCTACTTCCGTGCGCTGGATTACGCCCAGGCCAGCAAGCAAGCACAGAAAGTCCTTGATGACCCGAAAACGCCGGAAAACGTTCGCCTGGCCGTTCTGACCTTCCTCGCACAGATCAAACGCGACGAAGCAGCACTGACAGCCAAGCCGCACACATGGGAACCTTCGATTTCGCTCGGCGCCTTGTATGACACCAATGTCAACGTCGGGCCAAGTGGCGCAACCCTCCCCGGCGGCCTTGTCCTGGCTCCAGGTTCGCAACCCAAGGAAGACTGGGCCGGTGTTCTGCAAGCCGGTCTGACCCACACCTATAACTCGCCGCTGGTCCTGCGCATGGGCGAAACTCCCGCCCGCTTCATTTGGCAAACCAGCGCCGGCCTGTATCACAAGGGCTATTTCAACGAAGGAGCCTTTGACCTGACGGCTCTGACGATTGCAACCGGCCCGGGCTTCATCGCACCAGGAAAATGGCGTTCCAAAATTAACCTGCAGGTTGATGACCTCTACCTTGGTGGCGTACACCTCGCGATGTACACCTCGATTGCACCCACTTTCACCTGGCAGTTCAACAATGGCGAATTGACCTGGGATGCGATGGCTCTGCAAAAGAAGTTCAAGCGTGAAGTCGACATTGGTCGCGACAGTGCTTTCTACACGACGGGCGTCTCCTATGGCCACCTCTTCCTACAGGGCAAACTCGCCGCACAAGGCGGTGCCCATGTCTTTACAGAAGATGCAGATGACAGCCGCTTTACCAACCGTGGCTGGGAAGCCTTCCTCGGGGTGAATGCGACGACTTGGCAAAATGGCTCCGTCTTCGGCCGCTACAGCTATCGCAAGGCCAAGTACGATGGTGTTGAACCCGTCTTCAACATGTCGCGCAACGAATACGAAAATCGTTACGAAATCGGCTTTGCCCACAACTTCAAGGAAGGCCTGATGAAAGACTGGAAACTCTCAGGCAGCTGGCTGCGTAGTGAAAACCACTCAAACGTGTCCATCTACACCTACGAACGAGATGTAACCAGCGTAAATCTCGCGCGCTCTTTCTAAGGTATACCTTTCCTTCCAAGGTATTTCTTCTTTCGGGGCTGTGTCTTGCACAAAGATACAGCCCCGATTCATGGTAGGAACCGCACCATTTTCCACTTGCAATCACCAGACCAGAAGCTAGAGTGAAAGTACGCCAAACTGTTTCAAAATCTCACAGGGGCAAGATCATGAAAACTCGTCAAACCATCATAGCGGCAGCCGTTGCTGCGTTGCTCATAAGTAGCACCGCATTTGCCAAGGAACTCCACGAAGACAAATGGAACCACGTCAAATCGTACGGAAACGTCCTGCTTACAGACGACTCCGTTGATAACTGGGGACCATGGTCTGACTTTGTTGAACCAGCTGCTGGCGCCCCCTCTCCGGTGCAAATGCCAGGTAGCGGCGGCTCTGATCCTTACAAAAAAACACCTGACGTATTGACCCAGGGTTGTGCTACCGGAGATTGGTGCGGCTACGCAATCTTCCGTGACAAGTCGAAAGAAAGCGGCGGTGACTACCCGAGCGTTTATGCCAGCAAAGGAATGAAATCCAAGACGCCGATGAACGCAGGCCTGTTCTCGTTGTCATTCGTCGCGGATCCAAGCATCACCGCAGGAAGTGGCCAAGGTGAAGGAACCGTGTTCTGGCGCCTGACTTCGCTGGATACACTGGTCGCACCAAACTTCACTGACTCAGGCACGCCAATTCCAGTTTATTTTGGTGGACGCCGTGATGACGGTTTGCATCATTTCCGTACGGTGGAACCCGAATACGAAGCCTTCATGCTTTCCGGCATTACTGACACCTCGTCTGCATCGGGATTTTCTCACAGCAAATTCAGCCAAGAGGCAGAATGGGGACTCGGTGGTCGTGGCCCGTTTGAAATGGCCATTTCGGCAAGGTATTACGATGCCGATAAAGGCTGGACAAAAAATGACGAAGTTGCCGTCGGCAAGTTCATGCACGAGGTTGAGACATATACCTCTGGCGAAAAAGTGCGTTACTACGAAGGAGGCAGCTACAGTTCCACCTCCACCAACGGCTACTTCATAGTCGGTATCGCCACACCGCAATCCTATCTTGACAGCCAGCGGGCAGGGGATGTCACCGCTGTCTATCGTGGCGGCAGCTTCAATGCTACGCGTCAAGGTTGTGTCGAGATCGAAGTCAAATTCCGTCAAGGAACATGGCAAGGCTCTTGGTCGCCAATGGGCAAAGGCACCTTCGGTTTTGATGCCTCTGGCACAATCAGTGGTTCCAAGATCCAATCGGATTCCATCACCTCACGTCAAGGGGTAGCAACAGCCAGCAGTTACGTGCAAGGAACATTTTTGGGCCAAACGGCCGGTACGATCGGTGGTGTTTCGAGTGTAACTCTAACAACTAATAATGACGCACGCAGCCTGATGCCTGCAACGCAAACTGCTCTCTTCCTGGTCAACAAGAGCGTGTCGTATAACAACACGCCGAAATAATTGATTCCGGAAGCAGTCACAAAAAAGGCACCTTTCGGTGCCTTTTTCTTTTCCTGATTATGAGGAGTAAGCCTTATATGTCCCCTTCTCAGGCTGCAAAAACCTCCTCACCAGTACCAGCCAGCGCTGCATCACCCGCCTTGACCGTTTCTGCGTAGGAATAAGCCTGCGGCAGCAACTGGTCGGCGTAGAAGCGGGCGGTGGCGATCTTGGCGCGGTAGAAAGTCTGATCGCCCTCGCCCTTTTCCAGATAGCCGGCCGCGGCCAAGGCGGCCTTGGCCATGAACCAGCCGCCGGTGACGGTGACGGCCAGGTGCAGGTAGGGCACGGCAGCGGTCAACACGCCGGAGAGGCCGGTTTTGGCGTTGGCGGCCAGCCATTCGGTGGCATCGGTCCAGGCTTTCAGTGCAACGCCGAGACGCTGGCCGATCGCCTGTAGCTCCGGCTTGCCGGAGGCGCCGAGCGCCTTGACCGTGGCGTGGATTTCACCGAACACGACTTTGGCCGTGGCGCCCTGATCACGCATCAGTTTGCGGAACAGCAGGTCGTTGGCCTGGATGCCGGTCGTGCCTTCGTAGATCGTCGTGATGCGCGAATCGCGCCAGTGCTGGGCAGCGCCAGTTTCTTCGATGAAGCCCATGCCGCCGTGGATCTGGATGCCGAGCGAGGTGACTTCGATGCCCATTTCGGTACCGCCGCCCTTGACGATGGGGATCATGAATTCGGCGAGGTAAAGCTGGCGCTTCTTCTCGTCGGCATCGCTCGCGGCATGAGCACGGTCAAGCAGGCCGGAGGTGTAGTAAGTCATGGCGCGGTTGGCTTCGACGCGGCACTTCATCAGCATCAGCATGCGGCGGATGTCGGGGTGCTTGTCGATGCTGACCAGCGCTTCGCCGGTCAGCGCATCGCGGCCCTGCTTGCGTTCGCGAGCAAAGGCCAGGGCCTGCTGGTAGGCGCGTTCGCCGAGGGCGATGCCCTGCAGGCCGACGCCGAGGCGGGCTTCGTTCATCATGATGAACATGTATTCAAGGCCGCGATTGGCTTCGCCAAGCAGGTAGCCGACCGCGCCGCCGTTGTCACCATAGGCCATGACGCAGGTCGGGCTGGCGTGGATGCCGAGCTTGTGCTCGATCGAGACGCAGTAGGCGTCGTTGCGTGCGCCGAGCGAGCCGTCGGCATTGACCAGGAATTTCGGCACCAGGAACATCGAGATGCCCTTCACCCCGGCCGGCGCATCCGGCAGGCGGGCGAGCACGAGATGGACGATGTTGTCCGTCATGTCGTGGTCGCCGTAGGTGATGAAAATCTTCTGACCGAAGACGCGATAGGTGCCGTCGGCCTGCGGCTCGGCGCGCGAGCGGATCAAGGCCAGGTCGGAGCCGGCCTGCGGCTCGGTCAGGTTCATCGTACCGGTCCACTCGCCGGTAACCATCTTTTCCAGGTAGATGGCTTTCAGCTCGTCGCTGGCGCAGGTGATCAGCGCCTCGACGGCGCCGGTGGTCAGCAAGGGGCCAAGCGAGAAGGACAGGTTGGCCGCGCAGACCATTTCCTTGACGGCGATGCCCAGCGTGTCCGGCAGGCCCTGGCCGCCGAAATCGGCGGGCGAGGAAATGCCGTTCCAGCCGGCATCGCAGAACTGCTTGTAGGCCTCTTTCCAGCCGGTCGGCGTGGTCACGCCGTTCGCGGTCAGCTTGCAGCCTTCCTTGTCGCCGATGCGGTTGAGCGGCGCCAGGACTTCGCCGGCGAATTTGGCCGCTTCGTCGAGCACGGCATCGGCCAGATCGGGCGTCGCCTCTTCGTAGCCGGGAATGGCGCTCAACTCCTTGAAGCCGGCCAGTTCGTCCATGACGAAACGCATGTCTTTGACGGGTGCGCGATAGTCACTCATTTGCTTGTCTCCTGTTTATTTTTCAGAACGGGTTGCTGCACAGTGCCGTCTTGGCACTGCGGTATTCTTCCTGCATGCGGGCCACCAGTTCGGCGGTCGGCAGCACTTCGGCTATCGTGCCGACGCCCTGCCCGGCGCCCCAGATGTCCTTCCAGGCCTTGGCGCCGGCGGCGGCACCGAAGTTCATTGCCGATTTGTCCTTCTCCGGCAGATTGGCCGGATCAAGGCCGGAAGCGATGATGCTTTTCGCCAGGTAGTTGCCATGCACGCCGGTGAAGTACGGCGTGTAGACGACGTCCTTGGCAGCGGAATCGATAATTGCCTGTTTGTAGGCGTCGACCGCATTGGCCTCTTGCGTGGCGATAAAACGCGTGCCGATGTAGGCAAAGTCCGCCCCCATCGCCTGCGCGGCGAGAACGGCGCTACCGTTGGTGATCGAACCGGACAGCGCGATCGGGCCGTCGTAGAACTTGCGGATTTCGCCGACCAGCGCGAACGGGCTGAGCGTGCCGGCATGGCCGCCGGCCCCGGCGCAAACCAGGATCAGGCCGTCAACGCCGGCTTCGAGCGCCTTTTCGGCATGGCGGACGCTGATCACGTCGTGGAAAACCTTGCCGCCGTAGGCATGCACATGCGGCACGATCTGGGTCGGCGCTGACAGGCTGGTGATGATCAGCGGTACCTCGTGCTTCACGCACAGTGCCATGTCGTGTTCGAGGCGCTCGTTCGACGGATGGATGATCTGGTTGACCGCGAACGGCGCCGCCTTCGGATCGGCCGCCAGTTCGCTCTTGATGCGCAGCAGCCAGTCGTCGAGCAGGTCCTTGGGGCGGGCGTTGAGCGCCGGGAAGGAGCCGATCAGGCCGGCCTTGCACTGGGCGATGACGAGGTCCGGGTTGGAGACGATGAACATCGGCGCACAGATGACCGGCAGGCTGAGGTTCTTGTTCAGGGAAGCGGGGATGGGCATTTATGCTCCTTCTTTAAGCGCGCGACGCAGGATCTTGCCGACATTGGTACGCGGCAGGTCGTCGCGGAATTCGACGTGTTTCGGCACCTTGTAGCCGGTGAGCTGGCTGCGGCAATGCTCGATCAGCATGCGTTCGTTGAGCGCCGGGTCCTTGCGCACCACGAAGATTTTCACCGCTTCGCCAGAGTGCTCATCGGGCACGCCGATGGCGGCGACGAACATGACCCCCGGATGCATGGCGACGGCTTCCTCGACCTCGTTCGGATAGACGTTGAAGCCGGAGACCAGGATCATGTCCTTTTTGCGGTCGACCAGGAAAACGAAGCCTTTTTTGTCCACGTAGCCAACATCGCCGGTACGCAGGAAGCGATCCGGGTAGAAGACGAGATCGGTTTCTTCCTGGCGCTGCCAGTAGCCGGCCATCACCTGCGGCCCGCGGATGCAGATTTCACCGATCTGGCCCTGCGGCACTTCGGTGCCGTAGTCATCGCGGATCGAGACTTCGGTCGAGGAAATCGGCAGGCCGATCGAGCCGTTGAACTCGTGCATGTCGAGCGGATTGATGGTCGCCGCCGGCGAGGTTTCGGTCAGGCCGTAAGCCTGCAGGATGGGCACGCCGGTAACCTTCAGCCAGTGCTCGGCAACCGCGCCCTGCACCGCCATGCCGCCGCCCAGCGTGACGTTCATGGTCGAAAAATCGAGATCCTTGAAGCCCGGATCGTTGAGCAGCGCGGCAAACAAGGTATTGACGCCGGTCACCACGGTCACCGGGTATTTGCCCCACTCCTTGACGAAGCCCGGGATGTCGCGCGGATTGGCGATCAACAGGTTCCTGGCGCCGATCATCAGGAAAGTCAGGCAATTCGCGGTCAGCGCGAAGATGTGATACAGCGGCAAGGCGGTGATGATGAATTCCTGGCCTTCGTGCACCACCGGCTTGATCCAGCTGTAGGCCTGCATGACGTTGGAAGCGATGTTGCCGTGCGTCAGCATGGCGCCCTTGGAAATGCCGGTCGTGCCGCCGGTATATTGCAGGAAGGCGATGTCGTTCTGCGCCAGCGCCACCGGCTTGAAACCGTGCTGCCGCCCGGCGGCGAGCGCGGCGTTGAAGCGGATCGCGTCGGGCAGTTGCCAGGCTGGCACCATCTTCTTGACGTGGCGCAGCACCAGATTGACCACGGTGCCCTTGAGCGCTCCGAGCATCTCGCCCATCGGCGTGACCACGACATGCTTGATCGCGGTGCGCGCAACCACCTGCTCCAGCGTGTGCGCAAAATTCTCGACGATGACGATCGCCGTCGCGCCCGAATCCTTCAACTGGTGCTCAAGTTCGCGCGGCGTGTAGAGCGGATTGCAATTGACCACGACGCAGCCGGCACGCAGCGTGCCGAACAACGCCACCGGGTATTGCAGCATGTTCGGCATCATCAGCGCGACGCGCTCGCCGGGCTGGATGCCGAGCGACTGCAGCCAGCCCGCGAAGGCCTGCGTGCCCGCGTCGAGCTCGCCGTAGGTCATTTCCTTGCCCATGCTGATATAGGCGACCTTGTCGGCGAATTTCGTGCAGGCGTTCTCGAACAAGGCAACCAGCGACGGGATGTGCTCGATGTCGATCTCGGCCGGGATGCCCTGCGGATAGCTTTGTAGCCAGATTTTTTCCATTTTTGTCTCCTCCTGAGCGCCCTAGTTGCCGAGCATGGCTTTCTTCAATGCCGCATCGGCCGGCTTGTCGCCGAGCCAGACCTTGAGCAGGGCGCGGGCAAAGGCCGCACCCGCCACCTTGCCGCGCGCCTCGCCGTTCTGGCTGACGCTGACGCCGGCCTCGGAAAAGTCGATCGCCACCGTATCGCCTTCCTTGACCTTGCCGATGCCCTTCATGATGCCGGCCAGTTGCTCGGCCGGCCCTTTCAGGTCGGACAATTCGGCGGCGGAAAGGTTGTTGCGCAAGCCTTCGTCGAGTGCCGAATGCAGCGACTCGGCCTCAAGGTCGCGCAGCAGGCGCAGGCTGACCCGGCGCGGCGCGTTGCTGTCGATGATGGCGGCCGGCGAAGAGGCCTTCTCACCAACATAAAGCGCCCCGACATAGACCTTGATGAAAAAGCGGGTACGCAGCCCGGCGCCGTTGAGCACCAGTTCGTTACTGCCGACGCGCAGTTTTTCCTCAACCCGGACCCCGGCGACTTCCGCCGCCTGCAGACCGGGCACGGCGAGCAGCGCAGCAACCAGGGCGGCGCGGCGAACGCATTGCGATGTAACCATCATTTGTCTCCTCCGGCTTTTTGCCGGTAGTAGTTTTTTTCGGCGATATAGACCGTTCTTTCAACGATCGTGTGTACCGTACCCTGCTCGTCCTTGAGTTCGACCAGGAAGGTTCTTTCCAGCTCAGGCACGTCCAGCAATGCAGCACGAATCTCGGCAATTTCCTCCTTACGCAGCACGAAATCGCCGTACAGCGTCGTGTAACCGGGCTTGCGATAGCGGATGCTGGCCGCCTTGTCCCAGACGATGTAATTGTCGCCGAGCGCCGCCATCAGCATCATCGGATGCGCCCCGTCGGTGATTGCAAACAGCGAGCCGCCGTACAGCGAGCCGACAATGTTGCGCGTCTTCCAGCTGAGCGCCAGGCGGATGCGAATGTGGCGCAAGTCCTTCGCCACATGCACGACCCGCCCGCCGGTACCGCGAAAGGCCGGATGAAAATTGAAGCCAAGACGCACCATGCGCGCCCGCCAGCTGGGAGAAAGCCGGGCCAGCCAGGCGGGTTTCATGGTTTTTGCCTTTTTTGCACGGTCGACCGTCAGAGACGTTCGATAATGCCGGCTGCACCCATACCGGTGCCGATACACATGGAGACCATGCCGTAACGTCCGCCGGTGCGCTGCAAACCGTGCGTCAGCGTCGCGATGCGGATCGCACCGGTGGCGCCGAGCGGGTGGCCGAGCGCAATGGCGCCGCCGAGCGGATTGACCTTCGCCGGGTTCAGGCCCAGTTCCTGGGTCACGGCCAGCGCCTGCGCCGCGAAGGCTTCGTTGAGTTCGATCCAGTCGAGGTCGTCCTGATGGATGCCGACTTGCGCCAGCACCTTCGGGATGGCCGCAATCGGGCCGATGCCCATGATCTCGGGTGCGACGCCGCCGACGGCATAGCCGGCAAAGCGGGCGAGCGGCGTCAGGTTGTGTTCCCTGAGCACCTTTTCCGATACCAGCATGACCGCAGCGGCACCGTCCGACATCTGCGAGGAATTGCCGGCGGTGACCGAACCGCGCGCATGGAACACCGGCTTCAGCTTGCCGAGACGTTCCAGCGAGGCATCGGCACGCGGGCCTTCGTCGGTGTCGGCAAGGCGCTGGCGGATGCGAATCTCGCCGGACGCCAGGTCAGGCAGGCTTTCGCTGATCGCGTAAGGCGTCGTCTCGGCCTTGAAGTGACCCGCGGCAATTGCCGCACAGGCCTTCTGGTTGGAGGCGAGCGCGAAGGCGTCCTGCGCATCGCGGGAAATTTTCCACTGGTTCGCCACCTTCTCGGCGGTCAAACCCATGCCGAAGGCGATGCCCAGGTTTTCTTCCTTGGCAAAGATGGCCGGGTTCATCGACATCTTGTTGCCCATGATCTGCGGCATCACCGACATCGACTCGGTACCGGCGGCGATCATTACGTCGGCCAGGCCGAGGCGGATCTGGTTGGCGGCATCAGCCACCGCCTGCACCCCGGAGGAGCAGAAGCGGTTGATCGTGATGCCGGGCACGGTGATCGGCAGGCCGGCGAGCAGCGCGCCGATGCGGGCGACGTTCATGCCCTGCTCGGCTTCCGGCATCGCACAACCGACGATGACGTCACCGATGCGCGCCGGGTCGATGCCAGGCACCTGCGCGACCACCGCCTTGATGACCGCGGCCAGCATGTCGTCCGGCCGCACGTTTTTGAACATGCCGTTACGCTTGGCAACCGGCAGGCGGGTCGCGGCGACGATGTAGGCGTCTTGAATCTGTTTGCTCATTTTTATCTGTCTCCTGACCCGATTAGTTACGAAGCGGCTTGCCGGTTTCGAGCATGTGCTTGATCCGGGCCTGGGTTTCGGGGGTTTTCAGCAATTCGACGAAGAGGCGGCGCTCGACGGTGATCAGCCATTCCTCGTCGACCAGGCTGCCGGTTTCGACTTCGCCGCCGCACAATGCGATGGCAGCCGACTTGGCGACCTTGTAGTCGTGCGCGGAAATCATGCCGCCTTCCTTCATGTTGACCAGCATCATTTCCAGGGTCGCGATGCCGTTCTTGCCGGCGACCGGAATACCGCGCGCCATCGGCGGCGGCGCGTAGCCGGCATCGGCCATGGCACGCGCTTCCTTGATGGCGACGAAGAGCAGCTCGTTGGCGTTGAACAGGATAGTATCGGACGGCTTGGCAAAGCCCATCTCGATCACCTCAACGGCACTCTTGGCGACCTTGGCCATGGCGATGGTCTGGAACACCGGCTGCAGGAAGTTGAACACTTCACCCGGCGTTGCCGACTGGGCGGCCCATTCGGCGGCACGCACGGCGAATTCCTTGCAGCCGCCACCGGCCGGAATCAGGCCGACACCGGCTTCAACCAGGCCGACATAGCTTTCCAGCGCCATGACGCGCTTGCCGGCATGCATGACAAACTCGCAACCACCGCCCAGGGCCAGGCCCTGTACGGCGGCGACGGTCGGCACTTGTGCATACTTGAGGGTCTGCGAGGCGCGCTGGAATTTCTCGACGGTTTCTTCGAGCTTGTCGAACATCCCGGCGGCACAGGCTTCGCCGACCTGCTGCAGGTTGGCACCGACGGCAAACGGCGCTTCATGCCAGAGCACGACGCCGTCCAGCGTCGTTTCGGCCTGGCGCACGGCGGCGATCACGCCGTCCAACACCTCGTCGCCGATGGTGTGCATCTTGGACTTGAAGGAAATGATGCCGATTTTGCGGTCGACCGCCGGTAGGCACCACAAACGCACGCCATCGTTCTCGAACAGCGTCTCGCCGGATTTTTCCGGGTTGAGTGCCGTTTCACCCAGCACGCGCTCGGGGAAGAGCTGGCGCTGATAGACCGGCAGCGTCGAGCGCGGCACATAGGCATTCTTGCTCGCCGAGTAGGAACCTTCGGCGGCATGCACGCCGGTACGCCCGGCTTCCAGCGCCCAGGCCGGCAGCGCGACGTTACTCATGCTCTTGCCGGCGGCGATGTCGGCGGCAACGGCTTGGGCGATGTCGCTCCAGCCGGCGGCCTGCCAGGTTTCGAACGGCCCTTGGCTCCAGCCGAAGCCCCAGCGCATCGCGAAATCGAGATCGCGCGCATTGTCGGCCACGCTTTCAAGCTGCACGGCGGCGTAATGGAAGATGTCGCGGAAGATGGCCCACAGGAACTGCGCCTGCGGCTGGCTGGAAGCGCGCAAGGCAGCGAACTTCTCGGCCGGGTTCTTCATCTTGAGGATGGCGCCGACTTCTTCGGCGATTTCACCGGCCGACTTGCGGTAATCCTGCGCCGCCAGGTCGAGCACCTGGATTTCCTTGCCTTGCTTCCTGAAGATGCCGCAGCGCGTCTTCTGGCCGAGTGCGCCCTGCCCGATCAGCGCCTGCAGCCAGGCCGGGGTCGTGAAGTAGCTGTGCCACGGGTCGTTGGGCAGGGTGTCCTGCATGGTCTTGACGACATGCGCCAGGGTATCGAGGCCAACCACGTCGGCGGTGCGATAGGTGGCGCTCTTCGGACGACCGATCTTCGGACCGGTCAGTGCATCGACTTCGTCGAAACCGAGGCCGAAGGCCTGGGTGTGGTGCATGACGGCGAGAATCGAGAAGACGCCGATGCGGTTGGCGACGAAGTTCGGCGTATCCAGCGCACGGATGACGCCCTTGCCGAGACGCGAGGTCAGCCAGGTTTCGAGGGCGTCGAGCGTGCCGGCATCGGTGCTTTGCGTGCCGATGATTTCAACCAGGTGCATGTAGCGCGGCGGGTTGAAGAAATGGATGCCGCAGAAGCGCGGCCGGATGGCTTCCGGCAGGCCCTGGGCCAGCGCGTTCATCGACAGGCCGGAGGTATTGGAAGCGACAATCGCATCGGCGCCGATGTGCGGCGCAATCCTGGCGTAGAGGTCGTTCTTCCAGTCCATACGCTCGGCGATGGCCTCGATGATGAGGTCGCACTCGGCGAGCAGCGGCAGATGTTCGTCGTAATTGGCGGCGTCAATGAACTTGAGCTTGCCCTTGCTGGCGAGCGGCGCCGGGTCGAGCTTCTTGAGGCCGTCGAGGGCCTTCCTGACGATACCGTTCTTGTCTCCTTCTTTCGCCGGCAGGTCGAACAGCACGACCGGCACGTTGGCATTGGCGAGGTGCGCGGCAATCTGCGCCCCCATCACGCCGGCGCCGAGTACGGCGGCCTTTTTCACGATCAGCTTTTTCAAGCGCTTCTCCTTTTGGTCTTATCTTGCGTTCTTGGAATAAAACGAACGTTTGAATTATAGAGCGAGCGCTTTACCGGTCAACTGTTTTTTTGCACTGTTTTTCAACTCGGGAAGAAAACCGCCTCAGGCGGCGAAATGCCGGCGCACCTGTTCGCCAAGCAGGGCGCGCACTTCGTCTTCCGAGCGATTGAGCAGCGAGGCATGGATTTCCGCCGCCATCGGCCGGAACACGGCCATCACTGCCGGATCGAAATGACTGCCGGTATCGCGCTCGAGAATGCCCATCGCGGCGGCGAAGGACATCGGCTCCTTGTAAGGCCGCTTCGAGCACAAGGCATCGAAGACATCGGCCACAGCAAAGATCCGCGCCGAAAGCGGAATGCCCTCGCCCTGCAGGCGACGCGGATAGCCGCTGCCGTTCCATTTTTCGTGGTGGCCAGCCACCACTGCATTGGCGCCATCCAGCCAGCCCATGCCGGTGACGATCTCCTCGCCCTGGCAAACGTGGGTACGCATGATTTCGAACTCCTGCTCATCAAGCTTGCCCGGCTTGAGCAGGATGGCATCGGGCACGCCGATCTTGCCGACATCATGCAGAAAGCTGCCGGCGATCAACGATTGCATGGCTGCAGACGAAAAACCCATCTGTTCGGCAATACGCGCCGAGATCAGCGCCACGCGATAGTTGTGGGCACCGGTGTCGGAATCCCGCTTGGCAATCGCCCGGCCCAGCGCTTCCATCATCGAGATGTGCGAATCGAGCACTTCGCGCGTCTTTTTCTCGTTCTCGGCCGACAGATGCACGACCACCGGGTAAATCACTGCGCCGCAGAGCAACGAGGCCAGACCGATCATCAGGGCGGCGGTCAGCGCGCCAGCCAGCATCTGCTCGCGCTGCCAGGCGGGCATGATGCGCACGCCTTCAAAATAGCCTGAAACACCGGGTTGACCGTCCGGACTCTGCAGAGGCACGAAAATACGCATTGTCCAGCGCCCGTCTGGCAACTGAATGCTGTCGTAGGATGCAGCGGTGTAGTTCGGGTTCGCGTGTTTGGGCAATAACTCCTCAATCCGCTCTCCATCAGGCGTCATCGCTTCGGCGAGTTTTTTACCGCTTTTGTCGTAGATTTCGGCGATATCGAACAAGCCGCCAGCCAGCGTCCGCGCCGCCTGCTGGGCGTGCTCGGCAACCTGCGGCCCCTCCAGCGTCAAGGCGTCAAAATGCTGCAGCATGCGCTTCGACTCTTCCATCGCCAGCGACACCGTGCTCTCTTCGGTGCTCTCCTGCGTCACAAACCAGGCGATCGGGCTGGCGATCGCCGCCAGCAAAAAACTGACCACCGCAATGCGCACCGCCGTACGCCGATTGAACGTATTCATCTTGTCTCCATCACCCTTCGCGCGCGGGCTGGCGCGCATTATCACCGGCCAAGCTTAAATCATCCTGAAGCGGTTGAATGATCGGCCTATGCTGTTAAGGCAGGCTTAATCCAGCCTGCCTAAACTCGCGCAAAACCACTATCGGACGGGCTCATGGCTATCCTTCATCGTTTGCTGGCAATCACCTTCTGCACTATTACCCCGCTCGGCTGGGCCGGCGAAACCCTGCAACTGCAGTCCGCCCAGGTCAAGGCGCTGGGTATCGAAACCATCGTCGCGGGCAGCGCCCAGAGCGGCCGCAACGGCGCCCTGCCGGCCCGCGTACTGGTGCCAACCGAGCAGATGCGCGTCGTCTCTGCGCCGGTCGCCGGCCTGGTCGAGATGCTTGCCGTCGCGCCCGGCTCGACCGTCAAGCGCGGCCAGGTCGTCGCCCACCTGGCCAGCCCGCAGGCGCTCGAACTGCAACGCGACGCCCTGCAATCAGGCAGCGCCGCCGCCCTGCAACAACAGAATCTGAAGCGCGACGAACAATTGTTCGCCGAAGGCCTGATCGCCGAATCCCGCCTGCAGGCGACGCGCAGCGCCGCCGCCCAGGCCGATGCGCAGGCCAGCGAACGCCGTCAGGGTCTCGCCCTGGCCGGTGTCGCCGCCGGCAAGCTGGGCGGACCGCTCGCCTTGACCAGCCCGCTCGACGGCGTCGTGCTCGAACAGAGTGCCCAGCTCGGCCAGCGCGTCGAAGCCTCGACCCCGATCTACCGCATCGCCAAGCTGTCGCCGCTGTGGCTGGAAATCCAGGCGCCGCTAGCCGTCGCTACCGCCCAGAAAATCGGCGCCACCGTCAAGCTGGCCGACAGCCCGATCAGCGGCAAGCTGATCGCCATCGGCCGCGCGGTCGACGCCGCCAGTCAGACGGTTTTGCTGCGTGCCGCCGTGTCGACCGGTGCCGACAAGCTTTACCCCGGCCAGGTCGTCGAAGTTGAAATGAGCACGCCAGCCGGAGCGCAGCAAAGCCTGCCGGCCGCTGCGCTGGTACGCGACCAGGGCAAGATCTTCGCTTTCGTGCAGACGGCCGGCAGCGACCAGGGCTACAGCTTCGAGCCGCGTGTCGTGCGCATCGTCAGCCAGGGCGGCGACAACGTCGTTATCGATGGCATCGCCGTCGGCGAGCGCGTCGCGGTCAAGGGCATTTCCGGCCTCAAGGCAATGTTGACCGGCGTCGGCAAATAATCATGCTGGCCGCCCTGATCCGTTTCTCGCTGACCCAGCGCCTGTTGCTGCTGGTCCTCACCGCCATGCTGATCGGCGCCGGCGTGCAGGCTTTCATGGGCCTGCCGATCGACGCCTTTCCCGATGTCTCGACGACCCAGGTCAAGATCATCCTGAAGGCACCGGGCATGACGCCGGAAGAGGTCGAAACCCGCCTCGCCGTGCCGGTCGAGCAGGAAATGCTCGGCATCCCCAACCAGCGCCTGCTGCGCTCGACTTCCAAGTACGCGCTGACCGACATCACCATCGACTTCGAGGACGGCACCGATATCTACTGGGCGCGCCAGCAGGTCGGCGAACGCCTCAATTCGGCGATGGGCAACCTGCCGCCCGGCGTCACCGGCGGCATGGCGCCGATCACCACGCCGCTCGGCGAAATGTTCATGTTCACCATCGAGGGCGACCTGTCGCTCTCGGAAAAGCGAGCCCTGCTCGACTGGGTGATCCGGCCACAGCTGCGCACCATTCCAGGCGTCGCCGACGTCAACAGTCTGGGCGGCGAAGTACGCACCTTTGAAATCGTGCCGCAACCGCAAAGCCTGGCCGCCCGCGGCCTGGCGCTGAAAGACCTGCAGGCGGTGCTCGAAAGCAACAACCGCAACGACGGTGCCGGCCGCCTCAACGACGGCGAAGAGTCGCTGCTGGTACGCGCCGAAGGTGCCATTCGCAATGCCGACGACGTGCGCGCCATTGTTTTGCAAAACAAGGATGGCAACGTCGTGCGCATTGGCGATGTCGCCGAAGTCCGCCTCGGCGCCCTCACCCGCTACGGCGCAGTCACCAAGGGCGGCAAGGGCGAAGCGGTCGAAGGCCTGGTTCTCGGCCTGCGCGGCGCCAATGCGCAAACCGTGGTCGCCGGCGTCAAAACCAGGCTCGCCGAAATCGCCCCGACCCTGCCGGCCGGCGTCACGATCGAAGCTTTCTACGACCGCAGCAACCTGGTCGAGCGCGCCGTCGGCACCGTCGCGAAGGCGCTGTTCGAAGCCATCGTGCTCGTCGTACTGCTGTTGCTCGCCTTCCTCGGCAATTTGCGCGCCGCCATCGTCGTTGCCCTGATGCTGCCGCTCTCGGCGCTCGCCACCTTCATCCTGATGCGCATGGCCGGGCTTTCGGCCAACCTGATGAGCCTGGGCGGTCTCGCGATAGCCATCGGCATGCTGGTCGATGCCGCCGTGGTCGTCGTCGAAAACGTCGAAAACCAGTTTGCCGAAGCGCAGGACAAGCAACCCACCCTGCACCTGATCTTCCGCGCCGCGCGCGAAGTCGCCGCGCCGGTGACTTCGGGCATCGTCATCATCATCATCGTCTTTCTGCCGCTGCTCACGCTGCAGGGCCTGGAAGGCAAGATGTTCGGGCCGGTCGCGCTGACCATCGTCTTCGCACTCGCCTCATCGCTCTTGCTGTCGCTGACCGTGGTGCCGGTGCTGGCCTCCTACCTGATCAAGCGCGGCGTGCAGCACGAACCCTGGCTGGTCAGGAAGCTGGCCGCACTCTACGACCGCATCCTCGGTGCCGCACTGACCAACAGCCGGACCTTCATCCTCGGTGCGACCATCGCCCTGGTCGCTGCCGCCGGCGCTTTCATGCTGCTCGGCAAGAGTTTCATGCCGACCATGGACGAAGGCGACATGATCATGCAGCTGGAGAAACTGCCCTCGATCGGCCTCGACCAGACGCTGGACATCGACAGCCGCGTGCAGCAGGCCATCCTGGCGAAGATCCCGGAAGTGAGGGATATCGTCGCCCGCGCCGGTTCCGACGAACTCGGCCTCGACCCGATGGGACTGAACCAGACCGACACCTTCATGGTGCTGCAGCCGCGCGACACCTGGCGCGTGCCGGACCCGGCCTGGCTGGCCGACCAGATGCGCGCCGTGATGGAGGATTTCCCGGGCATCGGTTTCTCCTTCACCCAGCCGATCGACATGCGCGTCTCGGAAATGCTGACCGGCGTGCGCGGCGACCTCGCGATCAAGATTTACGGCACCGACCTCGCCACCCTCAACCAGCTGGCGGTCGACATCGAAAATACGGTCAAAAAGGTGCCCGGCGCCGAAGACACTTTCACGCTCAAGAACGACGGCGTGCAATACCTCAAGATCGCCGTCGACCGGCTCGCGGCCGGCCGCTTCGGCCTCAACGTCGATGACATCCAGAACGACCTCAAAGCCCTGCTCGAAGGCAGGAATGTCGGCACCGTGATCGAGCAGGGACGGCGTACGCCGGTCATCCTGCGCGGGCCGGAAACGCTGCGCGGCTCGGCCGCCGACTTTTCCGCCCTCAGGTTGAGTCTACCGGCTGGCGGCAGCGTGCCACTGGCCAGCATCGCCAAGATCGAGCGCATCGACGGCCCGGTCAAGGTCGACCGCGAAAACGCCCAGCGTTACGTCGTCGTCCAGTCCAATGTGCGCGACCGCGACCTGGTTGGCTTCGTCGATGAAGCCAAGGCCGCCGTCGCCAGCCAGGTCAAGCTGCCACAGGGCTACCGCATCGCCTGGGGCGGCCAGTTCGAGAACCAGCAACGCGCCGCGGCACGCCTGATGATCGTCGTGCCGGTCGCCCTGCTGCTGATCTTCTTCCTGCTTTTCTCGACCTTCGGCTCGGTACGGCAGGCCCTGCTGGTCCTCTCCAACATTCCGTTCGCGATGATCGGCGGCATCTTCGGCCTGCTCATTGCCGGCGAATACCTGTCGGTACCGGCCTCGGTCGGCTTCATCGCCCTGCTCGGCATCGCGGTGTTGAACGGCGTGGTGATGGTGACCTACTTCAACCAGTTGCTGGCGCGCGGCCTGTCGCTTGCCGAAGTCGTCGTCGAAGGTGCCAAGCGCCGCCTGCGGCCGGTACTGATGACCGCCAGCATCGCCGCCTTCGGCCTGGTGCCGATGTTGTTCGCGAACGGCCCCGGCTCGGAGGTGCAACGCCCGCTCGCCATCGTGGTTATCGGCGGTTTGCTGACGTCGACCGCCCTGACCCTCGTCTTGCTGCCCATCCTGTTCCGCCGCTTCGGCGTGGCGCGGACGGTCAATCTCACGGAGAACACGCATGGCTGATGTCCTGCTCACCCTGATCATGCCCGACAACGTCGCCCAGCACGTCGAGGATCTGCTGCTCGCGCGCCCCGACCTGGTCCCCGGCTTCACGGTCAATGCAGCCGAAGGCCACGGCGCGGTGATCCCGCTCGTCGAGGATGCCGAACTGGTTGCCGGGCACGCGCCGCGCACCGTGATCCGCACCGTCGGCCCGGAAGCCGCGAAGCGCGAAGTCCTCACCCTGATCAAACAAAACATGCCGAACGCCAACATCTTCTTCTGGCTGGTACCGGTCATCGATATGGGACGCCTGTGAAAAAGCTCATTCCGCTCCTGCTCGCCAGCTTCGGCCACTGCGCCCTGGCCCTCGAAGCCACCCCCAACCTGCCGCCGGCCGAGATCGTCGCCCAGGTCCTGCGCGCCAATCCGGGTGTCCAGGCCGCCGGTTCCAACGTGCGCGCCGAAGAAGCCAACCGGACGAGCCTCGAAGCCGGGCATTACGAATGGAGCCTGCGCCTCGGTGGGCAACAGCGCAAGACCAATCCAACGACCGGCCCGAACGAGCGTTACAACGAATGGAATGCCGCGATCGAACGGCCGCTGCGCCTGCCCGGCAAGGGCACGCTCGACAGCCAGCTCGGCGCCGCCGGCGTCAGCGTTGCCGAAACCATGCATGGCGATGCGCTACACGAAACCAGCCGCGCCCTGCTCGCTGCCTGGTTTGTCTGGCTGCGGGAAAATGCCGCTGCCGCGCAGTGGACCGAACAGGTTGCCCTGTTGCAAAAACAGGCGGCCGCCGTCAGCCGCCGCCAGCAGCTAGGCGATGCCGCCCATCTGGAAACCATCCAGAGCGAAGCCGCCCTTGCCCAGGCAGAGGCGCAACAGACCATGGCCAAGGTGCGCCAGCAGCGCGCCGCGGAAGACCTGCGCCGCCGCTTCCCCGGCCTGCCGCTCAACGTCCCGGCCAGCATTGCCGAACCGCAGCCGGTCAGCGGCAGCCAGAACGAATGGGTGGAAGCCATTCTCGAACACAGCCACGAACTCGGCGTCGCCCGCGGCGAAGCGCAGAAGGCAACCATCGTCGCCGGTCGCGCCGGGCGCGACCGCCTGCCCGACCCGCTGGTCGGCATCCAGTTCTCGCGCGAACGCGCCGGCGAGGAGAGCGTGCTCGGCGCCTATGTCAGCATCCCGCTACCCGGTACGGCGCGCCGCGCCACCGCCGATGCCGCCCTCGCCCAGGCTGATGCCGCCGGCAGCCGCGAAGCCGCGGCAACGCAAAGGATAGCCGCCGAAGCCGCCGGCCTCTATCAGTCGGCCAGCGCCGCACTCGCCACCTGGCAGGCCGGACAAGGCGCCGGCGAACGCCTGAGTCGCGCCGCCGAAATGACGGCGCGTGCCTACCAGCTCGGCGAAGGGACGCTCAACGACCTGCTCACCGCCCGCCGCATGGCGAACGAAGCGCAACTGGCGGCCCGCCTGCTCCAGCTCGATGCGCTGGAACTGCGCTACCGGCTGTTGCTCGATGCACACCGGCTATGGGTGCTCGACGAGGAAAAACACCCCGGCGATTAGGTCGACCGCCTGGCGGGGCAAGCACTCAATGCTTGTCTTCGCCTGCTGTCGGCTGTCCCGTTGCGCGCCGGTTCCTCTCTTCGTTGCCGGCGAAAACGTAGCGCCCGGCCAGTTCGCCGTCCCTCATGCCGGGATCGCAAACCAGATGATTGACCTTGGTGCACAAGCCCTTGAGTTCCTGCGAACCGCCGGGCGGCCAATCTTTTCTTTATTTGAAGGTACGCAGGTAATGCCCCTCGAAATAGCGCTTGGCCCAGTGGAACAGGCGCGAGGCAGGGAGCATGAAACTGCGCTGCGGATCGCGATAGACCAGCATGCCGCTGTTCACGCTATCGACGATGCAGATCAGTTCGGGCCGCGGACGCGCCACCGGTGCCTTGCCCTGCAGGGCGAGCAGGAGATTTTCCGCCGCCGCTTTCGCTTGCAGATCGGCCATGTGCGCCTGTTTCGGCAGCCAGTCCGGACCGGGGTAACTGCCTGCATCGCCGGCGACAAAAACCTTGCGGCAGGCCGTCACGACGCAGAACTCGTCGGCCGGAAAGAAACCGCCGGCCGAGAGTTCGATGCCGCTCTCGGCGGCCCATTGCGGTCCGGTCAGGCCGGGCATGAAAAGGATCAGCTCGGCCGGCAGGCTGGCCGTTTCGGTATCGACCGAGTGGTCGGTAAAACGCAGGATCTTTTCGCCGAGATGGGTTTCGATGCCGCGCCGCGCCATTTCGGCGAGAAGATTCCGGACGGCCTTTTCGCCGAGGCGCTTGCCGGGTTCGGCGGCGGCATTGAAGAAGGTGAGCCGGAACTTGTCGCGTCGGCCCTGCTGGCGCAACATCGTATCGACCCCGAACAGCAGTTCGAACATCGGCCCGCCGCGCATCGCCGAAGGTTCCTGCGGATTGCCGCCGAAACCGAAGGCGATATTACCGCCCGTCATGCTGTCCAGCCGGTCGCGGATGCGTTCGGCCGCGGCCACCCCTTCGCACAGGGTCAGCGCATGTTCGATGCCCGGCATGCCCTTGAGGAAACGACCGCCGGTCGCAATGATCAGCGCATCGTTGGCAACTTCACCGTGATCGGTGACGACCGTCCGGCCGCCATCCTTGAGACCGGTGACGGTGCAGGCGCAGTGGTTGATGCGGTATTTCTGCAGGAATCGCTGCAGCGGGATGATCAGGTCGCTGCCTTTGCGGATACCGGGCGGCACCCAGATCAGGCTGGGCAGATAGACGAATTCAGCGCGCGGGGCGATCAGCGAGATCATCGCCTTGGGCGCCCGCCGGCGCAGTTCGCGCGCCGCGCTGAGCGCCGCGAAGCCGGCACCGAGTATGACGATACGGGAATTTCCGTTGGGCATTGGGTGTTCTTTCAGAATGTATACACACGCGCCGCCCTCGGGGACGGCACGCAAAGCCAGGCAGTATCAAGATACATGCCATCCTTGAATCCCCGGCCGGACGGCCGGATTCATCAGCGGCTGCGCGGCTGGCGTGCCACGCCTGTCACTTCAAGACAAAAATGGCGGAGCCACGCTCCGCCATTTTTGTCCGCATGCCGCCTCAGTGTTCCTCGGCATCCTCCCAGCCGGTGATCATCGCCTTGATGTGCGCGAAGACGGTATGGCCGGTCGTGGTCAGATAGACGTGGATGAAGAAGAAAGCGGTGATCATGAAGGCGCCGATGGTGTGGGCGATGGCCACCACCTCCAGCGACAAGTAGCGGTCGACGCCGAGCGCGGCCCAGTTTCCGTAAAACAGGTAGAGCAGGCCGGAACCCCAGATCAGCGGCGAAATGAAGGCGAGCAGCGCCAGGTAGGCGAGGCGCTGCAGCGGGTTGTGCTTCTGCTGCACGGTTTTCTGGAAGGGATGCGACGCACCGACGAAAATGCCGAAGACGTAGTACTTGATCATCGCCAGCACGTTCTTGAGCGATGGCAGGTACTGCCGCCATTCGCCGGTGGTGAATTGCCAGAAGATGGTGAAGGCCCACAGCACGAGCAGGCTCCAGGCGGCGACGGTATGCAGCTGGACCGCCTTCCGGAAACCGAGCAGGTCGTAAGTGCCATGCACCTCGAAGCCGGAGATCATCATCACGATGATCAGCAAGGCCTGCGACCAGTGCCAGAAGCGCTCGTAGCGCTTGTAGATATAGATACGTTCCTTAGTCATGACGGGCTCCTTGGCGACGGCGGGTGACGAAGCGCACGCTGCCGTGCGTCAGGCCGACGACGATGGCGGCGGCAACGGCGAGCCAGCCCAGCGTATCGACCAGCGCATTGCGATCACGGCCGGGCAGGTAAATATCGGTGATTTCGGCAAGTCGACCGTCGGCGGCACGCGTGTGGCATTCCTGGCAGGGCACGGCCTTTTCCTTGGGCGCTACCATGTGGGTGATGAACCAGTTCATCTGCGTTTCGATGAAACCGAACTTGCCGCTGTAGGGCAGGCCGGCGTAGTCCATCCCCGCCTTGATCGACTTGGCGTAGTCGTAATGCTTCCAAAGTGCCGTGTCGTCATCGCCGAAGACGTGGTTGACCACCAGCGTCTTGTTTTCGGTGTCGTAGGCCTGCTTGCCGCGCATGACCTTGAACGGCCAGATGCGCGCGTTCGGATCGGCGGCAGAGCCTTCGACGCGATTCAATTCGAGCACTTTGCTGTCGTCGATCTTGTCGGTGATGCTGACCGGATGGACGATGCCGTTGTACCACTTGTACACCGGCCGGACGTTCTCGCCGTACCTGAAATCGCCCTTGGCTGCCGAATACGACAGGTGGCCGTGCTCGTCCTTGACGAACAGCGGCTTGCCGTCGGCGTCCATCTTGCCGGCCGTGGACCAGTCCCACCACATCTTGGTGGCAATGCCGCCGCGCGCGAACTCGGGAATATGGCAGGTCTGGCAGGCCACCTTGCTGGTGTGGTTGTTGATCTTGGCCTCCTTGTGCGGCACCGGACCGTGGCAGGACTCGCAGGTTGCGCGATTGTGGTCGTCCTTGGGCAGGTCGAGGCCATGCGTGTCCTTGGCGGTCGCGGCGTAACGGCTGCCCGAGGGCTGGTGCGCGTTGAAGGTGTGGCAATCGGCGCAAACCATGTTGGCGCCGTCCTTGGCCATGTGAACGTCGAGGGCGCGCGGCGGATTCTTCAACGAAGAATCGAGGTCGCCGTGCTTAACCGCATCGCCGCCCCCGCCGTTGAAGTGGCAGGCACCGCAATTGGCATTGCCCGGCTTGCCGACATGCTGGGCAATTTTCGTCAGGTCGGGCGCCTTGAATTGTTTCTTGCCCGGCGGACCTTCCATGGGCTCGAACTCGCGGTCCGCGTACAAGGGATGGCCGGCGTCGGTGCCGAATTTCTTGTAGGTGCCGGTCTTGTCGTGACAGGCCAGGCAGTCCACGTTGTCCTGGTTGGTGAAATCGAAGTTCTTGTCGCTCCAGCCATAGCCGGCATGGCAACTGGTGCAGCGCGCCTCGTTGGAAATCGGCGAGCCGCAGAAATTGTTGGCCGTCCATTTCTTACCGACCTTCTTACCGGTCGTCGGACTGGTCGTCTCCCAGGTCCAGTGAAGACTCGTCATCACCTGATGCCCTGCCTTGTTGTGGCAGGAGAGGCAAGCCTTGGTCACCTCCGGCCCGCTCTTGAACGGGCCCTTCAACGCTTCCAGCTTGCTGTGATCGGTTGTCGATCGTGATGTTTCCGCCCCCGCGGAAGGAGTCGGTGAAGCTTGCGGTGACGCCACCCCAGTCGCTTGCGCGAACAAGGCGAACGCCAGAAGCCCCGAGCCGACCAGTATGCGCACATGGTTTCTCATGGTGTCTCCCTCTTGTGTCAGTGCTCGACCATGTCGATCAAACACCCCAGCCCCGCAGCTGCCTGCTTGCATTATAAGCAAATAATTAAATGCTGTTACTAACAACATAGGCGAGCCTGGGGTAAGACGTTAAGCCCCGCTTAAGTTTCGCCTAATCCCACCTTAAGACTCAGGCTGCAGACTCCTTTCCCATCAACAAGAAAAGGAGAACAACACATGAAAGCCCTTTCTGCCCTGTGCCTACTGCTTGTCAGCCTGGCCGCCCAAGCCGAAACCCCGCAGCAGATCCGCCAGGCCTACAGCGCTGAAGCGGCCGGCCAGCAAGCCGGCTTTACGGCTTCGGCCAAACGCGGTGAAGCCTTCTTCCGCCAGCGTTTCAACCAGAACGACAAGATGCCGGCGTGCACCAGCTGCCATACCGACCAACCGGTCAACGCCGGCCAGCATGCGATAACCGGCAAGGCCATCCGGCCGCTCGCCGTCGCCGCCAATGCGGAACGTTTCAGCGACCCGGCCAAGGTTGAAAAATGGTTCGGCCGCAACTGCAAGGAAGTCGTCGGACGCGCCTGTACGCCCGGCGAAAAGGCCGATTTCGTCGCCTACATGAGCGAGGTGCGCTGAGATGAAACGCCTTTGCCTGATCACGCTAGTCGCCGTCGCGCTGCCCGCCTTCGCCGACCGCCTGCCCTTGCCGGCCGACACCCCGGCCAGCTTCAAGACGGAATGCGGCAGCTGCCACCTCGCCTATCCGCCCGCCCTGCTCGGCGCCGCCGACTGGCGCCGGGTCATGGCGACACTGGACAAGCACTTCGCCAGCGACGCAACGGTCGACACCGTGCAGAAGCAGGAAATCAGCGCCTTCCTCGAGAAGCATGCCGGCAAGTCCGGCACTGCGCCGAACGTTGCCGGTGAGCCGCCGCGCATCAGCAAGACGGCCAGGTTCGTGCGCAAGCATGACGAGATCCCGGCCCGCTTCTGGCGCGATCCGCGCATCAAATCGGCCGCCAACTGCGAAGCCTGTCACACGCATGCCGCCGCTGGCCGTTTCAGCGAGCACGACATCGCAATTCCGGAACTGCGGGAGTAGAGCATGCAAAAAATCCTCGTCTGGGACTGGCCGGTGCGCATCGGTCACTGGCTGATGGCCGTCGCCTTCGCTGTCGCCTGGCTGACAGCCGAAAGCGAAACCTTCCGCCTGGTCCATGTCTTTGCCGGCGCCACCGTGTTTGCCGTCGCCGCCTTCCGCCTGCCCTGGGGCTTCATTGGCACGCGCTATGCCCGTTTCGCCGAATTCGTGCGCGGCCCGCACGCCGTCAAGGACTACATGAACGGCCTGCTCAAGCTCGACCCCGCCCACCATGTCGGCCATAACCCGGCCGGCGGCTGGGCCATCGTGCTGCTGCTCGGCCTCGGGCTGCTGACCAGCCTGGCCGGCTGGGCGACCTATAACGAACTCGGCGGCGACCTGTTCGAAGAACTGCACGAAGGCCTGGCCACCGCCATGCTGATCGTCGTCTTCGTGCATCTGGCCGGCGTCGTGTCCGGCAGTTTCCTGCATGGCGAAAACCTCGTCCGGGCGATGTTGACCGGTAAAAAGGAAGGCCAGCCCGATGCTGCGATCAGTTCCGCCCGTCCGCTCGCCGCCGTCGTCCTGCTTGCCTGGATCGTGCTCGCCGGCTGGTGGATGGCTAGCTGATAGAATCCGGCCATGCGCATATTACTCGTTGAAGACGATCCCCAACTCGGCGACGGCCTGACCGTCGGCCTGCGCCAGGCCGGCTTTGCGGTCGACTGGCTGCGCGACGGCAATTCCGCCGACACCGCCCTGCAGACTGAAAGCTTCGATTTCGTCGTACTCGACCTCGGCCTGCCCAAGCTGTCCGGCATGGAAGTCCTGAGCCGCGCCCGCAGCCGCGGCCTGGGCGTGCCCATCCTCATCCTGACGGCGCGTGACGCGACCGGCGACAAGGTGTCGGGACTCGATGCCGGTGCCGACGATTATCTCGTCAAGCCGATCGACCTCGACGAACTGACCGCCCGCATCCGCGCCCTGACCCGGCGCAGCGCCGGACGCGCCGCCCCGCTGCTGCTCCACGGCGAACTGGCGCTCGATCCGGCGGCACACAGCGTGACGCTGGCCGGCCAGCCGGTCGAACTCTCCAGCCGCGAATTCTCGCTGCTCCAGATGCTGCTCGAAAGTGCCGGCCGGGTCCTCACCCGCAGCCAGCTCGAACAGTCGATGTACGGCTGGCGCGACGAGCCGGACAGCAACGCGCTCGAAGTCCATATCCACCACCTGCGCAAGAAGCTGGGCAGCGATTTGATCCGCACACTGCGCGGCGTCGGCTACACCATTCCGAAATGAGCACCGTCTGGTTCTCGCTGCGCCGCCGCCTGCTCGCCCTGCTGCTCGGCGGCGTTGCCGCGGCCTGGCTGGTGACCATGGTGTTCAGCTACATTGACGCGCACCACGAAGTCGATGAACTGTTCGACGCCCAGCTTGCCCAGGCGGCGCAAACCCTGCTCGCCCTCGCCGCGCACGACCGCGACCACGACATCGAGGATTTCGGCGAAGCCGCCCACAAATACCAGCGCCGCCTGCGCTTCCAGATCTGGCGCGCCGACGGCAAACTGATGATGCGCTCCAACAACGCACCGGAAACCGCACTGACTGCCACTTCCGGGTTTTCCGAAACGCATGACGACGATGGTCACTGGCGCCACTTCAGCCGCTGGAACAACGAACGTACGCTACAGGTCCAGGTCAGCGAAAATCACCACATCCGTGATGATTTGATCGGCCACATCGCCTGGCGCCTGCTCTTTCCCGCGCTTTTCGGCCTGCCGCTGATCGGGCTCTGGGTCTGGCTCGCCACCCGGCAAGGCCTGACCCCGCTGCGCGACATCGCCAGCCAGATTGCCAGCCGCGCCCCGCAACAATTGCAGGCGCTGTCGCCAGTATCGGCCCCGGAAGAAATCCGCCCCATGCTGGAAGCCCTGAACAGCCTGTTCCTCAGAGTCGAAACGGCGCTCGAGAGCGAACGCCGCTTCACCGCCGATGCCGCACACGAACTGCGCACCCCGCTCGCCGCGCTGCAGGCGCAACTCCAGGTGGCGATGCGGGCCCGCGACGACGGCGAACGCGACCGCTCGCTGCTGCAACTGCAAAGCGGCCTCTTGCGCGCCTCGCACCTGGTCGACCAGATGCTGCAACTGGCCCGCCTCGACCCGGAGTCCGGCCTGCCCAACGCCCAGACGGTCGACCTCGCGGAAATCACCGAATCCGTCTGCGCCGAACTCGGCATCCTCATTCTCGACAAAAATCTCGACTTCGATTTCACCAGCGAATCGGGCTGCACAGTGACCGGCCAGGGCGAATGGCTGCGCGTGCTGATCCGCAACCTGGTCGACAACGCGATCCGCTACACGCCACCGGGCGGCCGGGTCCGCGTCAACATCGGCCATACCGACGGTCATTGCCGGCTTGAGGTCAGCGACAGCGGCCCGGGCATCCCGGCAAGCGAACGCGCCACGGTCCTGCGCCCCTTCCATCGCCTCAACGAGAGCGAACAACCGGGCAGTGGCCTGGGCCTGGCCATCGTGACGCGCATCGCCGAACTGCACGGCGCCCGCCTTGAACTCGCCGACGCGCCCATCCCGCCGGGCCTCAACGCCAGCGTCGTCTGGCCGAAGCAGAAATAAAAAAACCCCGGACAGGCCGGGGCAAATTTGACGCAGGGATGTTTCCGGATCAGAAGCTTGCCGAGTACTGCATGCCGACAATGTGCGCATGCGAATCGTAGGTGCCGCTAAGCAGGCCACGCGTTGCCAAACTCTCGTCGTTCGAGACATCGGTCGATTCGACCATCAGGTAGGAATAACCGACATCAATGGTCGAGGTCTTGGACGGTGCATACTGCAAACCGAGCGAGAACCAGGTGCGATTGTTGTCGGGCAGGGAAGCCGGGCGATGCTGGGCCTCGTACACAGGCGACTGGTCGTAGGCGATGCCCATTTTCAGTTTCCAGGCATCATTGACCTTGTAATTGGCACCGGCGGCAAAACGCCAGGTATCGCGGAACTGCAGATTCAGCGAATCCGAGGCAATACCGCTGACAATGGTCAGTTTCGGAATGCTGCTCCAGCCGGTCCACGAGGCGTCGGCCAGCAGGTCCCAACGATCGTTGAGGTTGTGTACGGCGCTCAGGATGAAGGTATCGGGCAGTTCAACCTCGGCCCTGGCGGAAGAACTCAAGCCATTCGAGAAATTCTGGTCACCCGAGGCCTTGTGCTTGATGGTCGAGCGATAGGAAATACCGATCCGCGTATCCGGGCGCGGCTGGATGGTTGCCCCCACATTCCACCCCCAGGCATCGCCTTCAAGCTTGTTGGTAACCAACGCTGAAACACCTGCTCCGAGCACCGCACGCTTGATGTATTCCGCTTCAATGCGCTGCCAGTTCACCCCCACACCGATAGAGATGAACTCATTGACCTTGTAGGCCACCGACGGATTCAGGTTGTAGGTCTTGATGTCGAACTTGATCGAGTGATAGCGCCCGGCCCAGTTTTCATCGTATTCCGTTGCCAAGCCGAAGGGGGCGCCAAAACCGACACCAATATGCCATTTGTCGTTAATTTGGTAAGCCATGTAGCCATTCGGCAAAGGCGCCCAACTTCCTGCTGCATCACCGCCAGCACCACCGGTAGCAGCGCCACCACCCATGGCCACCGGATTGGTGGACGCATTATTGGTAAATTGGAAGCTCGGACGGATGGCATTGATGCCGACCGAAACGCTGATTCCCTTCAACTCGGTCATGCCGGCCGGGTTGTAGAAAATCGTGCTGGCGTTTTCGGCAACCGCGGCCGAACCGGCGTAGGCATTACCGAGGCCACTGGCATTCTGCTCCAGCAACTGGAAGCCCGAGGCGCTGGCCGCGCCAGAGAAGGCCACGGCGATCAGGGCCGGTATCAGGCGCGGGGTGATCATTTTGTTCATTGGTTTGTCTCCTGTTTTGTTTATATCCGGAATCAATCTCCGGTACTGCCACTGCAATTAAAACTCAAACAAACGTTTGAAATACCGTTTGATCGACATTAATTCAAACGACTGTTGTAAATAAACAACGCCACGCTAAAAATTCATAAAAACCGAGGCCGGGAGGGTTTCCAAATCCAGCACTAGCGATATTGGAAAGCCCCTAAAAAAGTTCAGGTTTTTACCTGGAAATCGCGAAAACTCAGCGGTCCACCGGTAAACGGTGCAAACCCAGTACCGAAGATCACGCCGGCATCGGCCAGTTCGGCATCGGCCACGACACCGTCGGCAACCAGTTGCTCGACGCGCTCAATGAGCGGCCGGACCAGACTGTCGGCAAGACCGGCCGGCACTGCGCCGGCACTGCCCTTGCCCGGCTTGCCATCGGTCCAGGCATAGAAGCCCTGGCCGCTCTTCTTGCCGAGCTGACCGGCCTCGACCCGGCGCAACAGACAGGCCGGCGCGTCAGCGCCACCCGCCAGTTGCTTGCCGGCAGCCATCGCGATGTCGAGCCCGACCGTGTCGATCAGCTCGATCGGGCCCATCGGCATGCCGAAAGCGATCATCGCCTCATCCACCGTTTCCGGCGAAATTCCACTGTCGACCGCCCGCATCGCGGCCAGCATGTAGGGCGCCAGCACGGCATTGACCAGGAAGCCCGGCGCACTCTTGACCGGCAGGGGCAACTTGTCGATCTGCCGCACGAAGGCGCAGGCGGCCTGCACCATCCGCGGATCGGCGCCCCCGGCCTCGACGACCTCGACCAGCGGCATCATCGCCACCGGGTTGAAGAAATGGATGCCGACCAGGCGTTCCGGCCGGGCCAGCACCGTGCGCAGGTCTTCGAGGCGCAGGCTGGAGGTGTTGGTGGCGAGCACCGCCCCCGCCTGCATGCGCGGTTCGAGTGCCGCGATCAGCGCATGCTTGGCGGCGACATCCTCGAAGATGGCTTCGATGACGACATCGGCGTGCGGCACGCCGTCGCCATGCACATCGGGGATCAGGCGATCGAAGGCAGAGCGCGCCTTGAGCGGATCGCGCAGGCGCCGTTCGAAAAGCTGGCGGGCACGCTTGAGGGCCGGCCCCATGCGTTCCAGGCTCTGGTCCTGCAGCGTCACCGTCATGCCGCGCAGGGCGCACCAGGCGGCAATGTCGCCCCCCATGACGCCGGCGCCGATGACATGTACGCGCTGCGCCTTGAAGTCCGACTCCTTGCCGAAAGCCTTGAGGCGCTCCTGCATGAAGAAGACGCGCACCAGATTGCGCGCCGTCGGCGAGCGGATGATGCGATCGACGATTTCCGGTGCCGCCAGCGCATTGCCGTTGTACTTCTGCCAGATGTCGATGATCGCGTACGGCGCCGGGTAATGCTCCGGTCGCGCCTTTTTCGCCACCTGCTTGCGCGCACCGCTCGCCACCACGCCCTTGAGCGGACCGTTGAGCAGGCGCTGCAGCACAGGCAGCGGCCGGCGCGGCTGGCCGGACAGCACCAGCTGGCGGGCCGCCATTTCCATGACGCGCGGCGGTACGCAATCGTCGGCGAGGCCGGTTTTCTTCGCTTTTTTGGCGTCGACCGTACGGCCGGTCAGCATCATGTCGAGCGCGGCCGCCGGGCCGACCCGCTGCGGCAAACGCAGCATGCCGCCCCAGCCGGGGAAGATGCCGAGCATGACTTCGGGCAGGCCGAGCTTGGTCGATGGCTCGTCGACCGCCAGCAGGTAACGGCAGGCCAATGCCAGTTCCAGGCCGCCACCCAGGCAGTGACCGCGCACCAGCGCCAGCGTCGGGTATTTGACCGCGGCCAGGCGGTTGAACAGTTCCCAGCCGCGCGCCACCAGCGCCCGCCCCTTTTCCGGGGTGTCGAGCTGGGTAAATTCGCCGATGTCGGCGCCGGCCACGAATCCGGCGTCCTTGCCGGAACGGATGATCAGCGCCTTCGGGGTGTAAACATCGAGGCGGTCGAGGATTTGTGCCAGTTCGCCGGTCACCGCCGTGGACAGGGAATTCGCCGACTCGCCGCGCTTGTCGAGGATGGCCCAGGCGATACCTTCGGCATCGACTTCCAGGCGCCAGTGTTGCAGATCAAGATCGCTCATGTTTTTTGTCTCAGTGCATGCTTTGTTTGGCCGCGAAGGCCAGGGACAGGGCGCCAGGCCCGACGTTGACGGCCGCCGTCTTGCTCATCGGCGAGATCAGCAGGCTGACGCCGTTGTCTTCCGCCTCTTTTGCCAGCTGGCGGTAACCGGGCAGGCGGGTAACCGCCACCGGCTCGCCGCCATAGCTGATGCAGACGCTCGGCGCCTCAAGGCCGGCGAGCAGGCGTTGCGCCGCCAGCGAGAAAATCTTCTCGACGCCGGTTTCGAAGCCGCGCACCTTGTCGACCGTGCTGGTCACATCGCGGTTGCAATACAGGATGGGTTTGACGTCCAGCCACGAGCCCAGGGTGTAGGAACCCCAGCCGATGCTGGTATCGCCCTTGCGGGAAGCCCGCTTGTAAATATGGAACAGATCGGCCGGCACCAGGTAGGTGTGGGTGTGCTCGATCAGATGTTGCAGGCGCATGCCGATTTCGCTCGGCGTGCCGCCCAGGCGGATCAGGCGCACTGCTTCAGCAACCGGCACGGCCTGACCGGTAAACAGGTTGCGCGTCGATAAAACCGCCAGGCCGAAACGCTCGGTCATCCCGAGCGCGCGCCGGATCGGCTTGTAGCGGTTGAGGATGGCGCGCGAAGCCTGCATCGCATGCGCAAAGATCGGACTGCGCGTCGCCGTGATGGTCAGGCAGAACACATAGTCGTAATCGATCACCAGGCGCTCGAGAAACAGCATCTCGATCTGGGTCGGCGAATAGGGAATCGACTCGGCGAAATCCTCACTCTTGCGATCCAGATGCGTCGCATAGAAATTCTGGGTCGCCCCCGGATCGCGCTGATCCTCGATCAGGTTCTCGCCGATGCGCAGCGTGATCGGCATCACCACCACATCGTGCCGGTCGAGAAACTCGCGCGGCAGATCGCAGGCGGAATCGACAACGATACCGATGCGCATCGTCAGCCCGCCGCCTCGACCAGCATCGCACCGCCCAGGCCGCCGCCGATACAGATCGTGGCAATGCCGCGTTTGGCCTGCTGCCGGCGCAGCACATGCAGAAGATGCAGCACGATGCGCGCACCGGAAGCGCCGACCGGATGGCCGAGCGCCACGGCACCGCCGTCCACGTTGAGTTTCTCTTCGGCAATGCTGCCCAGCGCGCCGGGCAGACCGAGCTGCTCGCGGCAGTATTCGTCCGATTGCCAGGCCGCCTGGCAGCCCATGACCTGCGCCGCAAACGCTTCGTTGAGTTCCCAGGCATCGATGTCGGCCAGACCGAGGCCATGCCGCTGCAGGATGGGCGTCGCCGCATGCACCGGGCCGAGGCCCATCTGCGCCGGATCGAGGCCGGACCACTGGCTGTCGACGATCTTGCCGAGCGGCTTCAGATTCCACTTCTGCACGGCTTCTTCGGAAGCCAGGATCAGCCAGGCGGCGCCGTCGGTGATCTGCGAACTGTTGGCGGCGGTGATCTTGCCGTACTTCTTGTCGAAGAAGGGCTTGAGCTTGGCCATGCCGGCCATGCTGGCGTCGGCGCGCACGCCGTCATCCTCGGCATAGACATTGCCGTTGCCATCGACCACCGGCACGATCTCGTCAAGATGACCGGCGACGCGCGAGGCCAGCGCGCGCTGGTGACTGCGCACGGCGAATTCATCCATCTGCTGCCGGCTGATGCCGAACTTCCAGGCCAGATTCTCGGCAGTCTGGCCCATCAACAAGCCGACCACCGGATCGGTGAGGCCTTTCATCAGGCCGATCACCGGGCTCAGCAAGGCACCCGGCTTCAATTTCAAAAAGTGCCCGATTTTCTGGTTGACCGTGCGAAGGCTCATCATGCCGGAGAACCAGCGCACCATCGTGTCCGAATAGAGCAAGGGCGCGCGCGACAAGGCATCGACGCCGCCAGCCAGGATCAGCTCGGCACGCCCGCACTGAATGTTGGCGATGGCCGAATCGAGCGCCTGCATGCCGCTGGCGCAATTGCGCATCACCGTCCAGCCCGGCACCTTGTTGCCGCAACCGAGGCGCAGCGCAACCATGCGGCCGATATTGGTTTCGTCCGGCGAGGGCGCGGCGCAGCCAAGAATCACCTCGTCGAGATCGCTGGGCAGAAAGGGCTGACGCAGCAGCAAGGCGCGCCCGGCCTGGGTTGCCAGATCGGAGGCCGCGAACGGCCCCGGCCCTTTCTGTGCCTTCAAAAACGGCGTCCGCGCGCCGTCGACCACGTAGATCGTCTTGCCCATGATTTACGCCGCCATCCGGTCGCTGGCCGGCTTGTTGGCCGTCGCCACGTTGTAGTCGAAGGGGAAGTCATCGACCTGGACGACGATGTCGCGCAGGTGGTTGCGCCGCTGCATGATCTCGAATTCGGCGGCATTGATGACACCCGCCTCGAAGGCAACGATGGCGATATCGCGCACATTGGCCAGCGGGTTGTTGGCGAACCTGCCATCCTTCTCGGCCGTGCGGATCTTGGCCTCAATGCCTTCGGCTTCCAGCGTCGCCTTCAAGGCCAGTTCGATGGCACCGACCGGCTCCTTCTCGGTCAGCGGCAGGAAGCATTCGGCGGTCAGGCGATCGCGGGTGGCCGACGGTGCGATCAGCGCCTTGGCGACCTGGTGGCCGACCTCGTCGGACGGCACGACATACGGATGGCCCCACGGGAAGATGGAACGCTGCAGGAAGGCGGCGATGAAGCGCACCGGGAAGTTGGCAATCACGCCGTCGAAGGCCTGCTGCGCCTTGTACATCGCATCCCAGATCGCCCAATGGGCGAGCGGCGCATCTTCCTTGTTGCGGCCCTCTTCCTCGTAGCGCTTGAGGGTGCAGGAAATCAGGTACATCTGGGCGAGGATGTCGCCGAGCCGGGCCGAGAGTTTTTCCCGGCGCTTGACGCTGCCACCCAGCACCAGCAGCGAGATGTCCGACATGAAGGCAAAGGCCGCCGAGAAGCGCGTCAGTTGCTGGTAGTAGCGCTTCATTTCCGGTGCCGTAGCGACGTTGACCGCTGCGAAATGCGAGCCGGTCAGGCCCAGCCACAGGGCACGCAAACCGTTCTTGATGGTGAAGCCGATATGGCCGAACAGCGCCTTGTCGAAATCGATCAGGCCTTGTTTGGTATCGGGGTTCTGCGCCGCCTGCATTTCCGGCAGCAAATACGGATGGCAGCGGATGGCGCCCTGGCCGAAGATGATCAGCGAGCGGGTCAGGATGTTGGCGCCTTCGACGGTAATGCCGATCGGCACCTGCTGGTAGGCGCGGCCGAGGAAATTAGACGGGCCGAGGCAGATGCCTTTGCCGCCGATGATGTCCATGCCGTCATTGACTACTTGGCGAGCCCGTTCGGTGACGTGGTACTTGGCGATGGCCGAGACCACCGACGGCTTTTCGCCGAGATCGACGGCACCGGCCGTCATCTTGCGTACGGCATCCATCATGTAGGTGTAGGCACCGATGCGGGTCAGGCCTTCCTCGACGCCCTCGAACTTGCCGACCGCCATCTTGAACTGGCTGCGGACGCGGGCATAGCCGCCGACGGCACGCGCCGTCATCTGCGCCATGCCTGTGTTGGAAGACGGCAGCGAGATCGAACGCCCGGCCGCCAGGCACTCCATCAGCATGCGCCAGCCCTGGCCGGCCATCGCCGGGCCGCCGATGATGAAATCGAGCGGCATGAAGACTTCCTTGCCGCGCGTCGGACCGTTCATGAACATCGCGTTGAGCGGGAAGTGGCGGCGGCCGGTATCGACACCCGGATGATCGTAAGGCACCAGCGCACAGGTGATGCCGATATGCTTCTTGTCGCCCAACAGGCCATCCGGGTCATAGAGGTGGAAAGCCAGGCCGAACACCGTACATACCGGGGCCAGCGTGATGTAGCGCTTGTCCCAGTTGACGCGCATGCCGAGCACTTCCTTGCCCTGATACAGCCCCTTGCAGACGACGCCGCTATCCGGAATCGAGGCCGCATCGGAACCGGCCCACGGGCTGGTCAGCGCGAAAGCCGGCACCTCGATGCCCTTGGCCAGGCGCGGCAGGTAATGGTTCTTCTGTTCTTCAGTACCGTAATGCAGCAGCAGTTCGGCCGGGCCGAGCGAATTCGGCACCATGACCGACACGGCAAGCGCCGAGGAACGCGTCGACAGCTTGGTCACCACCTGCGAGTGCGCGTAGGCCGAGAACTCCAGGCCGCCGTACTTCTTCGGGATGATCATGCCGAGGAAGCCCTTGTCCTTGATGTAGCGCCAGGTCTCGTTCGACAGGTCGTAAAGCTCGTGCGTCACCTTCCAGTCATCGACCAGGCGGCAGGCGGCCTCGACTTCATTGTTCATGAAGGCGGTTTCTTCGGCGGTCAGCTTCGGTTGCGGGTAGGCGTGCAGTTTCTGCCAGTCGGGCTTGCCGCGGAACAACTCGCCCTCCCACCAGACGCTGCCGGCCTCGAGCGCATCGCGCTCGGTATCGGACATCTGCGGCAGAACCTTCCGGTAGGCGGAAAAAATGGGCCGGGTGAGCAGGCTGCGGCGCAAGGGCCGCAACATGATCAACCCGGCCAAAGCCACCAGGATGGCAATACCCAGCAGAGGGATGAGGTTTTGAAACATGCTGTTGTCTCCTTTTATTTTGGTTTTGGTCGTTTATTTGCTGTCGACCGCACCCGGAGGGGAAACCCCTGCGGATTCAGCATTGGAAAACTGCGGCAAGGGTGCGCGCAGGCCGCCGAGCAAGAAGGACATCAGGCGCGGCACCAGGCGATCCAGGCGATCCGTCGAATCCGCCGCCTCGATCTGCCAGTCAGTGACCAGACGCAAGGCATCGGTCCCGGCAATGGCGTAGGAAGTGGCGCCGAGCATGAAATGGAAGCGCCAGACGATCTCGGCCTTGGGCACATCCGGCAGCGCCTTGAACAGCGCTTCCTTGTAGCGGTCGACCACCTGGGCGTACTCGTGCGCCAGGAAGGTGCGGATGAATTCGGAAGGATCGGTCAGCGTGCGCCCGAGCAGACGCAGGAAAGTGATGCCGCCGCGCGCCTCGTCGTCGGCCATGCGCAGCAGGGTGCCGAAAAAGCCATCGACGATCAGCGACGGCTTGACCGGCTTGCCAGCGGCCTCGCGCTCGTAGACATTGAGCACGCGCATGCGCTCCTCGTTCAGCCAGTCGAGACGGCGCCGGAAGACCTCCTGCATCAGCGACTCCTTGGAACCGAAGTGGTAATTCACCGCCGCCAGATTGACCCCGGCACCACCGGTAATCTGGCGCATCGACGTCCCGTCGTAGCCGTGCGCCATGAAAAGTTGCTCCGCTGCATCCAGAATGCGTTCGCGCGTATCGACTGACTTCACTTCTGCCATGGCATCACCTGTTATTTGTTGTTGTGATTCATACGTTCGTTTGAATCATAGGGGAAAACGCCTGCGCCCTGCAAGCATTTTTATTGCGTAAGGAGTCTTACCGCACCGACCAGATTGGCTGCGCGTTGCTGCCAGCGGCCGGAACAGGCCACGGCACAGCCGATCAGTTCAAGAAAAAGCGGGAATGGACAGGAGGCCTGCGCGCATCGCGAACCGGAAAATGGCGCCCGCAAACAGGTCAACCGCTAACGGCCGCAGACCGGGAAGAGACTATAACTCCCCCGTCGATCTGTTCTCCCGACATGCCGTTCAGTTGCTCGCGACAAGCGCGAACGGGCGACATTTGTCGCACAGTTCCCAAGGCGGACAGGTGCAAACTGACGGGTGGGCCACATAGGCACTCCCCTGCATCGCCTTGCCCGTACTAACCTGCCGCGCGGCTACCGCCGGCGCCAGCCCGGATACTCCGCCCGCAGAATCGGCACGCGGCGTCGGCGCCCATTTGGCAAACGGCGCCAGATCCGCCTTGTCCTCGACGTACCAGACCTTGCGCGCGGCATCCCAACGCGCGCCGAGCTTCTTTGCCGCATCCTTCTCGGCAAAGGGAACCTTCAAATCCATTTTCATCGCGTTTCCCGATGCAATCGGTTTGCCGGCGCAGGGAGCAACAGCCACCCGCCCCGGCCTTCGGCCCGGCCGGTCAAAACCGGAAAACGGTAAAGCCGGCAGCCGCCGCTTCGTGACGGTTGTAGAGCGACTTGAGATCGGCCAGCACCGGTTTTTCACCACGACACAAGGGTTTTAGCTCCTCCGGCTTCTGTGCGCGATACTCACGGTGACCAACGGCAACAACCAATGAGTCGACTTGATTCATCGCATCGATCGTTCCCAAACGAATGCCGTACTCATGCTCGACCTCGGCTGCATCAGCCCAGGGATCGACCACGACGACATTGACGCCCCATAGTTGCAATTCGCGCACCAGGTCAGCGATCTTGCTGTTGCGGATGTCCGGGCAGTTTTCCTTAAAGGTCACTCCGAGCACGCCCACCGTGCTGCGCGCCACATCGATGCCGTTCTGCAGCATCAGCTTGATGACATTGCGCGCCGCATAGCGGGCCATGTTGTCGTTGATGCGCCGGCCAGCCAGAATCACCTGCGGGTGGTAGCCGACCTCTTCCGCCTTGTGGGTCAGGTAATACGGATCGACGCCGATGCAATGGCCGCCGACCATACCCGGCCGGAAAGGCAGGAAGTTCCACTTGCTGCCGGCGGCTTCGAGGACTTCCAGGGTATCGATATCGAGACGGTCGAAAATAACCGACAGCTCATTGACCAGGGCGATATTCAGGTCGCGCTGAGTATTTTCGATGACCTTGGCGGCTTCGGCCACCTTGAGGCTGGTCGCTGGGAAGGTGCCCGCCGTGATAATGCTGCCGTACAGTGCGTCGACCGCCAGGGCGACCTCGGGGGTCGAGCCGCTGGTGATCTTGCGGATCTTGGTCAGGGTATTGACCTTGTCGCCCGGATTGATGCGCTCCGGGCTGTAACCGCAGAAAAACCCTTCGTTGAACTTGAGACCGGAGTGTTTCTCCAACACCGGCACGCAGATTTCTTCGGTGCAGCCGGGATAGACGGTGGATTCATAAATGACTACGGCACCGGCCTGGATAACCTTGCCCACCGTTTCGCTGGCCTTGACCAGCGGCGTCAGGTCGGGACGATTGGCCTTGTCGATCGGCGTCGGCACAGTGACGATGAAAATACTGCAGGCACGCAGATCTTCAAGTTGGTTGCTGTAGACCAGTTGCCCGGCAGCGGCCAGATCGGCCGGCGTCACCTCGAGGGTGCTGTCCTTGCCCGAGCGGAGCTCATCGATACGCGCCTGGTTGATGTCGAAACCGAGGACCGGGCGATGCTTGCCGAACTCGACAGCCAGCGGAAGTCCGACATAGCCGAGGCCGATAATGGCAATTTTTGCGTTATCGAGATTGAGCATGTGTATTCTTAATTCTTGTTGATTGATCAAGTACGACTGAATTGACGACGGGGACCGAAGTCCCCGTCGGCTGTCTTTGGTAACAAGGCTCCAGCAGCCCCGGCTAGCCGTTTTTAGGCGGCGATAGCGAAATGCTCATCGTTGGCATTTATAGGATTTGCGCGGATTACGTCCGTCGCCTGTCGAGTTGCCTGCTTACCTTTGCCCGCCCTGTCGAAACCGGGACATCCCCATCAAAAAAGCACTGTACCAATGCGCTTTTGGTGGAGATGGGGGGAATCGAACCCCCGTCCAGAACGCCTCCAGCTTGCCGGAATTACAACCATGCCTTGATTATGGGGGCAGGCATCCCTTTTATCAAGACACGCGTAGAATTCAACCGACACAGACCAGCTCGCCGATCCGCCCCCCCCACTCGGCGCCAGACTTCTAACGATCGTTTTCGGCGACAATCAAGCTGTTGACCGTCAGCCACGCAGCATTTCCCAATCCACCTCAAGACACCACTCCCGCCATGCAATCGAGCACACCCCGCATACTCGCCCTATCAGCGCTGGTCGCCCTCTTCTCCTCCACGGCATTCGCCGAAGGCACGAAAATCGCCTTCATCAATTCGGAGCGAATTGTCCGGGAAGCGCCAGCTTCGATCCTGGCCAGCAAGAAAATCGAAGGCGAATTCAGCACGCGCCAGGCCGAGCTGCAGCGCAGCGCCAACGAACTGGCCGAAAAACAGAAATATCTCGCAGAACAGAAGGGTTCGCTGTCAGAAAACATGCTGCGCAGCAAGGAAAGCGAGATCAAGGAACTCTCCCTTTCCTTCGAGCGCCGCCAGCGCGAATTCAGGGAAGAGCTGCAAGCCCGCCAGATCGAAGCCACCTCGGGAATTCTCGAAAAAGCCAACGAAGCAATACGGCGTCTCGCCAAGAAGGAAAATCTGGATATGGTGATTCAGGAAGCCGTGTCTGTATCCCAAGGCGTCGATATTACCGATCGCGTCCTGAAGATGATGGCGGAAGAGTAATAAACCAGCCCAGACAGCCGGTCGGACAAGCATCCGGCAAAACCTCGGCTAACTGAAGACGGCCACGCCGCGAAACTGGCTGGCTCGGTCAAGCAGCGGCCTTCCACCGGAAGGCCGCCCGCATCACACGCTCAGAACGGCAGTTGAATCCCCGGCCAGAGCGCCGTCAGCGCCGTCCGGAAGGCGCTCTGGATACGTTCCAGCGCTGCCGCATTATCGGCCTCGAAACGCAGCACGACGACCGGCGTCGTGTTGGAGGGCCGGGCCAGACCGAAGCCATCGGGATATTCAACGCGCACGCCATCGATGGTGATCATTTCCACCGAGCCGGGGAACTGTCCTTCGGCCTTGAGCTTGTCGATCAGCGTAAACGGCTCGCCTTCGGCCATCTTGATGTTGAGCTCCGGCGTCGAGGGCGAATTCGGCAGCTTTTTGAGCTCGGCATTGGCGTCGACCGTACGCGCCAGGATTTCGAGCAGGCGGGCACCGGTATAAAGACCGTCATCGAAACCGTACCAGCGCTCCTTGAAGAAGGTGTGACCGGACATCTCGCCGGCCAGCGGAGCACCGGTTTCCTTGAGCTTGGCCTTGACCAGCGCATGGCCGGTATTCCACATCAGCGGCTCGCCGCCATGCTGCCTGATCCACGGCGCCAGCACACGGGTGCATTTGACGTCGTAAATGATGGTGCCGCCCGGCACGCGTGACAGCACATCGGCCGCAAACAGCATCAGCTGACGGTCCGGATAAATGATCTCGCCATCCTTGGTGACCACACCGAGACGGTCGCCGTCGCCGTCAAAGGCAATACCGATTTCGGCATCGGTCGCCTGGAGCGCCTTGATGACATCGGCCAGGTTTTCCGGTTTGGACGGGTCCGGATGGTGATTGGGGAAATTGCCATCGACTTCGCAAAAGAGCGGCACGATCTCGCAGCCCAAGCGCTTGAACAACTCCGGCGCAATCGCACCTGCCACGCCATTGCCGCAATCCATGACGATCTTCATCGGCCGCGCCAGCTTGACGTCACCGACGATCTTTTCGACATAGGCCGGCAGTACATTGGCACTGCGGCGCTCGCCCTTGCCGTGGCACAAATCGCCGGACTCGGCACGGCGTTTCAGATTCTGGATCGCCTCAAGTGCCAGCGTCGTACCGCCGATGACCATTTTCAGACCGTTGTAGTCCGGCGGATTGTGGCTACCGGTCACCGAAACGCAGGAGTTGCAACCCAGCTCATAAGCCGCAAAGTAAGTCACCGGCGTCGGCACGCAGCCCACGTCGATCGCATCGACCCCGGCCGCGCAAATGCCGTCCATCAGGACCCCAGCCAGCTCCGGACCGGACAGGCGGCCATCGCGACCAACCGCAATCGCCGTCTGCCCCTGCTCTGCAGCGAGCGAGCCCAGGGCATGACCGATCAGGCGGACAACGTCAGCCGTCAGCGATTTATTGACGATGCCACGAATGTCGTAGGCCTTGAAAATCTCTGCAGGAAGCTGGGTCATGAATCAGGAATTAATCTGGTCAGCCGACGGCGCACCGAAGTGATAGCCCTGGCCGCCAGCGATCTTGTCGTTGATCAACTGCTCGACCTGCTCGGCATTTTCGACGCCTTGCGCAATCACCTCGACCTCCAGCGAACGCGCCAGCGTGACGATGGACTTGAGGAGCGAATGGGCGCTTTCGCTGACCGGCACTTCCTGGACGAGGCCGGTATCGAGCTTGATGTAATCGGGCGGCACTTCGCGCAGGATCTGCAGCGAGTTCGGCGCCAGACCAAAGTGGTCGATACCAAAACGGGCCTGATGTTCGCGCACCAGCGCGGCAAAGCGTCGCGTTGCCTCGACGTCGATCGAACAACCGTATTCGGTCAGCTCGAAGGACAGGCGAGCCGCCAGCGGCCCAAGGCGGTTCAGGCGGCCAGCCAGCCATTTGACGAAACTGCCGCTCTCCAGACTCTGCGTCGACATATTGACGGCCAGGTTGGCGGTCGACGTTGCATCCGCCTCGATAATCCGGAAAACCAGCTCAAGCAAGGCCTGGTCGATATCGGCCATCAAGTGATGGCGCAAGGCCATCGGCAGGAATTTCGACGCCGGCACCAGGTGGCCGTCCTTGCCGACCAGGCGGGTCATGATTTCATGGTGGATCAGGTCGCGCGTTTCCAGGGAAACCACCGGTTGACCGAGCAGCGTCCAGCGATTTTCGGCAAGCGCACTCTGGATCAGTTCGCGCCAGGCCAAAGAACCGATCGAGACATCGCTGCCCTCGTCCTCGATCAACAGTTGCAGCGCATTGTGGCCGGACTGGCGGGCCGTCTCGATCGCCAAATCAAGCCTGGCCATGACCTGCGAGCGCTTGTCGCCCTTGTTGAAATTGACCACCCCCAGGCTGAAGGAAATATCCTCGTCGCCCGCGGCACGCTCGATCTCGGCGCGCAACTCACGACACAGCGCGGAAATCTGCTGCGTATCGAGACCGAGCACGACAAAGCCGAAGGAGGTACCGCCGATCCGGCCGAGGATCACCGCGCGCTGACCAAGCAGCTCGCTGGCAATTCGGGTCAGCGACACCAGCAGCGCATTGCCGCGCTGGTAACTGGTCTCGGTATTGAATTCCTTGAGGTTATTCACTTCCAGACCGATCAGCGAACCATCGGAAAAATGAACGTCCCCCTCAAGCAACTGGTTGAAACGCAGGTCGAAACTGCGCCGGTTATCCAGCCCGGTCACTTCGTCCTGGTAAGCCTCGCGGCGGAATGCATCGGCACGCCGGGTTTCGGCATCGAGAATCTCGGCAATGCGGCGCGACATGCCATTCATTGCCTTGACCACGCGCAGCAGTTCCAGCGCCTTGGGCACGATGCCGATCTGCCCGAAACGCCGCTCCTGGATCTCCAGCGCAGTGCGCTCGATGGCCGACAGCGGCAACAGGATCCAGCGCAGCACCATGCGCGAGAGCAGGATCGCCACGACATAAGCCAGCAGCATCCAGCCGGCAGTTTCCAGGCAGGACGACCACAAATGCTGATAAGCATAGGTCGGCTGCGAAATCACCACAACCCGGCCCAACTGGCGCCAACCGGACGACACCAGCGCCTCGCCGGGCGGTGCCTGCAGGCTGACCAGGGACGAGAACCACAGCGGCACACCTTCGATCTTGGCCGGCAACTCACGATCGACAATCGATGAACCATCGGTCGCACGCACCGTAATCCGCTGAAAATAGCCGCGGTCGAACAAGGTTGAAACCTGAATCGACGCCAGCCCGGCATCACCCTTGCCCAATGATTGGGACAGGGGATAGGACAAGGACGACGCAGCATCCTGCGCATGCGACCCCAGTTGCTGCTCAAGATAGCTCCGCGTACTCTGGATGCCTACCGCAATCAGGCCAACAAAAACCAGCAGAAAAACCGCTGAAATACCGATCAGCAACTGTCGCTTCAGAGTCATTACGCCACTCCCAAAGACTCATCCACCGTGGACGAGCTACGCCGACGCCGACTGCGCCGCACTTTTTTGACTGCTTCGCTGGCATTGTCTCCGGAAGGCAGCTCACTAGCGATCCAGATCATCGACATTACAACCACCAAAGTCAGTGCGTTGGCCGGCGTCTGCAAATTGAAGTCGACCGCACTGTGGATCATCAGCGACAGCAACGCCATCAAGCCACCGAAAGCAATACCGCGCGGCAAGGACGAACGGCGCTTGCGCAAAACCTGAATCGCCTTCGCTGCGGTCAACACCACAAAAAGGCCCAAAATACCCAGCCCGACCAGACCGTTATCGGCCGCAATCTCGACATAATCGTTGTGGGCGTGATCCCAGTAGTAGTGGCGCGGGGCACGATAACGGATATAGGTGTTATAGAAAGTCCCGGCCCCGGTACCGAAAACAGGAAACGCCTCGACCAGGTCAAGCGCGTAGCGGGCGGCCTCAAGTCGCAACTCGACCGACTCTTCGATCGGGCCACCAGAAGCGGATTTGGCGCCAACCACACCTTCCTGGCTCATCGTCGTGTTCTGCATACGGTTGACGACCTTCTCGACGCCAACCCAGGATCCCACCACCACCACGTCAATGATCACCAGGCTGGCAATCAGGCCGACCGTGGCCGGCGCCATCTTGCGCGACAAACTGATCGACAACAATCCAACCACCAGCATCGAGATGAAGAAACCGCCGTTACCCATGCGCGAACGCGTCAGCACCAGGGCAATGACGATAACGATCAACACCATGCGCAACCGCATCTTGGGACTCAACATGAACTCGAAGGCCACCTGCAGCTTCTGCTTCCAGTCGCCCAGCGCACGCCGGCGCCGACTGCTACCCAAACGAGCCAGCATCAATCCGATACCCACCGACAAGCACATCTCCATGTAGCCAGCCATATGGTTGTGATAGCCGTAAGTACCGAGAACCCGCTTGTGGAAAACCTCAAAAAAGAAAATCTGGTACTTGGCACGGACCGAATACAAGGCAACACCAAGCAGCGCCTGCAACAAGCCAGAACAAACCAGGATGAACGCCATCCGATCGAGGCGCTCCTTGTCCCGGATGGTCAGCACAGCCACCAGGAAACAACTGAAATAAGCAAAAGACAGCGCTGCGTAAATTGAGGTCTGGGCTGGATCAAGCGACAACTCCAGGCTCGCGACGCCTTCCTTGACGGCCAGCGTCTCCGGCGACAGGAGCCCGAGCAGCGACGCCGACAACGGAACCAACTGGAACATCACCAGGCCGCAAAAAGCGGCGAGCAACAAAAGCGGCCACTTGAAGCGGGCCAGGCGCGCCAAGGCTTCAGGCAACGCGTTCCGCCAGGCATAGGCCGAACCGAGCAGCAACAACTGCGAAAAACAAATCAGGATAGCGACAGCCCAGGTCCGATTGCTGCCCAGCGGCAGTGGCACCCAGACCAGCAGAGAAAGAAACCCCCAGTACACAAGGCGATCATTGAGCGGTTGCTCGGAAACGGACGTCGAGGAAAGGGAAACCATCAGGGACCTGCTATGAAACGTTGGCAACAAGGCAAAAAAAAAGCAGCCTAGGGCTGCTTTTTTTGGAAAAACCCCGGATCAGGAACCGCTGGCCCGGACGCCACCGCCACCACCACCGAAGGTAGCCGTCGGGGTGGAACCGAAGGCGCCAAAGCCGCCACCGGCACCGGTACCGCCGCCGCCTTCACCACCGGCAGCCGTCGGAGCAGCCATGGACGTCGGATCAGCACCAGCGCCAACAGCGGCTGCGAACATTGCGTTGTAGCTAAAACCGGCAGCAACTGCGGTATTGACAACAGTTTTGGCATCGTAACCAGCACGCACCAACGCAGCAACCACACCAGCTGCATCCTGGCCCTGGCTCAGCATCGAAAGGGCAAGAACGCCAGCAGGAATGCCGCTTGCGCGGGCATCAACAGCGATCGTTGACAAAGAGGCGCCTTGAGAAAGACGGGTTTGGGTCTCGGTACCGACTTGGCCCATCGACATCGTGCTGCTGAACGCAGCAGCTGCGGAAAAGCTAACGACCAGCGCGCTGGCAGCGATAGCAAACTTTGCGATTTTCTTCATACGCACCTCTCAAAAAAGAATATGTCCAAAGGTTAACAAGTCCGACCAACACCGTCAACCAAAATTTTGAAAAACCAAATAAAACCAAAGGCGTAGTACCAAGGTACAGTCCGCGTTCCTCAATACGCGTTCTTGTTGATGAAGCCCTTGAAGACCGTCAAAAAAATGATCTTTATATCCAGCCACAACGACCAGTTTTGCACATATTCCAGATCATATTTGACGCGCATTTCCATTTTATCCAGCGTTTCCGTCTCACCGCGCCAACCGCTGACCTGCGCCCAGCCAGTGATCCCCGGCTTGACCTTGTGGCGCAGCATGTAACCGCGAATCAGTTTGCGGTACTCCTCATTATGAGAAACCGCATGCGGCCGCGGACCAACAACCGACATCGTCCCTTGCAAGACATTGAAAAACTGCGGAAGTTCATCCAGCGATGTCTTGCGCAGGAAAGCCCCGAACGGCGTGATCCGCATATCGCCCTTCTGAGCCTGCACCACCTTGTCACCATCCTCGCACACCGTCATGCTGCGGAACTTCCAGACCTCGACCACAGCACCGTTCAAACCGTAGCGACGCTGCTTGAAAAGCGCCGGCCCCGGCGACGTCAGCTTGACGCCAAGCGCGATGATCGCCATCGGCACGGCAATGAGCAGCAAGATCAGGGAAGCCACCACAATATCCTCAAGCCGCTTGACCCAGCCATCCACGCCGTAGAACGGACTTTCGTGCAGGCTAAGCACGGGAATGCCATCCAGGCTTGTGATCTTGCCGTGCAGCAGGTCGAAAACGAAGAAATTGGGCACCAGATAAACCGAAGCAGTTGTATCACTGAGCTCGTTGACCAGCTCGACGATACGATTTTCTGCCTTCATCGGCAGCGTGATGTAGATGTAATCAACCTTGCCTTCACGGGCCAGCTCTACCAGTTCGCCAAAACGACCGATACCCTGCGCATCGTTGGCGGCGTGCCGGCACTCCCGCTCAGCCAGGCGGTCATCAAAGAAGCCAATGAACTCCATACCCAGCCAGGGTGTTTTTTCAACCTTGTTGACCACCTGCTGCCCGAGCTTGGTCTTGCCCGCCACCGCCAAAGTACGAATGTTGCGCCCGCTCGAACGCAGGCTGTTGAGAATCATGCGCAAGGAAAAACGCATTAAGGCCAGCAAAACCGGAGTCAGTCCAAACCAGACCAGAATCACTGCCCGCGAATAATCGGACGAGGATTTACCTAGGAAGGCCATGAAAACGAGGATGACGACCACCCAGAACCAGGTGATCAAGGTGGCAGCAATCGCCTCCTGAATCGGCACGACCCGCCACGAACCGTACATGTGCCGGGCGCCGCCGATGGAAAGAAAGAGCAAGACGCTCCACACCCCTGCCTGTGCATACCGCGGCTCGAAATCGAGACCGTGGGTTACCTGCATCGCGATGGTCAGCGAAATCAGGATTACGGTTGCATCCAGGGCACGGTGAAGAAATGCAATCTTAGAACTGTGGGGCCGAGCCAGCCCGGAAGACATCAGTGCCATAGGAAATCCGTTTGATACTGTAACAATGTGAACGCAGCCAGATCATGCCATGACAAAGCGCTTTTCCATATATTACGAAAGGCATATTTTGATCTCAAACGAGATACGGCAGCTAAATAAGTGGGGCCTCATTAAGCGGCCAACCACTCTGATTGGCGCTAGCACACAGAAAGAAGCTAATGCAAGCAGCCCGACAATTTAACAACCGAGTCCCCCACGAAGAGACAAGTGCATCAATAAAACATAGTTTGTGACAGAAAAAACAGAATAACCCCTATGTCCGATCAGCCACTGAACATGACCGGAAGCACACACATCGGACGACGCCGGCGCCAAAGGAAAATAGATCCAGAAAACTCGAGCCTCCCAATCTCCCCCCGCATCGGCTATATTAACTCAGATAGCCACCGCTTCCTCCCTATTTTTCCTCACATCAAAGGCCACTGATGTCAATATCGCGAGATAATCAGGAGAGGGTCTAAAAGCTAGCTCGATGAAAATAAATTATAATCTCGGCTAGGAATTAGTCTGTTTCGTCTATCGAAAAAACCGACAACAATGTGGGATAACAACAGCGATTTAAAAAAACTCGCCTCAACATAAATTAAGCATATTTATATACGAACAATATGAAAAACTTAACAAATTATTTAGAAAAACCAGGAAATAGCGAAAAACGACGAAAAGCTTTCAACAAAGGCTGTTCCAACAGGAGATAACACAAATATCCGGAAATCAATGCCGAGAAAAACAGGACAAATGAGAATATAAATGGATTATATGAAAAACCGATTTTTTTCAAAAAAATAGCCGAGCCGGCAAGAGAAAACGGATGAACCAAATAGAGCGAATAGGACGAATCCCCTAGTTTCCCAAGCCATACGGCCCAAGATCGCCATCCGCTATTAAATTTCGCTTCTAGACTTCTTATTCCAACAAAAAAAATTAAAGCAGGCACACCCCAGGACCAAACGCGGTGTAAATTCCAATTATTGTCGGAAAGATAAAAAAGAGCCCCCCCTAAGACCACAAGCAATATCCCAAACTCAAACCTTACATTAAAATTTTTATAAAAAATGAAAAAAACAGACATTCCAAAAACAAACTCAAACAACATCGGAGATGTTAAAAACTCAAACACAATACCATCTACGCTGAACACTATCCCAATAAAAACAAGGGCGCAAATAAATAACGAAGTAAATATTAGATGCAGAACCCCTTTAAAAAACACCAAAAACAAAGCAAATATGAAATAAAACAAAAATTCAAATCTCAGCGTCCACCCATTTTGAATCAGATACTTACCTTTTGTGGGCAATAAAAAGAAAGAAGAATATACATCCGTATCCCCTCCCGAACTATTAACCAAATGGGGACTAAGTAAATAGACAACCAATGCAAAAAAAGACAGCCCCCAGTACAAGGGGATAATTCTCTTTATTCTAGCGGAAATAAAAACAATAAAATTATTTTCCCGCGAATAAGACACTTGGCACATGATATATCCAGAGACGATGAAGAAGAGATCAACGCCAGCACCCCCAAAAGTCATCCAATCCCAAGGGTTAGAAGAACTAAATTGCGAGCATTTCCAAGAAATATGATGCAAGACGACAAGCAATGCGGCTATAGCTCTCAATATTTGAATTGATAAGATCAAATTCAGCACCTCTGAATACAGAAAAAATAAAAAATCGAAATTACCGATTTTTTTCCCAGTTCCATGCATGTTTAACAATGGTATCTAAGTCAGAAAAACGAGGATCCCAGCCAAGCTGAGCTTTGATCTTGGAAGAGTCTGCAACTAATCTAGCAGGATCTCCATCACGCCGCTCACCTTGTATGATAGAAATAGATCTTCCTGTAATTCTTTCTGCAGATTTTATTACCTCATTTACGGAATACCCCGCACCGTTACCAAGATTAAATGCAGTAGACTCACCGCCACCGAATAAATACTTAATCGCCAACCAATGTGCCTCAGCGAGATCCATGACGTGAACGTAATCACGAATGCATGTTCCATCCGGAGTATCGTAGTCGCTACCGTATAATGTGATACCAGATCGCCGCCCTGAAGCAGCTTGCAAAACAAGAGGAATTAAATGGGTTTCTGGATCATGCCGCTCGCCAATCATCCCGTCCGGATGAGCTCCCGCAGCGTTAAAATACCTTAAACATACAGAATTTAATCCGTAGGAATTACGGTAATCAGACAACACCTCTTCAATCATAAATTTACTACGGCCATAGGGATTAATTGGTTGCTTTGGATGGCCTTCGTCGATGGGCGTATATTTTGGCTCACCAAATATAGCGGCTGTAGACGAAAAAATAAACTTATTAACACCATGAGCCACCATAGAATTTAAAAGATTCAGCGTATTCGAAACATTATTTTGGTAATACTTAGCCGGGTTTCTTACTGACTCACCAACCTGTATATATGACGCGAAGTGCATAACAACATCAAATTTATAATCAGAAAATACCTGATCGAGAATTAGTCGGTCAGAAATATCTCCATGAACAAAATTTCCGTAAGAAACCGCGTCTCGATAGCCACCAGATAAATTATCCAAGGTAACTAATTCAACCCCTTTTTCACCAAGCAGCCATACCATATGGGAACCGATATATCCCGCACCACCAACAATTAGGACCCGCATTACCTGACCTCATATATAGAAAAAAACTAACGCCACTCACTCGGTCGATCAGCTCTCCAGTCCTGCATAGCTGAAAGAAGGTTATATTTGTAAACATATCCATTCGATATTAAAACAGCGGGCTGAATATTATTAGAACGAACCAATTTACGAATTCTCACTGGACTAATTGGCTGCTTGATACCTAAGGGGACCGCCAGTCCTTCAACAGCGTAAGAAATTAACAACAACAAACGAAATGGTAAAGAAGGAATCCACCGTTTAATACCGGCGACTTCACAAACAGTGTCGACATAGTTTTTAACAGACGGCGGGGTTTTCATCATAAAATTATATAAAAACACACCGCCACACTTTTCGAATTTACTTAATGCCCAAAACATTGTCAAAATCAGTTCCTTAACATAACCACCCGATTTCCTAGTATCACAATTCCCCATATAAAAGAAATATCTGCGCAACGTAGCCTTAATGAGCCTCGTAACATTTCCTCGCTCACCAGGGCCAAAAACGACACCAGGTCGAACAATTACCAAAACCCGATTTGAATTTGCCTTTTCCCATACCATATGAATTTTCTCGGCAACAAGCTTAGATCCTCCATATGGACTATGAGGCGTAGGTAATGAATCCTCAGTTTTAACCTCCTCGGATGGTCCATAAGGAGCAATACTGCTGGTAAAAATAATCGTATTACATCCTACAAGCTCCGCCCAAGAGCAAATATTTTCTGCGCCCAATATATTTGTTTCATAATATTCAAAAAGCTCATGACCGGGTTCTCTATGAACAGCGGCGAAGTTAGCGATTAAATCTACCTCTTGAGGCAAACACCAGGTATCAAAATTTGTTCTTACATCTAAGTTAAAGTATTCAAGTCGCGCATCAACTATATTGAAATCTGATCTAGGTTCAGCTATATCAGCTATCAAAATTCGATCTGCCAAATTATTTTTTAACAAATGCAAGATAAAGTGACTCCCAATAAATCCGGAACCACCAAATACAACGCAAGTTTTGTATCTCATAAGACCTCAAAATTAATTTAAAAATTTTTTGTAATTCGAAAACCTATGAAATGTTATAAAGTTCGAATTATGCTGATTATCGGCCCCGCCACTATCATCATCATAAGCAGTTCTTATCGCCAGATAAATATCGTCGCCAACAATAATCCAATCTGCGTATTGAAAACCATGATTAGATACATCTGAGTGAGCTAAAACAATTTTAGCTATGCTCCATTTTTTTAAATCAGAGGATGAAATCATAGCCAGAACATTTCTGACTCGTTCATAATTCATTCCAATATACTCAGGTAAAACAATATTTGTAAATGCAATATACCTCCTGGAAGCTTGATCGAACTTAAGTGAGAACTTCTTACCGCCACCGGGAAAATCTACAAAACCGTCACCTTCGGAAAATGAAATGGACATATTTGAATCATCCACATCTACAAAAGCGACCTTTTCAGGCAGATCGTTATAATAAACACGCATAACATTCTTTATTCTCCCATCAGGAGAAACGATCAAACTACCTTCAAGCCAACCTTTAAATTTTCCGGATAACCAATTACTATTACCTTTAAGAAAATTAGTTACAGTCCATCTATCGGTGTTTAGCAAATCACCATCTGTTGGAATCGACAAAACTAAAGATTGAAATCCCGCTGGATCATGATTCTCAAAGGATCTCCAATATCTATTTTTATATCGAATGACTGGAACTGGGGCAGAAAAAAAACGACCTTTAATACTCGACAGACCTGATGATGGGTCAATTGGTACTGTCCATGTCCTACCACAATCACTAGAACGACGAATACTTATTTTCCCTCCAACCCTTGAAGTCCCAATAATATATAAAGCTTCATCATGAATAAAAACAGACGACCAGTACTGATCTTTTACTACCGCAAGATCGTTCCAAGTTTTACCTCCGTCCGCTGAGTCTTTTATATAAGTGGTATTTTCCTTAGATCCTGACCCAAAGCTATCGTATGTAATCATTGGACGGCCGCACGGTGAAATAATTATAGAAGGCGACCCTAGATAAATATGGCTACTAGCTAAACTGTGTGCAACGACAACACCAGGAGGGGATGCATCAACGATCCCTACCCAAAAAAAAAATGAAATAAATAAATTTTTCATTTTTTAAAAACGCCAACAAGTGCATTGTCATCATAAACAAGAAGCGTAGTAATTTGCTTTTTACCCATCAATACAAGAGCATCTTCCACTCTAGTTTGAATAGGAACAGATGTAGGACTTTTAGTCATGAAATCTTCGGCAACCAATTCAAAAATCAAATTTCCACATTTTTGAATTGATCTACGGATATCGCCATCAGTAATTATTCCTAAAACATACCCATCGTAAACTATGGCAATTCCTAATTTCCCCAAAGTCATCGCTTGCATCAGATCGATGACTTTCGACCCAGGCGAAACCAGTGGCAAATTATCTCTAATCATTTCATCTCCAACGGTCGACAATAACCGTCTCCCAAGGGATCCTCCGGGATGAAATCTCGCAAAATTCTCCGGCTTAAAGCCTCTAACAGTCATGAGCGTAACCGCTAGAGCATCCCCCATAGCTAAAGTAGCTGTCGTAGACGCAGTAGGAGCCAATTGCAATGGACACGCCTCCTCCAATACTTGTATATTCAGATTACAGTCAGCCGCCTTTGCAAGGCTGGAATTATTATAGCCAGTCAGAGAAACGATGTAATTTCTATTGTTCTTTAAAAAAGGAATCAGTTTCAATAGCTCATCTGTTTCACCCGAGTAAGATATAGCAATGAATACATCTTCTTGAGCTACCATGCCAAGATCGCCGTGATAAGCCTCGGCTGGATGCATAAAAAAGCTGGGCGTGCCAGTACTTGCTAAAGTTGCAGATATTTTTCGACCAACAATTCCAGACTTTCCCATTCCGCAAATAATAACCCGGCCCTTCGAGTTAATTATCTGCGAAATAGCTGTATTGAATGAAGAATCCAAATTCTTAGCCAGGCCAGCAACTCCACTTGCTTCAATTTCTATTACCCGCTTAGCTATATTAATATAATCAATCATATCATCACCATATTATTAATACGAACCTAGCAGCTTTTCTGCTGCACTTGAATATCTATCGTAACCGAATCGATCGCGAGCTCGAACATTTGCTTCCATAGCGATAGATTTAAATTTTTCTTCGTTCCCAATCAGTTCAACCAAACACGAAATGGCTGAATCAGTACTATCGAATAAAAATCCAGTTACACCATGCTCAACCACATCGATATTCCCAGCGCAGGAAGATGCAACAACGGGTAATCCCATCAGCTGGGCTTCAATTATAGAAACGGGCATGCCCTCCCACAGGGAGGTAGACAAATAAATATTTGCATTTTTTAACAGATCAAAAACTTTCTCTCTTTCGACCCAACCTGTTACCTGTACTCCTGATTTAAGAAGGCTATTCTTTTCTTCTGAATCACCATCTCCAACCCATATAAATTCAACATTAAAATCTTCATCCCTCATAACTTCGGATAACTTCGAAAATAGCTGGGGATTTTTTTGCTTTCTAATTTGCCCGACTGTTATTACTTTCACAACACCATTTGATTCAATCTTATTCGAGACATTAACAGGAGGAAAATTAACTGAATTCTCAAGCAGATGGCACAACCTAAAAGGAATATATTTTTTAATTACTGAAAGCTCACTTCTCGAGCAAGCCACATAATCACATTTCTTAATTGATGCGAAAATCTCTAAAATAGAAAAAAACAAACGCTTTAAATTACTTATATCTTGCCTCATCATGGAGATACAATGAGGCACATAATAAAATCGCGCATTACCGAAACAAAACAAACCAGCAACTCGCCCTAAAAACCCGGCAAAAGAAGAATGTAAGAAGACAGCGTCGGGACCAATACGATTAAGTAGGATAGCCATTTTAATAATCGAATAAATTTTATTAAGTTTGCCATCCATCTGAATATTAATTAAACGCACTCTTTCATCAAAAACGTCTTTGATATTGAGTGGTGATTCAGGACGCTTAGAATAAATCACGCAAACATCATGACCCTTTTCGCATTGGGAGGCACTTAAGAGAGCTACCATTGATAACGTCCCGGTAGCCGTCGCTTCTACAATATTTACTATATTCATAGAGAATCACCAAAACAAGTCACACTCTGTTCAAATATCATTTTTGACATTCATTGCTATCAATCAAGTACATAAACAAAACAAAAACAAACAAAACACCATAAAGTATATGAAACTTAAATAGGAAAACAGGGAGTAAAAACAAAATTTTTACTTTTTCCCTTTTCATGGAGAACCATAAAATAGAAAAAAACAAAACGAAGCCTATCGCTCCGCCACAATAATATAAATATGCATAAAAAGACGAGTCCCTGATCTGAAACCCCCATATTCCGGTCACACCCTGGATATAGTTTTCATCCCAATAAAATCCACTACCAATTAAATCGTCAATAAATGGGCGGAAATAAAATTCATCAAAAATCGCAGACCGACTACTAACGGCATCATAATCGTATGCCATTATGACTCTCTTGTCGTAGAAATCGGAAAAGAAGGGCATTGCGAAAACCAAACAAACAATTAGAATTATTTTTTTTATATAATCTGTATTAAATACAAAAAAATAAAACAGAACAACAAGTCCGACAACCAGCAACGCAGCAATAGAAAAGCTTAACGCAGCGGTAGAGAAACCTAGAAAAGAGATTACCCCTATTTTTTTTTCATTCACCAATAATATAATTGATGCAGGAACAACTGTCATAGAGTAAAAAGAAGGTTCAGAAAATAGCCCACCACCTCTTATATCGAGAGCAGCACCTTCTAGTGCTTTGGTGAAATATAGAGAATCGGACTCAACTTCTCTAACATAATTATTAAAGTCAACAATATCGCCAAACAACAAATAGTATAATATTTGTATCGCAAAGAAGAGCGAATGAGCAATAATCAAAAATTTCAAACAATTATTTATTGACTCTCGCTTAATAATTCGCTCCGAAAAAAACACGTACAAGACATATGAATACACAAAAATAAAAAATGATTTTAATAAAAAGTTAAAATATATCCCGTGCCTTGCAGAAGCCATCATTGTAAATATAAATACAATCGACAAAACCCCACCTGCGCGCAGGCTAGACTTTTTAATCTTAAAAAATTCTGGCAATTTTATAATAACTAAAACGAGAATTAGTCCATACGATAACGCAGTTGCTCGCACACTGAAAGCATTAAGAGAAAACAAGAACAAACTTAAAGACAGAATAATTTCTACAAAATAACCATAAAATTTCACTGACTTCACCTTATTGCATATCCGAAATTACTTCGTACAAGCCAGATTTATCTAACACCTCCCCCCATGAGATGCGTTCTTTTAAGTAATTTCCATCTTCGTCGCGAATAGAATATATTGACTCAATATCCAAATCATCAAAAATATTCTTTCCCGTTACCAAACAATTTAATTTTAGCAGGTTTATTGTGTCCAAATTAGAAGGACTATCATTGCAGATAATTTTCCCACCTAAAGCTGCATATTCTAATAACTTGGTTGGTGTTTGATATTTGTGAGGGCGATGATATGGGAAATAGCAAATAGAAAAATCAGAATTCTTTACAATCTGTAGAGCATCTCTTTGCGTATGCCTACCCGCAAATTTGATTGAATCAATTGATGAATATTTTTTGAAAATAGATTCATCGGGGGTTCCAACTAAAACCAAATCCGTTCTTATTCCACTTTGTGCATTATTATTTGCCCATGCCACATATGAGTCTAATAATTTGTCAAACTTTCGCTCTACGCTCATCTCTCCGATGTAACATAACTCGATTAAATCATTTTTTCTCTTTGATTTTTTTTTATTTATTTCGAATATCCAAGCAGGAACCCCCATCGGAATTAGAATTGATTTAACACCATCCTTGAACCCCATAACTTTCTCTATTTTCTCATTTTGAAATATTCTTAGATCAGGGCTAGCATTGAAAAATCGTTTAACTATGTCCTTCAAAGCACAAAAGCGTCCGACAGACAATGAACGGTAATCATGTATTAACTTTTTGCAATCTATGCGGTTTGGATAAAACCCCATTATGCACCAGACAACATAATCTCTTTTGTTATCTATTTTTTCGAAATCACTTTCTTTACCAACGAGAAACTCGCAGTTATATTTTGTTTTAAAATATTCAGAATAAGCGGCAATTTCCGGATAATTTGCCTTTCCTGGATGCAACAAAAATACCTTCATAAATCAATTCCTTCCTAAAATCACTCTTGCGGGAACCCCAACTGCAGTCGCTCCAGATGGTACATCTGTTATTACTACTGCACCGGCGCCAATTCTCGCGAAATCCCCGATCACGACATCACCCAATACTTGAGAGTTTGCACCAAACTCTACTCCTGATCCAATTTTAGGCGCTCCGCTAATCTCGCCGTTTTTCTTCAGGATATTCCCAATAGTTACCCCTTGCCGAACAATGCAATCGTCACCAATGTGACTGTATCCGTTAATAACTAAACCACAACCGTGAAAAATTCGAAAATTTTTTCCGATTTTTGTTTTTGGATGAATCTCTACGCCCAAAATCCATTCAGTTAAGAAAATATAAAAAAATATTGCGGGAATTCCAAGCAGTTTAAGGTAAAAAGGCCCCATTGAAAAATAATGAGCTATTCGGTACAAGACGACGATTACTTTACTTTTAAAAAACGGATTAACTTTAATATCATTTAAAACAAGTCGTAGTAAATCAGACATCTCGATTACCCACTATCTCGAAAATTCGCATACAGGCTTCATCAGGGATATCATCACTTCCAAAATAGTCAACCCGATCAATTAAGAATTTATGTATATATTTTAAAAGTCTACTTCTATCAAAAGATTTATAAAAACAACGCCCCAAAACGATCAAGTTTTTCTGATATAGCATAGCTTCTAAACCAACCGTCGAATTAATGGTAACTATCAACTCAGATGATTTAATTAAATCGATCGTTCCAACATTGACCATTTCGAATTTAAGATCATCCATTAGTTTGAGAATCTTATCTAAATGCGTACTATTATTTTCTGCAGGGTGTACTTTTACTAGCAGCTTAAGGCCATGCTCTTTAGCCAAAGTATTTGCAAAATTTATTGCCCCAAGATTATCGAAATCCGAGTGAAGCTTAACTTGAGTATCTCCCGATACTTGTAGAGGCAAAAATATATAACGAATCGAATTCAACTCATCTGATGATATCGAACTAAATTTTGATTTCGGTATCAGCAATTTTTTATTTTTTTTCAAAAATTCAAAATTTACTCTACCTACGCCAAAAGACAAATATTTCAATAGATAATTAAAAAATGAAAGTAATTTGCTTCTCATTGATTTTACAGATTGTGGAATTGGCCTAGCTTTATATGCCTCATACAAACTCATCCAATTTTCGTGAAATTCATCAGTAATTTCATCATATTTATCCAGTAATTCTGGATGTTTAGCCAAATCCGAGAGTGCATTAACACCAGCGGGATCATAGAACAGCTTATTTGGCAAATTTGATATTTCGAAAAATCCCAAATCAACATGATTCAATCTACAAGCCTCCGTAATTGCTCTGCAGATTAGTTGCTGACCGTTCCACATTAAAACTCTATTTATATTCAACTCACCAATTATTTTTTCCAAGAGTGAATATACTGAAAAATAGTCTGAAATAGCTCTTTCCGAAGGAATTACCTCATTTACTACTTCTATCGAAAATTTTATTTTTTCTTCTGCATCGATATTAATTTTTTTGTTGCCACTAAAAAATCTACTTGGGTAATACGCACTAAATCCTTTGTTTTTTAATAGAAGATAACTTAACGGCTCGCTTACCAAAAATACTACATGACGTCCTTCTTTCTGTAGGCTGCATGCCAACCTATAGAAAAACCGATGGCGCTCCATCGAATCAACGACCAATAAAATCATATAAAATACACCAAAATTAATATTTATCTAGACAGGCCTATCTCGTAGTCCGACTTTAGCGGTAAAGAACACGCCCACAATTATCAAGCCCCCCCCCGATATTGAAAAAATTTCAACCATACAGAGAGGAGAAAGTTTTAGAATCACCGAAATAAAAACACTTAGAACCAATCCACTGCCGATCATAAATTGCAATAGAAAATCAAGCTTTTGATTATTTGTTGCTAGAAATATTTGAGACAAGCTCGTATACGCCAATTGTAGTGAAAACATCGGAAGCATATACATAAAATACTCAACCGATTTTCCCCATGAGCTTCCAAAAACAAACAATATAATTTCCCGTCCAAAAAAATACCCAAAAACCAAATACAACAGCGAGAATGAAAAAATTATTTTTGCGTAAAATATGTATACTTCTTTTAATTTTTTAGCACTTCCATTTGTGCAAGCCCCAACAGCATCCCTTCGAAGCACACTTCCAACACTCTGAGCTATAAGAGAAACAGGAAAAGCCCCGATTCGGAAGGCAATAGCAAAATAACCAGCTTCTTCCGCACCAAATAAACTCGGAAATAGGATCGGCAAGGCATATAACAAAATAGAAGAGAAAATGGTTGCCGGAAATATGTAAAAAGGAAATCTGTAATTTGATTTATAAAAACAAAGATCGAATTTAATCAATCCAACTTCAAATAAACTTCGAACGGGAAAAAAAACAAAAACTGACACAACAATAGATAAAAAATATAAATCAAAAACGCTTACAGAATCTATAGCGGTAAAAATTGTTTTCCCAAAAATGCAGCAGACAAACAATATTCCACCAGTCAATCGCATAAACGACACAGCCGAATACTCTCTTAGTGCGATAAAATATTGCGTTAAAACCTGCCCTAAGAAAAAAATAAATGCAAACACAAAAACAAGTGTATTTGTGCTTGCATTTATAATTACAGCGCAAAAAAGAACGGCAGACAAAATTAGCAACGATAACAAAACCGAATGAAATAGTGCATTTATTGTAGAATTTCTATCTTCAGAAACACAAGCTAGCTCATAACGTAAAGCAGATAGATTTCCTATAAAACACCCAAAGGCCAATTGAGAATTAAACTCCCCTAAATCAGCTGCTCCAAAATGGATTCCGATAAGATATAACGACCAAAAAAATAATATTTGGGTTCCTATCACTCCGAAAAGAGAAACCAAAGTATGTCTTATTTTCAAGAATCCACCCGAAACGGTAATTTTTATTTGCTATTAACCACGCAATATATTGACTTGAGTTCGGCAAGCAAATTTGGTAAATTAGAAAAATGAAGCATATTGGGGCCGTCACATGGAGCTCTATCTGGATCCGGATGCGTTTCCATAAAGACCCCTGACACAGCTCCTGTTGCAACAGCAGCCCGAGCCAAATGTGGTACGTATTGCCGCTGCCCACCACTTGATACCCCATTTGCACCAGGCAGTTGAACTGAGTGAGTAGCGTCGAAAATAACGGGGGCTTCAGTGGTTTCAGACATGATTTGAAGACCTCTCATATCAACCACTAAATTACCATACCCGAAAGTAGTCCCTCTCTCGCACACTGCGAAATGATCGTATGGGACGCCGGAGCTCTTAGCTGCTGCACGAGCTTTTTCTAAGACATTTTTCATGTCCCATGGCGATAGAAACTGTCCTTTTTTGAAATTAACTGGCTTGCCAGCCGAAGCTATTGCTTCTATAAAATCTGTTTGTCTGCACAGAAATGCAGGGGTTTGCATTGCATCAACGACTGAAGCAACTTCTTTTATTTGCCAAGTTTCATGTACATCGGTTAAAACAGGAATTTCAAATTTATTTCTAATTTCATCTAAAATCGATAATCCATGCTCAATTCCGACACCTCTAAAACTTGAATTAGAACTTCTATTTGCCTTGTCAAACGATGATTTATATACAAATTTCAAACCGGCATTGGAGAATATTTCCTTCAATTCTTCGGCTGTTTCTAGAGCAAATGACCGTGATTCAATAGCACATGGACCTGATATGAAAAATAATTCATTTGGTTTTTTTTCGAAAATACTTGAATTTTTCATATAACCTCTTCACAAAATCAAACCCATTAAAAATAATTTAATTTTCAAAAACGGCACAAAACATAATTTGGCAACAGTTTTATGCCTATAATTGAATTCAACATCACGAATGAAAAACCTCAATACAACTAATTTCCCCATAATTAGGATTGTTTAAATTTTGCCACTTTCGTAGTGAATTACAAAGGGATATTTTTCGGATATTCCCTTATCATTTTCTTATATGCATTTAGTTATACTACCCCGCTTCCGAGGGCACAACTCAGCTATTCAAAGATCAAACTCAGCGGGATAAAGTAAAATTTGCTATCGCCTTTCTCTGCCAATGAGGTTTTTTTGCTTAAGCGAAGACTCTTGCCCTTTGGAATAGTGCTTGTACTGTGGCTTTCTCCTTTTGCCATTGCCGGTCTTGTCGACTTCTCCGACAACCTGATTTCTTACGTTAACCGCCGCTTCTCTCCCGATGCCGTCAAGCGCCTGATGGTCTGGAAGCGTCTGCTCAACGACATGCGGGGTGCTGAAGCCGTTGGTGCTCGCGCCTCCGAGGCGCGCGCCGAGTCGCTGACCATGCGTAAGACCAACGATTTTTTCAATCAGGTGCCCTATGCCAATGACCAGGTTGCCTGGGGCCGTGAAGATTACTGGGCGACACCGGTGGAAATGCTCGGCCTGTTTGCCGGCGATTGCGAGGATTACTCGATCGCCAAGTATCTTTCACTGAAGGAACTGGGCGTTCCCATCGAGCGCCTGCGTATTACCTATGTGCAGGCCAAGAGCGTCAATGAGGCACACATGGTCCTTGCTTACTACCCGACGCCGGATGCCGAGCCCTGGATCATGGACAACCTGGTCAAGGAACTTCGCCCGGCCTCGCAACGGCCTGATCTGGAGCCGGTATTCAGCTTCAACGATGATGATGTATGGACCGCCAACGGCACCAGTCGCAAGGGTGGCGCCTCGCAAGTACGTTTGTGGCGGGAGTTGCTGGAAAAACTGGCGCGCGAAAGCCGGATGTAGGCGGCGAAACTACTTTGGCTCGGCCGACACGTTTTCGCCCACAGCTTCCGGCAGCGGTTCGGCCATCAGCCCCTCCACATTGTTACGTTCAACAATATTCAGCAGCGCCTCTCGATACTCCTCCCCCACTTTGGAGACGATTTCTCGCATTTGCGCCTGGCGGGTTTCCCCAACCTCGTTCCAGCGGGCGAAAGCTATTTCGGCCAGTTGTTTTTGCACCGCAATTTCACGTTGACCGTACAGCATCGCCCGATCAAAGGCCGCCCACATTTCTTCAGACGCCTCGTCGTTTTCATGCAAAGCCAGTGCGAGATTGCTCCAGGCATATGGCGACATCGGGCGCAGATTGGTCGAACGGCGGAAGTGTCCTATAGACTCAGAAAACAATGCCTGCTTGAGCTCGGGGATTTCTCGGCTCCGCATGGCTTGCAACGCATAAAGATACCCCAAGCTTTCCTCAACTTGCGGATCGTCAGGATTGCGCACCTGCGCCTGCTTGAGCTGTTGCAACGTCAGCCCCCAGAGCTTCATGCCCGGCGGTGCGCCATTGCGCCAGGAATCAACTACGGCACGCGGTTTCATCAACAGAAAGTCGTGCCAGCCAGCACGTATGCCAGCCAAAGAGGCAAACAAGGAGGCGGCAAGCAAAGTCCCCAAAAGGACCTTTTGTGGAAAACTCAGTCGTGAACTCATGCGTTATCAATTATTTTTGCCGGGCGCCCACAAACCATGTCCCAGGCCTTGGATTCACCGATCAGTGCCGCCACGGCATCGCGCCCTTCACTGATGACCGGTGGCCGGTGTTCGGCATTATGGGCGTCAGAAGCGAGCACATGTACGAGATCGTTCTTGATTAACCAGTCTGCAGTACTTTTTGATTGTTCACCAAAACGGCCCGCCACCGATCCGGCGGTGACTTGAAGCCAACAACCAGAATCAACAAAAATCCGGATACGATCCGGCTGGGCCATGACTGCCTTGTTGCGCTCGGGATGAGCGATCAATGGTCTGATCTTCATTGCAAGCAGCTTTTCGATGAACTGCTGACTGCCTACCGGGATCATCTGGTGCGGAAACTCGAGCAGCATGATCTTGTAACCACCGACGCTGCCCAAAAAAGGCACTTCGCCTTCCAGGATCAGCTCCAGCGACTCCATGCTTAGGCGAACCTCACCGCCCAGACGAAGCTGTAGGGGAATTCCAGCCGCATCCAGCTCCCCCTGGAACTTAAGCACCTTGCTCAACAGGTTGGAGCGCTGGTTTTTGTAACGCCCGGGATGGATGTGGGGCGTCAATACCGCGGTGTGAATACCGTCAGCAACGGCAATGCGGGCCAGCTCGAGAGACTCCTCGAGATTGCCCGCCCCGTCATCGACGCTGTAAAGAAGATGCGAGTGCAGATCAATCATGCCGGGAGCTGCACTCATATCACATCCACAACTTAAACAGCACTGCTGTCCTCGCCATAGACGGCACCGTAACCCGTCTGGCCGTAACCATATTTGCCGTAACCGGAATATTCACCGTAGTACTTTTCTGCCTGGGCAAAATCAAGACGATTAAGCACCACACCCAGCAATTGGCCTTCGGCACGGCGAATACGTTGCAGACCACGGCGCGCCAGTTGCCACGGTGTCGAATTGGCACGGGAAACATAGATCACGCCGGTCGCCATCGGGCTGATCACCAAGGCATCGCTGACCAGCTCAACCGGCGGCGAGTCGATGATCACCACGTCGTAGACTTCCATCAGGTGATCCAGCGTGTCCTTGAATTTTTGGGAGAGCAACAATTCCACCGGGTTCGGCGGAATGCTGCCGGAGGGCATGATATCGAGGCTCGAGCCGTCAAGGTGCTGTAGGCAGTCCTCAAGTTTTGCCGTACCGGAAACCAGGTTGGAAAGGCCCATCGCCCCCGGCTGCAAACCCAAGCCCTTGGAAATGGCCGGGCGACGCATGTCGGCATCGATCAGCAGAGTTTTCTTGGTGTGGGCATGCGCCATCGCAAGATTGATCGAGAAGGTCGTCTTGCCTTCGCCCGGCAGGCTGGAAGTGATCAGCAGCAAGCGCTTGGGCACATCGAGCGCAGATAGCAGAACCCCTGTGCGAGCGGTCCGGATCGCCTCGGAATAAAGGCATTTCGGATTATCAATGAAGATGCGCGCCGTCGATTCACGCGCCACTTCGTCATCGGTCAACAACGGCAAAGCGGTCAAAAGCGGCGTCTTGAGCTTGGTTTCGACATCATCGGAGGTCTTGAGGGTATTGTCGAGGCGCTCCAGAACCAGGGCGGCAAGCGTCGCAATGAAGACACCAAGAATGAAAGAGATCAAGATAATCTGCAATTTCTGCGGCTTGACTGGCCGATCCGGGACCACAGCCATATCGACAACCCGAGCCACAGGTGTTTGCAAATCACTGGAGATGCTCGTTTCCTTGGCACGTTTAACGAACATATCGAAGATCTGGCGGTTCGACTCGACTTCACGCTCAAGGACGGTCAATTCGAATTCTTTGCGGTTGATGTCCTGTACGCCGCCCCGAGCAGAAGCCATCTGCCCTTCAAGGGTACGTTCGGTGCCCTTATTAACCTCATACTCCTGAGTAATACTGGCCACCACGGTATCAACCTGGCGCTGCAGATTTTCCCTGGCGGACTTCAATTCGCCTTCGGCCTGCATGTATTTCGGGTGTTCCGTGCCATAACGCTGCGTCAGTTCGGCCAGGCGACGCTCCGCCTGGGACTCCTGGCGCAGGGCATCGGCCACGATGGGGTTACGGATAACGGCCGGCAAGGAGGTCAGGTCACCGGTTTTCTTGGCAGACTTGATCTGGTTGTAGGCATTTTCTGCCTCGGCACGACGCAGGCGAGCCTCGACCAAACGGCTGGTCACCTCAATCATCTGCTGGCCAACCCCGCTCTGCCCAACGCTCTTGACGTCCACAATGCCGGCCTTTTCCCGATATTGCTGCAGCATCCGTTCCGATTCCTCAAGACTGACCCGCAAGGAGGCAAGGCGATCCTGAATCCAGTTACTTGCCTGTTGCGTCACCTTGTAACGGGCATCCATATCGCTTTCGATATAGGCCAGCGCAAGGCCATTGGCCACTCTGGCAGAAAGAGCAGCACTACTTGAATCAAAACTGATTTTTGCCAATTGGCTAAGACGCACAGGCTCGATCACCACCCGTTTGACGAAAACTGGATAGATCGCTTCAGCCAGGGTGTCATCGTTCCATTCAATACCGGCGGGATCATCCTTTAAGCCCACACTGACCAACAGACCGGTCAACATGGAATCGGCATCAGGACGCGGGTCGAATTCTTCCGAATTCCAAAGTTCAGCTTTCTTGATCGCCTTGATCGCGACTTCGCGCGACTTGATGATTTCGACCTGGGTCTGGAAATATTCGCGATTCTGGCTGGCACCGGAATAGACATCGTCAATTGTCACTACCTTAGCTTTGCCGGCTTCGATCATCAAGGTTGCCGTCGCACGATAAATCGGTGTCATCGCAAATACGATGGCGGCAGCCAATACCGCGAAAATAACGCCAAAGGCCAGAATCTGGCCTTTGCGTTTCTGTATCGTCCGCCAGTACTCGAGAATATCGAGTTTTTCTTCGTGGTCGGCGGGGTCATGCAGAAAGATCTGCTTGTGATGCGGCTGCTCGGGTGTTGCTTGAGAAGTCATTTAGATAGGCTTTGCTGAGCTGTTGCAGAATGTAACGAAAGGATCAGAAGAAGCTCTCTTCAACTGTCACAATGTCCCCGGGATAAACTGGCGAGTTCAGACTGGCATTTTGCGAGCGCTGCGCCGGGTCGCTTTCACGGATGATGAACACCTTGTTCACCGAAGCACGCTCTTTGAAACCGCCAGCCAGCGAGGCCGCCTTGCGCACCGTCAAACCCGGCTGGAAAGGATAACCACCCGGCTTGTCCACCATGCCATTGATGTAGAACGGACGGTATTCGTCGATCTGTACAGACACCTTGGGGTTGACCAGGAAGCGGCCGCGCAGACCATCGGTGATGATCTTTTCCAGATCGCCGATGGTCATGTTCATAACGCGGATTTCGCCTAAAGCTGGATAAGAAATAGAACCGGCATCCGTCAGGCGGATTTTTTCCCGGTTCAGATCGTCCTCACCGAGCACACGGATCGAAATCACATCACCCGCCGCCAGCTTGTACACTGACAAACCGGACGGGGTAAATTGGAAATTGCGGTCTTCATTGCCCTGCAAGGCAGGCACATCCGCCGATTGAGCGGATGCCACCTGCCCCGTCACCAGACCAGCACACAGACACAGCAAGGCCAGGATTTGACGCAGAGAAATCATTTAGAACACACCTTCAAAAGTCAGCATGACAGCATTGCGCTTGAAGTCGAAACCATCGGAAGTCGATTTGCGATCCGTGTAGGTATAGCTCATACCGGCGCGGACATGGCGACCGAGTTCGCGATAGAGTGCAGCACTAAAGGTTTTGGTGTCGTCCTTGCGCCCAGCGTCCTGATAATTGGCCGCCAATTTGCCCACTGAAAGACGCGAATTGATATAGCTGGCCCATTTGTGATCCCAGCTCAGCGTCGTTGCCGTACCCGTGACATAGGAACCGACCCCCATCGAGTCGTACAGAGACTTGGAAGTTTCCAGTTCGACCATCGAATAGGTCATGGGCAACCAACGCAGGCCGATTTCCCAGGCATTGCCGGAAGCGTCCTTGAGCGTCGAGTTATTGAAGGTCTTGTAGGCTTTACCCAGCTTGATCGTACCTTCGGTCTTGGCGGTTGCTTCCCAAGTCACACCCAAGTAAACGCGACGGTCAGAGTTGTCGTTCAGCGCCGTGCTCAACTTGTAATCGCTTTCGGTATCGCGCAGTTCCATCAAGGCGTAAGTCTTGGGCATGACACGATAGAAGAAGCGACCGGTGAAAGATGCGATATCGACATCGTAGCTTTCAGTCGTGGCGCGATTGTTTTCGTAGCGCTTGTTCATGTAAGACGCTTCGAACTCAAGACGGCCCGGGGCTCCCTTTGCACCATAAATCGCCAAGCCACGCATGACCGGCGCATGCCAGCGCGACGGCTCAGGAAGAATGCTGGAATTAACCGAAGTGGTACCGCGCGCATCAGACCGGACGATATAACCTGCACCGACACCCGTACGGAAGCGGGTGGTGAAATAGTTGTCGGCGCCCAACCAGAATGCGTGGTTATCGAAGTCATCGGCGCTGGAACTCTGATAACGACCGTAGTTACCCACATAGCTGGCCGTGTAGCGATCACCACGATTTTTTACTTCGGCAACCACTTCCGGGCTAAACACCACGATGCTGGAAGACTTCTTGCCGGAACTTACGGCCGTCACGTTGTCGTTGTAGCCAAAGCCGATCATCGCTGACGGGAAGACATAGATGCCTTCGGTCAAACCGAGCGCACGGCCACGCGAGGGAGAAGTCATCAACAGGCCCTGTTCGCTGCCGCCACGACCACCGGTAATACCGGAGCCACTCAGCTCATAACCGGCGCTTGCTGCTTGTTGCGTAAAACCCGTGCCCGAAGAATCGCTACCAAAGAAGGAAGGCTTGCCGCCCATCTGATACTCCCCCATGGTGGAGTCAGATGGCTGCTCTTCTTGCGTTGCAGCCTTTGATTTATCAGCGGACTCCTTGCTGGCCGAGGCCTTTCCGGAATCCGAGGAAGCTTCAGCTCCATCGGCAGCAAACGCCGCCGGAGAGACCAGACCAAGAGCCAGCATGAGAGCAATGGCAGAACGAGTTTGAGCAACACGCGACATATTCACCTCTAATCACAAGAATTCCGGGCAGGCGCAGCGCGCCATTGACGATGACATTTTACCATGCACTGCACAATTATGATCAGCGTCGGAAATGAATTCGCCATACAAACAATGAGATGTCTTGTAAATTTAACAAGAATTCACCGAAAAAATATCAAAGCCAACAGGCAAAATCGATGCTGTTCTGAAAGATCAAAAAATCTTGGCACGCATCAGTTATTTCCCCTGCCCCCCAAAAACAGTCACCGGTATCGGTTTGCCATTTGGCTGAACCGGTTGCACCGAACGCGTCAGCAACGCGGCATCACGCGTTTGCTGCGCGTTGATGTCTTCAGCAACCTGATTACCCTTGAGCGGCAGCAGCAAGGTTGCCCCGACTGCGTAATAACTGCCCTCCGGCAACGGGTTGGCCTGCAGGATAGCGCGCACCGGCACGCCATTGCGGCGGGCCAGCTCGCCCGGGGTTGTCGGCCGGGTGATGCGGACCGGGCGCCAGGAAACCCACTGCCCCTGATAGCTGCCCATGCGGAAGGCCAGTTGCAAGGCAGCTGCATGCGGCAGCAGCAGTTGGGTACGGGTGCGTCCGACGATTACCGGCCCCTGCAACGAAGGATTCAGCGCCAGAAACTCGGGGAGCTTGAGGCCGGCGAGTTGTGCGGCCAGGCTGACGTCAATGTCGCGATACATCTCGACCACGGTAAAGCGGGTCGCGTTTTCGATCGGCGGCAGGGTGATCTTGTAGGCAGCCGGATCGGCAATGACCTTCTTGAGCGCCAGAATGCGCGGCACGTAGTCGCGCGTTTCCTGCGGCAGGCTGGCGGCGATGTCGTTGAAGCCCGGCTTTTTGATGCCGCGCGCCTTGGCACGGTTGACCTCGTTGAGGATGCGTTTTTCACCGCAGTTGTAGGCTGCCATCGCCAGCGGCCAGCTATCGAACATGCCGTTGAGCATACTCAGGTAGTCGAGGGCGGCGCGGGTTGAGGCAATCAGTGAACGCCGCTCATCGCGAAAACGATCGATGTTGAGTTCGTAGGTGCGCGCGGTATTGGCGATGAACTGCCAGGCGCCGTGGGCTTCTGCCTCTGATTTGGCCTCCAGCGTATAGCCTGACTCGACAAAAGGCACGAGAACAAGCTCCATCGGCAACTTGCGCACCTCGACCTCTTCGACCACGTAAAACAGCAGGCTGGAGGCACGCTGGGCGGTGTGATCGAGAAACTTGTCGGCGGCGAAGCGGCGCGCCACGCGATTGACTTGCGGATCCTTGTCGAGATCGGCAACCCGGAAGCCATGTCGGATGCGCGCCCAGAGATCCGGGTACTGTGCCTTGTCGGCCGGCGGGTGCTGCAGCAGTTCGTGGAGTTCGCCCGGCTCGATTTCAAGCAGCGCCGATTCACCAGGACCGGCCTCACTGACCTCAAGCGGCAATTCTTCGTAGGGCGCATCGAAAACGGAGGCACACCCCATCTGGGCAAGCACAAACACAGTTACGGCCAAACAACGCAATCGGGACAAGAGGCTTTTTCCTTCAAAAGTACAACGATACGAGTTACCGGCAATGACGGGATCAAGTTACCTGACCGATACCACATGCCGAAATTATCGGGGAGAAAGATGGCAAAAGCTGATCCATTACCGCAACAACAGTTTAAAACCGATTTCCTTAGAAGCTGCTCGTGATCTTTTGTTTGTCATTCAAACCCCTCCCCAGCCCTCCCCTTATCAGGGGAGGGAGCCCGTCCATGCGCGATTTGGGGTGCCCCTCCCCTGTCAAGGGGAGGTCGGGAGGGGTTTTACAGACATATCAAACAAAACCGCAGCCCGGTTTCATAACTTGGGAAGATTGAGAACAATCGCTCAGGCCAGCGCCTGCGTGAGTATCGCCTGCGCCTCGCCGACGATCATTTGCAAATGCCCGGCACTGACGAAACTTTCGGCATAGAGCTTGTAGATGTCTTCGGTTCCGGACGGACGGGCGGCAAACCAGCCGTTCGTGGTGCACACTTTGAGGCCGCCAATCGCCGCTTTGTTCCCCGGTGCGTGCGTCAGGCGAGCGGTGATCGGGTCGCCGGCCAGGGTCGGCGTCGTGATGCGCTCAGCGGTCAACTGCTTGAAAGCGGCCTTTTCTGCCGGGCTGGCCGGGGCATCGATACGCACGTAATGCGGCGTGCCGTATTCGGCGGCCAGCATCTGGTAATACTGGCCGGGATCGCGGCCGGAAACGGCGGTGATTTCAGCCGCCAGCAGGCCGAGGATGATGCCGTCCTTGTCGGTGGTCCAGACCGTGCCATCGCGCCGCAGGAAACTTGCGCCGGCGCTCTCCTCGCCACCAAAACACAGGCTGCCGTCCTGCAGGCCGGCGGCAAACCACTTGAAGCCGACCGGCACTTCCAGCAACGGCCGCTCCAGACCGGCAACCACGCGATCGATCAAGGCACTGGAAACCAGGGTCTTGCCCACAGCAGCGCTCGCCGACCATTGCGGCCGGTTGTTGAGCAGGTAGTGGATGGCGACGGCAAGGTAATGGTTCGGATTCAATAGGCCAAGCGACGACGTCACGATGCCGTGACGATCGACGTCGGCGTCGTTGCCCCAGGCAATGGCAAAACGATCCTTAAGCTCGACCAGGCTGGCCATGGCATAGGGGCTGGAGCAATCCATACGAATCTTGCCGTCGTGATCCAGGGTCATGAAGGCGAAGGCCGGATCGACCGCCGGATTGACGATTTCGATATCGAGGCCGTAGCGCTCGGCAATCGGCTGCCAGTAGGCAACGGCAGCGCCGCCCAGAGGATCGACGCCGATCTTGAGGCCGGCGCGACGAATCGCATCCATGTCGATGACGTTACCAAGATCGGCGACGTAAGCTTCGACGAAATCCTGTTCGACGATATGGGCACAAGCCATCGCCTCGGCCAGCGGCAGGCGTTTGACGTCACGATTGCCGTCCGCCATCAGCGCGTTGGCGCGCTGTTCGATCCAGCCGGTAACATCGGTATCGGCTGGACCGCCGTTCGGCGGGTTGTATTTGATGCCGCCGTCGCGCGGAGGATTGTGCGAGGGCGTGATGACGATGCCGTCGGCAAGATTGCCCGGCTGCTCGCGGTTATGAACCAGAATCGCCCGCGAAATGACCGGTGTCGGCGTGTAGCCGTCAGCGGCTTGCAGATGCGTCAGTACGCCATTGGCGGCGAGCACTTCGAGCGCGCTGCACTGCGCCGGGGCCGACAGGGCGTGCGTATCCTTGCCGAGAAAGAGCGGACCATGAATTCCATTGGCTGCGCGATATTCGCACACGGCCTGGGTGATCGCCAGGATGTGCGCCTCGTTGAAACTGCCGTTAAAGGCACAGCCACGATGGCCGCTGGTGCCGAAGGCGACACGCTGGGTCGGGTCACTCGTATCGGGTGCGGCACGGTAGGCTGCGAGCAAGGCGGGAATATCGGTCAGGTCGCTGGAATTGGCACGCTGGCCGGCGCGGGGATGGGTCATGTTCAGAGGTTCCGGAAGGCTGTCGTTTGCATTGGTAATATTTTACCTTGCCGGCATGACGATCTGACGCGGATTTCTGGCAAAGCATCGCCGCAGCGAAATTGCCTGTTTTTTACCGGTCGACCGGTAAAAAACAATCAATTTGCCGAATTGCGCTGACGAATGTATTCCAGCACCTGCCCGGCCGGCACCGGACGGCTGAACAGGTAGCCTTGCACAAAGTCGCAGCCCTTGCCCTTGAGGTAGTCGCGCTGCGCTTCAGTCTCCACACCTTCTGCCACCAGTTTCAGCCCGAGGCTGTGGGCCAGGCCGATGGTAGCGTCGCAAATCGCGGCGCTGTCCTGATCCTCGCCGATTTCCATGACGAAGGAACGATCCAGCTTGAGGTGATTGATCGGGAACATGCGCAGGTAGCTGAGCGATGAATAGCCGGTGCCGAAGTCGTCGATCGCCAACTCGACGCCCATGTCGTGCAGCAGATCGAGGATGCGGACGGTTTCGTCCGGCTGGTTCATGGCGACCGATTCGGTAATTTCGAAGATCAGCGTTTCCGGCGCCAGGCCAAAGGCCTCGATGGCGCCGCGGGCGAGAATCGGCAGATTGCCGTTGCGCAATTGCAGCGCCGAGATGTTGATGCCCATTTTCAGGCCGCGCAGGCCGGCCGCGTTGAATTCGGCCAACTGGCGGCAAGCCGTCCAGAACACCCATTCGCCGATCGGCTGGATCAGGCCGGTTTCTTCGGCGATGCCGATAAAGGCGCCGGGCTGCACCATGCCCATTTCCGGATGCTGCCAGCGCACCAGGGCCTCAAGGCTGACCACCTTGCCGGTCTGCATGTCGAGAATCGGCTGGTAATACACACAGAATTCGTCACGGGCCAGGGCCTGACGCAGGCTGTGTTCGATTTTCAGGCGTTCGAGGGCCGCATCGTTCATGCGCGCATCGAAGAACTGGAAGTTGTTCCGTCCGGCCGCTTTGGCGTGATACATCGCCGCATCGGCATTCTTCATCAGCGTTTCGCCATCTTCGCCGTCGGTCGGGAAGAGCGCGACGCCGATGCTGGGCGTGGTGTAGAGGTCGTAGCCTTCGATCACATAAGGGTCGCCAATATTGCGCACCAGCTTCTCGGCAATGATCGCCGCCGAACCACTATGTTCCATGCCGCTCAACATGATGACGAATTCGTCCCCCCCCAGGCGTGCCACGACATCACTGTCGCGCACGCTGTCGCGCAGGCGGTCGGCCACTTCGATCAGCAGCTTGTCGCCGACATGATGACCGAGGGTATCGTTGATCACCTTGAAACGATCAAGGTCGATGAAGAGCAGCGCCACCTTGCTGCCTTCGCGCCGCGCCGCAGCCAGCGCCTGGTCGAGCCGCCCCTTCAGGCTGAGTCGATTGAGCAGGCCGGTCAACACGTCGTGATGAGCCATATGCTGCAACTGCGCTTCGGCGGCACGCTCGGACGAGACATCGGTGAAGTGGGCAATGTGGTTACCGATCGAACCGTCTTCATTGCGGATCACCGACACCGTCATCCACTTCGGGTAGATCGCGCCATCCTTGCGCCGATCCCAGATTTCGCCCTGCCAGAAACCGCGCTCGCCGATGGTCAGCCACATCTCCTTGTATTCGTCCTGCGTCGTCCGCCCGGCAGAAAGAATGCGCGGATTGCTGCCGATCACCTCTTCCGGCTCGTAGCCGGTCAGCTTGGTGAAGGCGGGATTGACCGTCACGATTTTGTTGTCGCTGTCGGTAATCAGGATGGCTTCACCGCTGTAATGGAAAGCACTGGCGAGCAACTGCATGCGTGATTCCATCTGATGCTGACCGGTCACATCCTGCGATGTCCCGACAATCCGCAACACCCGGCCATCCTCACCATAGTGCGCCTCGCCGGTTTCGAGCAGGTATTTGACCCGGCCATCGGGCATCAGCAGACGATGCCTGACCATCAGGATGCTGTGCTTGCGCATCGCCTCGCGATACTCGCGATTGACGGCTTCCCGGTCTTCCGGGTGCACCAGGGCAACAAAATCGTCGTAGCTGCGCTCCGGCAAAAACGGCTCGAACTCGAATATCTGTTGCAGTTCCTCGGAACACACCACCCGACGACTGGCGAGATCGAGCTCCCAACTGCCCAGTTGGGCAATGCGCTGCGCCGTCTTCAACTGATCCTTGCTCTTTCGCAAATCGGCGAGTGCCAGGCCTTCCCTCTCCTGAGCCCTAAACAGCCAGAAAAGCAGCAGCGCCAGACCGGAGAGCAAAAGCAGACTGACCACACTGCCGGCCCAGACGCGCTGTCCCCAGCGGCCGAACACATCATCTTCCGCCACCCCCGCCATGACGTAGAACGGATAACGTACGAGTACGCGATACGCGGCGATTCGGGGAATGCCATCTACCGCCGACGGGAAGACAAGCACCCCGGAAAGGCTGCCGGATGCCAGGACATCCGGCATCGGAAAGTCCTTGCCCGGATGTTCGTTGTATTTGACCGGCATCGACGGAGCAACCAGCACCAAAGAGTGATCATCAAGGCGGCGGATGGAAAAGGCGCCGCCGGCCCCCAACCCGAGCGAATCGAAAAGGTGGGCAAAATAATCAAGCCGCAAGGGCACGATCACCGCACCGAGAAAACGGCCATCCGAGTGACGAATGGCGCGCGCCGCGACGATCACCGACTCACCATTGAGACGGGAGGTCACAACCTCGGAGAACACTGTGCCGATATCCGGCTGGTCACGCACCCGCAAAAAATACGCCCGATCGGCGATATCCACTTCGCCAGAAACAAAAAGCAGCTTCCCGGCGGCGTCGACCGCCTGGAAGTTTCCCACCTCGGGGAAACCAATGCGATAGCGCTCCAGCTCGGCCTCCAGCATCCGCACGCGTGAGGAGTCCGTACCGGGATTCAAAAACTCTTTGGGGAGATGCTCGGCAAGACGCGTCAGATCTGCGTCGACGCGGCGCAACGTCGAATCCAGCCGGGTCTCGATCAATTCCGCGTAGTTTTTTGCCGTTAACTCCGCTTCGACACGGGTTTCACGGTAGGCAGACCAGAGATTGTAGGCGAGCACAAGAAAACTGCCGGCAACCAGCAGGACCATGACCCGCCATAGCTGACGCCCCCTCCGAATGTAGTTTTCTGGCGCCTGTGGCGCTTGCCTCACCATTTTTGTCTTCTTTTGATTGGTTAGACCAATTCTGATAAGGCTGAGGATTTTTTGCAATCATCTTGTACAAGCAGGCGCGGCATCGGCTGTTCATACAGAATGAAACGACACACGACATCCTGCCCCGTCTTGCGCTCGCGGTAGATCCGACGTTCATCGCTGACAATCCGCCAGTCGGTCAGCGGAATGCTTTCCGGAAACAAGGTATCGCCGGCAAACGGCATTTCTATCCGGGTCAGATAAAAGCGCTGACAGTACGGCCAGGCTGCGGCATAGACGGATGCGCCACCGATCACGAAAACCGGCTTGCCAGTCGCCAATGCGGCCGCCAGGCCCTGCTCGACCGAGTCAACCCGATGGCACCCAGGACGCAGGGGAAGATCCGATTGTCGACTGACGATAAAGGAATCGGCCGGCACCACATCCATCGACTCATAGGTCAGACGCCCGATGACCAGCGCCGCACCGGCAACGGTGGACTCGAAATAAGCCAGCTCTTCCGGAATATCCCAGGGCAGCCAGCCATCCAGGCCAAGCATGCCGTTGCTGGCAACAGCACCGATGGCCGCGATCAACGGGGCGTTTTCTGCCATTGGTCGCGCGTCATCGACAAGGAAATGGCCGGAGTTGCCTGGCCGTTGTAAACATGCGGTTTGTGCATGGAGACAAAGGCCGAGCTGACGATGGGCATGCCAAAGATCGCATCCATGACTTCGAGAATGCTCGATTCCAGGCATTCGCAATGCGCGTTGCCTTCAAGCTTGCGGATCGCAAGAAAAATGACTTCGTAATCGACAACCTGGCGAATGTCGTGCGGGTTGGCGATGGCATCCATCGGCGCCCAGGCGTCCGCATGCACGACAACCGCCTGCGGACCATGTTTCTCCAGCGGGTTACACCCGGTTCGCAGTTGAATGGTGGCATCCACCGATGCGCACCAATGATTGGCTGGCAAAGTACTCTCCTTCAGGCTTCTCGAAAAATCGACGCCGGCAAAGATACCAGAGCGTCGGAAAATTGCGGGCGAAAAAAAAGCAGGTCAGCTTCACCTGCAATTCGCATTTCAAGCAACGGCCAGTCAGGCAACGACGTTAACCAGGGTTCCGGTGGTTTGCCCCTCGGCGTTGACTGTCGGCGTTGCTGTCGTGGCGACAGTGCTTTCAGTCGTATCAAGCGCCTTCGTCAATTGCTGATGCCAGTCACTGAACTGACTGTCCAGCTTGGCCTTTGACTGCTGCGACACCACGTTCAAGCGGGCATTGGAAGCCTCGCCTTCGGCTTGCTCCGACTGTACTTTCAGGGAGCGGGCATTTTGCTGCGCACGATTGGCAACCGATTGCGCATCCTGCGCCTGTGCCTGCAAGGAGCGCGCCTTTTGTTCAGCCTGATCGGCAGCACGCTGGGCCTGTTGCTGCTGCAACTGACCCCACAAGCCGCTACTCAGGCTTTGTGCGCTGGAAACCGAACTCATCGCCATTTGATCACCCGATGATTTCTATCATCGACATGAAGACTGCCTCAGGCAGTCACGTTGATCGTGGAACCCGTGGTTTGTCCCTGCGTATTGACCACCGGACGCGGCATTTCTTCCTTGCGCTCGGTAGCTTCCTGCGGACGGGACTCACGTCGTTCTGCCTGTTGCGCTTGCTGTGCCTGCTGGCTTTGCTGCGTCTGACTGGCAGATGTACTGGCGCTGGTGTAGGAACCCAGACTGGAGGTAACAGAGGTGATATCCATGACAATCCTTTCAATAAAACAACTGCTTGATTTGACTTTACACCATCCAGAAAAATCTACCAGCAGAAAATCCGCGCCATTCATCCAGCGATGCCGCAGAACACGAGGAACGGCTCCTACTTTGCCGGAAGTCTCTTAGAAGCTGTTCATGATTTTTTGCTTGTCATTCAAACCCCTCCCGAGCTCCCCTTGTCCCCCAAGGGCTGGGCTGGGGATAAGCAGAGACTTAGCCGCCGTAGTTTGGCGGCTTAGTCGGTTGCTTAGTAGTTTCATCAGGGGTTTTACAGACGTATCAAATAAAGCCGCAGCCCGGTTTCATGACTCTCGGAAGATCGTGAACAGCCTCTTACATCACAAAACAATAAAATCCATAAATATGTAAAATCAACCACAATGGCCGAGCTTGATCTTCCAATTCTCACTGCCAATTTACGAAAGCACGAAAATGCCAGACCAGCATCCGGATTCCAGCCAAAAGACCGACCACGTTTCGGCAACGAGCCTTGGCGTTTCTGCCGGGATGCTCAACAACACGCCGGTGCCCTGTACCGACATTCTCGACACCAACCCGGTGCCCTGCTTCGTGATCGACGCCCAGCATCGCGTCATCCAGTGGAACAAGGGATGCGAGCAGTTGCTGGGGATCAGCGCCGCCGAAATGCTCGGCACCAGCAACCACTGGCAAGCCTTTTATCCCAGCCGTCGTTCAACGCTGGCAGACCTCATTGTCGATGAGCGGGTTGAAGCCTTGGCCGACGAACTCTATCGCGACAAGAATCTGCGCCGGTCAGCGATCATCGCCGACGCCTACGAAGCCGAAGCATTCTTCCCGCAGATGACGCCGGAAGGGCGGCATTTTTTCTTTACCGCTGCACCGCTGCGCAGTCCGGATGGCAAGATCATCGGGGCCGTCGAAACCCTGCAGGACGTCAGCGCACAACGCCGGGCGGAGCAGGCACTGCAGGACTCGCACGACCGACTGGAACAGGAAGTCGCACTACGCACCGCAGAATTGCTGGAATCAAATCGTCAGCTCGCGATCAGCCTGCACCGGGCGGAAGAAGCAAGCCAGCTGAAATCCGCATTTCTGGAAATGCTCACGCTCGAACTCAAGACCCCACTCAACGGCATCATCGGCATTGCCGAACTGATCCGCAAAGATCCGAATGCGGCGGAGAACATCGAGTACGCAGCCATCATTCACGAAAGTGGCTCCCGCCTGTTCAAATTGCTCGACGACATGCTCAATCTCACCGAAATCAAGGCGGGCGAGGCGAAAGTCATTGCATCGCCAAGTTGCACGCGCGAACTGATCGAATCATTGGTACGGGAAAACGCACCGAACGCCGAGAAAAAGGGAATCGCGCTCAATCTGCAGTTTGCGAGAAACAGCCCGGAGATCGTGTGCAATGATCCCCGGCGCATGACACGAAGCCTGGCGCCGCTCATCGAGAATGCCATCAGATTCACGCAAGAGGGCGAGGTGACCATCGACGTGGAACGCGAGCACAACGAGATCGTCATCTGCGTTAGCGACACCGGCCCCGGTGTCCCGCCCGACGCACGGGAAAACATTTTCGAGATATTCCGTCAGGGACAACTGCAGCAGCAATTCCAGGGCGGATTGGGGCTGGGCCTGGCACTCGCCCGCGCCGAGGCCGAACTGCTTGGCGGCAGCCTGATCCTCGACCCGCAACAAGGAACGACCGGGGCGCGTTTCATTCTGCGCCTGCCGATCTAGGCAACCGGCTTGCGCTAACCGGGCATGGCAAATTCGGCCGGCGGGCAGGGTCGACCGGACGGGGTGGCAATTCTCGCCAATTTTGCATACATCAATTTTTCTCCCGACCAGGATTGATACCATCAGCCAAGTCACCATAAAGATCCAGGCCTGCCGGGTGACAAGCCCCCGTCCTGCCACATGACTGCGCCGCCCCCTCGATACTGCAGGCTGCGCCACGCCATTCAGACAGCGGGATGGCTTTGTTCACTCCCTCCTCTCAGGCCTTTGAACGCGACGATGAAAAGCCCATCCGCTGCCAACTGTTTCAGGCAACGCGCCGCCAGAGCGGAAAGTGCCCCTGGCCTGTTACCGACAAAAACCGACGTCGCCAACAGCAAGGGGCGATAGCGATGCGAAATACGGCAAGCCGCTCGACTCACTGGCCCGGCGTGAAAGCCATCCTGCTGCTGATCGTCATCTGGACAATTCTCGTACTTTCCTCGTTACTCACCCAGCGCGAACAACTGAACCGGACGGCGAACGCCCTCGCCCGCATCGATGCCGTTGCCAATCTCAAGAAAGACATGTCGATCCGCAAGTGGGCATCAAGTGTCGGCGGCGTTTTCATCCGCGAGGAGCATCTGCGCCCCTTCAACTCGCTGGAGGAAGCCGAGCACGTTTTCGTCGCTCAGGCCAATGGCGAATACCTGCGCCTGGTTTCCGTCACACCGATGCACCTGCTGCTCGCCATCCAGGAAACCAGCAACAGCGCCTTCGGCGGGCGCGAACGGCTGACCTCGAAGCAGTTGCGCAATGTCGAAAACGCTCCCGACGACTGGGAATCAAGCGCACTGGAGGCGCTGAGCAAAGGCTCCGAGTTGGTGACTGAATCGGTTCCGGCCAAGGGCTCGCATGGCCTGATGCGGGCGATGATTCCGATGCGCATGGAAAAGGAATGCCTGGAATGTCACCGCGACACGCTGGTCCCGGTTGGCGGCCTGCGCGGCGGCGCGACCATCTCGATCAATCTGAACGCCTACCGTGCTGCCCAGGAACCCACCTGGCACGCCATCCAACTCTGGCACTTTGGCATCTGGATCATCGGCTTGGCCGGCTTCATGAGCTTCGCTTACCTGGCCCGCCGGCGCAATATGGAAAGAACCCGGCTCGACGAAGAGCGCCACGAAAACGAGATGGCTTTCGGCGCCATGGCCGAAGGTGCCGTGATTACCGACGCCAACGGCAGCATCCTCTGGGTCAATGATGCCTTTTGCCGGATCAGCGGTTACCAGCGCGACGAAGTGATTCACCAGAACCCGCGCCTGCTCAAGTCGGGCCGGCATGATGCAGCGTTTTACCAGCAACTGTGGGCCCAACTGATAGAAAAAGGCCATTGGCGCGGAGAACTCTGGAACCAGCGCAAGTCGGGCGAGATCTTTCCCGAAGAAATCTCGATCCAGGCCCTGAAGGGACCGGATGGCCGGATGCGCCGCTTCATATCGATTTTTTCCGACATCACCGAGCGCAAGCGTATCGAGCAGGAACTGCAGAACTACCGGGAAGACCTCGAAGAGCAGGTGCGCAAGCGCACCGAGGAACTGACCGAGGCGCGCGATGCGGCCGAGGCAGCGAATCGCTCCAAATCGACCTTCCTCGCCAACATGAGCCACGAACTGCGCACTCCGCTCAACGCCGTGATCGGTTTTTCGCAACTGATGGAAAAAGACCCGGCCCTGGCCGAACTGCAACGCCGTCATGTCGAAATCATCAATCACTCCGGCAATCACCTGCTGACCCTGATCAATGACGTACTGGAGCTCTCCAAGATCGAGTCGGGCAAGATGGAGATGCACCAGGAGGAAATCGATCCGGCCAACCTGCTCGAACAGGTCGTCGGCATGATGCGCCTGCGCGCGGAACAGGCCGGACTGGCACTGCATCTCGAAGCCGCCGATCTGCCGGCGACGGTCATCCTCGACCCGCTGATGCTGCGCCAGGTCTTGCTCAACCTGCTATCGAACGCCATCAAATTCACCCCACGGGGCAAGGTTTCCCTGAGCGTGCACAACGCCAGCCTGGACGACGATCGAGTGCGCCTGTCTTTTTGCGTGCGCGACACCGGCATCGGCATCCGGCCGGAAGACCAGGGCCGGATTTTCCGTCCCTTCGAGCAGGCCGGCGTGCCGCAGCAAGGCGGCACTGGCCTGGGCCTGAGCATCAGCCAGCAATACGTGGCGATGATGGGCGGTGAACTGACGCTTGAATCAACGCCGGACGTGGGTTCCTCTTTCAGCTTCATGCTCACCGTGAGCGCCGGCAAGCACGGCCTGAGCAGGCCGGTGAAAGGGCGTGTCGTCGCACTCGAAGCGGCACAGCAGGGGCGCCACGTTCTGGTGGTGGACGACATTCCCGAATCCCGCCTGCTCGTGCGCTCGCTGATCGAACCGCTGGGTTTCCGGGTCAGCGAGGCTGCCAGCGTCAGCGAGACGAAGAGCGCCATGCGGAACGAGTCGCCCGACCTCATTTTCATGGACTGGTTTCTGCCCGACGGAAACGGGCTGGATGCCATCCGGCACATTCGCAGCGTGCACGGACCAGCCCGGCCGCGCATCGTCATGCTGACCGCCAATGCCCTCGAAAAAAGCCGCGAGGCCGCTCTTGCCGCCGGTGCCGATGACTTCCTGAGCAAGCCGTATGAGGAAGACGAGCTTTATGCGACACTGGAAAGGCAACTCGCCATTCATTTCACCCGTCGGCAAACACAGACTGAGCCGGCAACATTGGGCAGCGCCGGCGAGATATCCGCCACCGACCTGCTTGGGCTGCCGCCCGAAATTCGCGCCCGCCTGGCCCAGGCTGCCATTTCCCTGAACCCGGAACAAATCGCTACGGCCTTGCACGAACTCGCCAGCGACTACCCGGAACTGGCCAAGGGACTTGGCGAATTCTCCGACACCCGCCGCTACCAGCGCCTCTGGCAGGTACTCGGCATACTCGACAACGAGGAATGAGCATGCAAAACACCGCGACCGCCCGCACCGAAGTGATGATTGTCGAAGACACCTCGGCCTCGCTCGAGTTGCTCTGTGAACTGCTGACCCAGGCCGGCTATGCCGTACGCCCGGCCCCGGAGGGTGCGATGGCGCTGCGTTCGGCCCAGGCCAAGCCGCCCGAGCTGATCCTGCTCGATATCCGCATGCCCGGCATCGACGGCTTTGAAGTCTGCCGTCGTCTGAAAGCCGATGCGCGCACACGCGACATCCCGGTCATCTTTCTCTCCGCCTTGCGCGACGAATCCGATACCCTGCGCGGCTTTGCGCTCGGCGCCGTCGATTTCATCGCCAAGCCCTACCGCCCAGAGGAAGTGCTGGCCCGGGTACGCACCCACGCCGAGTTGCGCCGCCTGCAAAGCGGCCTCGAAGAGCGCGTCAAGGAACGCACCGCCCAGTTGCTCGAAGCCCAGACCAGGCTGCTCGAATCGCAGGGCCGCCTGCAGGAACTGGCCGGCTTTCTGCAAAACGTACGCGAAGAAGAACGCACCCACATCGCCCGCGAACTGCACGATGAACTCGGCCAAACACTGACCTCGCTACGCATCGATCTCGGCTGGCTGCGCGGCAAATGTGAAAAACAGGGTGCGGCGGTGGTCGACCGGGCGAACGGCGCCTATGCGCTGGTCGAACGGACCATCGATGCGCTGCGCCGGATTTCCGAGGGTCTGCGCCCCGGCATGCTCGACGTGCTCGGTCTGGCCGCCGCCGTCGAACACCATGTCACGCAATTCGAAGAGCGCAACGGGATCAGTTGCTCGCTGGCGATGAACCGGGAAGAGTTCGCCATCGACGGCGAACTCGCCACCGCGATTTTCCGCCTGATCCAGGAGGCACTGACCAATGTGCTGCGGCATGCCGCCGCCAGCCAGCTCTGCGTCAGCATCGACGAAGAAGATGCATGCATCCGGGTCGGCATCGAGGATGACGGCCACGGCTTCCAGCCGGCGCAAAACAAGAAAACCTTCGGCCTGCTCGGCATGCAGGAGCGGGTCAAGATGCTCGGCGGCAGTATCACCATCAGCAGTGAGCCCGGCGCAGGCTGCCGGATCGAGGCCAGTTTTCCGAAGCGGGGAGATAACGAACAATGATCCGTATCCTGATTGCCGACGACCATGACATCCTGCGCGCCGGCCTCAAGCACATCCTGCACGACACCGGCGACATCGTCATCGCCGGCGAAGCCTGTGACGGGCACCAGGCGCTCGACCTGGTCCGGAACGGACAATGGGATGCCCTGGTGCTCGACCTGTCGATGCCGGGCAAGAGCGGCATTGAATTGATCAAGCAGATCAAGGGCGAGTTTCCCCGCCTGCCCATCCTGATCCTCAGCATGCACAAGGAAGACCTCTACGCCGTGCGCGCGCTGAAAGCCGGCGCCTCCGGCTACCTGTGCAAGGACAGTGCTGAAGCGCTGCTTGCCCAGGCGATCCGCAAGGTGGTCAGCGGTGGCCTGTTCGTCAATCAGGCAGTCGCGGAAAAGCTCGCCATGGACATGTTGACCGGTGCCGGCAACGGCGCGCCGCACAGCCGCCTGACCGACCGCGAATACCAGGTCTTCATGCTGCTGGCGCGCGGCCTCGGCGTCACCGACATCGGGCGCGAACTCAATCTCAGCGTCAAAACGATCAGTACGCACAAGACGCGCATCCAGGAAAAGATGAACCTTGCCAACAGCGCCGACCTCATCCATTACGCCATCCGCCACCAGTTGATCGGCGGCCCGGATGGACTCGATGCCTGAGTTGCCGGTAGGAATATTCCTACCCAGAATCAGCACCTTTCCGAGGACAGAATGAGCGGATGTTCCCTGCCCTGCCTGACGTGCCAAACCTAAACTGATGCCATCACATCCACCGCCAGACGGTGGTCAGGACTCAGGAGAATCACCATGGCACCGTTCATTTCGCTCTACGCCTGCCCGCGCCTCGACCCGCAAATGCCCGATAGCGACGGCATCATCACCCACCTGGCGGCCCTGCCCCTGTTCAGTACACTGTCGGCCAGCGAGCTCAACCGCATTGCCGTCTCGGCCCGCAAAATCCAGTCGCTGAAAGGCGAAATACTCTTTCACAAGGGCGACCCCTGCCACGGTTTTTATCTGATCGTTTCCGGCAAGGTGAAACTGCTCTTCAATTCGCTGGGCGGCAGCGAGAAGGTGATCGAAATCCTGATGCCGGGACAAAGTTTCGGCGAGTCGGCGATGTTCATGGACCAGCCCTACCCGCTCAGTGCCCAGGCCTTGAGCGATGCAAGCTTCATCTACATTACCAAGGCTTCGGTGTTGCAGGCGCTGGAATCAAATGCCCAACTCGCCCGGCAGTTGATTACCCGGCTGTCGAGCAGTTTGCATCAACTGTTCCAGAACCAGGAATTCAACGGCATGCGCTCGGGCAAGCAACGCATCGTCGATTACATTCTGCGCCAGATGACGCCGGCGGCTGCGCTCAGCGCCGTTCCGATCGTCATCCTGCCGGCCAGCAAGGGCACCATCGCCTCGCATCTCAACATCACGGCCGAACATTTCTCGCGCATCCTGCACGAACTGGTCGAGCACGAACTGATCACGGTCTACGGCAAGAAAATCGAGATTCTCGACCTGGCGCAGCTACGCGCCGTGCTCGACAGCCAGGGTGAGCGCGAACATGCGCAAGCAGCGCCCTGCCGCCTGGTGGAGACCACGCCGGCTGCGCACGCCAGCCGCACCTGAACTCACCAGCCTGCTGCCGGCGGCTTCTCGCCGAAATGCAGGCAGGCAATCCCGAACGACAGGTTTTCCCAGCGCACATTGACCAAGCCGGCCGCACTGACCAGGGCGGCAAACTCCGCCTGGTCGGGAAAGCGCCGGATCGATTCGACCAGGTACTGGTAGGCGATCGGCTGGCCGGCCACGGCCGCGCCGAGGCGGGGAATCACCAGCCAGGAATAGAGATCGTAGAACGGCGCCAGCCAGCGTACCGGGCGCGAGAACTCGAGACAGACGAAATGCCCGCCCGGCTTGAGCACGCGCCGGATTTCGGCCAGCGCCTGACTGAGCCGGGTGGCGTTGCGCAGCCCGAAGGAGACGGTGAGCAGATCGACGCTGTTGGCGGCAAACGGCAGGGCTTCCGCCTCGCCGGCCAGCCAGTTGAGGGCAACGCCGCCCTGGGCGCGGCCAGCCGCCATCATCGCCAGGCTGGGATCGCAGACGGTGACGATGCGTTTGCCGTCGGCGAGCAGGCGCGCCACGTCGCCGGTGCCGCCGGCGAGGTCGACAACCTGGCCGGTGATGCCGGCGCAGCGGCGGCGCAAGGTTCGCTTCCACAGGCGGTGGATGCCAAAGCTCATCAGGTCGTTCATCAGGTCGTAGCGCGGCGCAACGACTTCGAACACCTCGCGGATACGCGCCCGGCGCTCGTCGGTGACGACCGGCTGGCGGCCGAAGCTGTGTTCGAGCGGGTCGATGCTTTCCGGCATGGCTACTTGAGCAGCGCTTCGGCGGCGGCGCTCAGCTCGGCCGGGCTGATCCGCCCGGCGCGGGCAAGAATGACCTTGCCGCTACGGTCGACCGCCACGGTGAAGGGCAAACCCATGACCTTGTTGCCAAGCGCCTGCATCAGTTCCAGGCCCTGCGTCTTGCCGATCAGCACGCGGTAGTCCATCTCGTAGGCCTTGGCGAACTCGCGCACCGGGTCGGCCTGGTCTTCGATGCCGATACCGAGCACCACCAGCCCCTTGCCCTTGTACAGGCGGTCGACCTTGGCAAAATCGGGAATTTCGGCGCGACAGGGGCCGCACCAGCGCGCCCAGAAATTGACGATGAGCGGCTTGCCCTGCCATTGGCGCAAAGCCTGCGGCTGGCCGGCGAGATCGTTGAAGGAGGTCGCGAAAAGCGGATTACCCGGCACCGGCTCGGCCAGCGCCAGGGCGGCCCAGCCGAGCAGGGCGAACAGCGCCAGGCGGTATTTCACGGCAGATCACCGCGCTTGAAGACGAAGTAACCGGCGCAGGCGCTGAGCAGGCCGATCAGCGTCGGATAGACCAGTGCGAACAGGCGGAAGCCCTCGGCGCCGAACAGGTCGAGTACGACGTAGGCGGACGGCCCGAGCACGATCAGTTGCGGGTCGAACATGGCGAGCGCCGCGGTGCGGAAGACCTGCAGCGGATTGAGCAGGGCGAGCATGACGGCGACTTCGGGCGCCACCTTGCCCTGGATCATGACACCGAGCAGGATCAGGTCGAGGAAGAGGAGCAGGCCGAGCCAGACCATGAAGGCGGCGCCCTGCGCCATGTCGGTACTGCGCGCCAGGGCCGAGATCAGCATGCCGATGCCGAGGAAGCAGGCCGACATCACGGCGAGCAAGGCGCTGTAATAGCCGAAGATCGCCCACGGCACCTCGATGCCCTGGATGGTCGCCCAACCGACCGCGGCCAGCATGGCGAGGAAGACCGGCGCGAAGACGACGATGTAGCGGCCGATGATCTTGCCCCAGAACCACGCGAACAGCGACACCGGCAGCGACAACAGGTATTCGAAGACGCCCGCCTCGCGGTCGCCGGCCACCGAGCGCACCGTGGTGATCAGCACGAAGATGGGCAGGATCGCCATGGTCAGCTGGATGTAGGTGACGAGCAGGCGCGACAGGCCGATGAAGCCGAGCACGCGCGACTCGGTCAGGCCGAACAGGAAGAGCAGCGCAACGATGCCGCCGAAGATCAGCGTGTAGATCTGGAACCAGCGTGCACGCAGGGATTCGACGATATCGAGCTTGGCGGTCAACCACAGTTGTTTCATTTGAGGATCCAGTATTCAGGATTCAGGAGCGAGTTGGCAGGGAAAGATGCGAGTGCAATGCTTACTAACATCTCAAACTCCTGACAACTACCAACTTACTTTCCCTTGGCCAGCGTCAGCCGGCGCATTTCATTGAAATCGACACTGCCCGGCAGCGGACTGCCGACAGCGCCAAAGTTGTAAGCCATCGGCGACGACTTGGCGGCGTAGTGAACCTGGCGCGGATCGAACCAGCGCACCTTATCGCGGCCCGGGCTGTCGCTGTCAGCGACCCAGAGCCGGGTCGCCGCATCGTTCAGCCACGGGTATTGCGCCGCCTTGTCGCGCAGCCAGAACACCAGGCAACCGACATCGTCGAAGATGAAGGCCGTATTGTTCGGGCCGCCGACGATCTCGGCAGCGAAACGGCTGTCCGAGACGACCATGCCGCAACGCTGGCAGGTCGTGCGATCCCAGCGGATCTCGGTCATCCCCTCCGGCCAGTTATCCTTGCGGCAACCGGACAATGCGACGGCAAGCGGGGTCAGGAAAATGCCGCCGAGGGCGAGTCGACCGATGAAGTGGCGACGTCCGGACTGGCACATGCTCAGCCCCTCGCCTCGGTCAGCGACAAGTCGCTGACCAGCGCCGTGTAGCGCGACACGATGCCGAGGAAACGCAGGCGATCCGGGCCGGCGATGGCGCCTTCCCAGACCAGGTTGTCGGCGCTGGCGGTGAATTTCCAGCCGTCGAGCGCCTTGGCGAAGGCCGGCTCGAAACGGCTCAGGGCGATGCGGCAATCGAGCACCGCGGTCAGCGTCACGGCGTCGGCAACCTTGTCGTCGAGCACGATCTTGCCCATGTCCATCTCGATCACCCGGTTGACCAGGGCCGAGACCTCGTCGAGGCGGTGGCTGGAGATGATCATCGTCGCATCGTCGAGACGTTCGGCGAGCAGATCGAAGAATATCTTGCGCGCTTCTGGGTCGAGATTGGCGGCCGGCTCGTCCATGACCAGCACCTTGGCATCGCGACCGAGCGCGATGGCGATCAGCAGCTTCTGCTTCATGCCGCCGGACAGGCGCACGAACTGGCGTGCCAGGATGCTTTCGAGATCGAGCCCGAGTCGGCGCGCGATGGCGTGGATGCGCTGCGGGTCGGTGCCGCACAGCGCGGCCGAGAATTCGATCAGCTGGCCGACCGGCATCTTGAGCGGCGGCGGCAGCTGCGGCACGAAGCCGATGTTGCCGAGCACCTCGGTGCGGTTCTGGCGCGGATCGAGGCCGGCGATGGCGACCGTGCCGTCGAAGGTGTACTCGCCGAGCAGGCAGCGGATCAGCGTCGTCTTGCCGGCACCGTTCGAGCCGATCAGCGCGACGCGCTCGCCGAGCCCGATGTCGAGGCTGATGCCGTCGAGGACACGGGCGCGGCGGAAGGTCTTGGCCAGGTTGTTGAATTGGATCATGGGGGTCATCGAATGAAAATGCCTGTTTTTATCGGGTCGACCGCTCAGAGCAGTTGCGACAGACCCTTGACTTCATAACGCAGGGCGCCGGTCGGGCAGACATCGACGCACAGGCCGCAGCGCGTGCAGTCCGGCCCGAGGCTCATGCTTTCCTCGCTCGCCCGGCCCTTGACGGTGACGTCGAGCACGTGCGGCACGAGACAGACCTTGCGGCAGTCGCCCTCGTGGAAGCAATGCTCGACGTGGAAGCTGACGCGCAGCGGCGACAGGCTGCCGACCGCGCCGTAGGTGAGACCGATCGGGCAGACGTAACGGCACCAGGCGCGGCGCGAATAGACGATCTCGAACACCAGCAGCAGCCCGACCCAGCCCAGCGCCAGACCCGGCCCGTAGATCAGGGCGCGCGACAGGATGCCGGTCGGCGACAGGGTTTCGAACACGGTGTAGCCGGTGACGATGGCAAGCAGCGCAAAGAGCAGCCAGAACACGGTACGCGTGCCGCGGTGGAACTCGTGATCGGTGACCAGCTTCTTTTCGACCAGCTTGAGATGCAGCGCCTCGGCCCACTCGGCGAGCAGGTGGTAGGGACAGACCCAGGAACAGAAGGTCCGGCCGCCGAGCAGCACCCAGATCAGGAAGACCGTGAAGGTGCCGATGAACAGGTTAACGATGATGTGCTTGTGGGCGAGCATCACCTGCAGCGCCGAGTTGAGGTCGATCAGGTGGAAGCCGACGAAGCGCGAGGCGGTCAGCGCGCCCTCGAGAATCTGGATGTCGAGCCAGAAACTGAAGACAAACAGCAGGTTGACCGCCAGCAGCACCGCCCAGCGCCGGTTGCGCCACTTGTGACTGACCAGGTGATGGTCGCGGGCATGCATCTTTTCCTTGATGTAGCGATCCTTGTCCTCGTACTTGCGGAACATGATCGTCTGCACCCGCTCGGACACCACCTCGGGCTTCTTCGGCGCGGCGCCGAGCATGCCCATGAACAGATCGGCAAAGCGGCTCATGACGGCTCCTTCGGCGTGACGGCCGGTGCCGGTGCCAGCGCGACTTCGCCGTGCCAGGTCGCCTGTGCATCGACGACGATCGCCGCCGGCTCGGCCGGGCAGACCATTTCGCAGACGCCGCAGCCGACGCAGGGTTCGAGAACGACCGGCTGCATGCGCGACGTGCCGTCGGCCGACTTGAAGGGGCGCAACTCGATGGCGCCCTTGACCGGGCATTCGCGCACGCACAGGTCGCACAGCGGCAGGTCGTAGGGATGCTCGGCGATCGGGATCGGTTTCCAGCGGTCGACGTCCATGTAACGCATTTTTCCGGGGAAGCCGGCGCCGCGCGCCTGCCCCTTGAAGCCCTTGCCCTGCACGGCCAGGCAGGCGGACGGCCGGGCCAGGCGGGCAACGCCGATGCGTTCCTTGAGATTGAGCGTCGGCTCGGGATCGTTTTCCTTGGCCTTGAGGATGGGCGCCGCAGCGAGCAAGGCGCCCTCGCGGATATTCAGGAAAGGCGGCTTCTTGTAGGTCAGCGAGCCGGTCGGACAGGCCAGGATGCACTGCACGGCATCGCAGGAGAAATCGCAGGCCTGCTGGCGCGGGTCGATGTGCGGCACGCCGACGCCGAAGCCATCGATCATGTCGCCGAGCTTGATCGCCTCAACCGGGCAGACCTGGACGCACTGGCCGCACTTGATGCACGAGGACAGAAAATCGGCCTCGTTGAGCGCGCCGGGCGGGCGCAGGCGGTGCGCCGAAGCGCCCAGGACCGGGATGTAGCCGAGCAGCGAGAGGCCGACCACACCGCCGGTCAAACCGACCGACTGGAGAAACTTGCGCCGCGCCTTGGCGGCTTTTTCCAGCGACATCGCCGGCTTTTTCGGTTTTTCGACAGGAGCGTTCATGACAGGGCCAGCCGTGCGGGCTTGATGAAGCGTGGCTTTTCGTCGCGCAGGATCAGGTCGGGGGTTGAGAACGGGGCCAGGCGCTCGAGGAAATCGAGCAGTTCCATGACCGGCGAGCTGCGGAAGAAGCGGGCAATCGGCATTTCCATCCAGATCTGGTCGGCGTAGGCGTAGAGCTCGTGCTTCTGGTCGCCGTAGCCGTCGCCGTCACGGTCGAAACCCTGGTAGTCGTCCCAGTAGTTGCCCTGCCAGAAATTGCGCGCGTTATTGTTGTTGTCGCCGCGTCCACCGTAGCTGACCTGCGTCAGGTTGCCCTCGAAGATGTTGTCGACGACGTTGTTGCCGCCCGTCTCGCTGTTGAACTGGATACCGATGCCGTTGTAGGCAAAGCGGTTGCCGCGGATCTCGATGGTGCTGTCGGGCTGGAAGGGCGACAGGTCGGAGCCGATGCCGATGCCGCAATAGATGATTTCGTTGTTCTCGAGCAGCGTGCCGGAGGCTTCCTTGAAACCGAAGCCCATGCCGGTCGCGCCGGTGGCATGCGAGATCACGTTGTCGCGGGCGACGCCGCCTTCGGTGTACATGTAATAGACGCCGACCGCGTTGTCGTAGAAGCGGTTGTTCTCGACCTCGTTGTCGTTGGCGAACATGAAATGCAGCGAGTAGCGGCTGCGCCGGCCGAGATTGCCGCGGAAGATGTTGCGGTGCGAATACCAGGCGACCATGTCGCGCGAATCGATGATCTCGTTGCCCTCGATCAGGTTGTCGTTGCTGTACCACAGGCGCAGGCCGTCGCCGCGCGCACCGAGCTCGCGGTCCTTGGAGCGCACCTTGTTGTTGCGTACGACGCTGTTGCTCGACTGCTTGAGGTCGATGCCGAACAGGCAGTTGTCGAGCGTGTTGTTTTCGACGACGTTGTGGTTGCCGCGCACGTCGAGGCAGGAATCGTCGGTGTCGTGCGAATCGCCGGAACCGGTCAGGTGCAGGCCGCGAATCACCGCATGGTCGGCATTGAGCACCATGACCGTGCCGCGGTCGCCGGCATCGATGGTGACCAGGCCGCCGCCCTCGATGGTCAGCGGCTTGTCGATGACGACCGGGCCGGCATAGACGCCGGGTTCCGGCTTGATCACCGAGCCCGGCACCGCCTGGTCGACCAGCACCTGGAAGGGTTTCAGGCCATGCACGCGCTTGTCGCGCTGCATCAGCATGTAGGTCGGTTTCGGACGGTCGATGCCGACCCGCGGCGCGCCCCCCATGTCGGCGCCGACCTCGCGCTCCGGCGCCGTCTTGCCGATCGGGATGACCAGCAACATGGCTGCGGCCAGCCCGGCCCGGCCCAATGTGCTCAGATACCGCATGCTGCTACTCGGCCTGGCCTTCGCGCAACTGCTTGCGCCGGATCAGCAGCGCCAGCATCAGGCAGGCGAAGATGATGACGAGCAGGCCATAGCCCCAGTACGGATAGGAGAAGGTCGAGAATTGCGCGACCTTGCCTTCGCCGAACACGGTGGGCATGAAGGGCTTGACCGTGAAGGCGCCCCACGGGTGCATGTTGTGGCCGAAGAACCACAGCCAGCCGGCGTAGGTGATCACGAAAAAGACCGGCAGCAAGGCTGGAACCAGAGCCAGCAGAAGCTGGAAGGGGCGGATCTTCGCGGTGCCTGCAATGACGATGCCCATTACCGCAAGCAGTCCGAAGATGACGAATTGCGACACCTGGCGCACGTTGTCGCCCCATTGCTGGATGCGGTCCATGTCCTTGAAGAACGTACCGGATTCGCGCATGTAATCCTGGACATGGCTTTCGAGATGACCGAGCACGAACTGGTCGACGATGATCCAGGCAGCGACGGCGGCGAAGCCGGCGGTCAACACGATCAAACGCGGCTTTTTCCTGGGCAGGGCGAAGGCCAGCATCATCACCGCGAAGAAGCCGAAGAAGAACTTGGCGAGCGGCTTTTCGACCGGTGCCCCGGTGGCGATCGGGAACATGCCGACATAGTGGTTGATGGTGTTCATCTCATGCACGCAGTCGAGGCCTTCGGCGCCCTTGTCGACATTCTTGGCGGCATCGGTGATCGGGTTGTAGCGTTCGTCCTCGGCCGCGAGGTCCTTCTGGATGATTTCGCCGGCCATGCGCGTGCCCTTGCCGGCCGCCTTGCAGCCGTTATAGACGCCGTCGAAATGGAAATGGATGCGGATGCCGTCCGGGAAGGCATCGGGCGGATAGTTCGGGGCGGTCAGCGAGACCCACCAGATCGGTGCGAAATAGGCGGCGACCAGCGCGACCAGCGCAATGAAGGTCAGCCCACCGACGATTTTGTTCTGTTTTTCCATCATGCCGCTCTCTGTTCTTTTGACCCCCGGATTTCCTGCGGGAGAAACGCTGCCCACCTCGGGCGGGCAGCGGGCAATACAATGACTGCTCTTACTTCTTCTTGCCGGCCTTCGGCTTGCACATATTACCCGGCATTACCAGGCTGGACTGGTAAGCGGAGATCGCCACCAGCTGTTCGTTGGTGTAGGGCTTGATGACCTTGACCATGTCCGGGTTGGCATTGCGGCGATGGCCGTCGCGAATCTCGGTCATCTGGCGCAGCAGGTACTTGTAATGCTGACCGGCGATCACCGGATAGAACTTGGCCTTGTCGCCCTCGCCGTTCTTGCCGTGGCACTCGAGACACTGCTTTTCGTACAGCTCCTTGCCCTTGGCAACCTGCATGGCGGCATCGACGCCTTCGTACTTGCCATGCTCGATCGGGATGCACAGGCTGTTGATGTAGGCGGCAGCGTCGGCCAGTTCCTGCGGATCGGTCAGCGTGATGGCAAACGGATACATCGTCGGATTGTCGCGCAGACCGGCCCGGATGTCGGCCATCTGCTTGATCAGCACGGTCGAGTGCTGGCCGGCCAGTTGCGGGAAGGTACCGTCGGGACGACCGGCGCCGGACGGCAGGTGACAGGCGCCGCAGACTTCATAGGCTTCAAGGCCGTTCTTGACGTCGCCCTTCTTGTGCAGCGCCTCGACCTTTTCGCCCTCCTGGGCATTCCACTTGTAATTCTTGCCTTCGATACCTTCCTGCTTCGGGGCCGGCGGCCCCGCCAGGGCGACGCCTGCACTGAGCAGGCCGATCAGCAACAGTGATGCTTTCATTTTCGATGTCCTCGATGGTGTGTTGTTCGAAATGCCAGACCATTGTCGGCAGTCGAAACCCCGGATTCCTTGATAAGTATCAGTTCCGGGGAACGGTCAACGATCTATTTCAGTTTGGCGAGAAAAATCGAGATCGCCTTGATTTCCTCATCGTTCACCAGGTGCATGACGCCCTTCATGGCGGCCGTCTGGCCGTTGTTGCGGGCACCGCTCTTGATGTCCTTCATCTGCTGTTCGGTGTAGGCGGCGTTCTGGCCGGCAATCTTCGGGTAATTCGGCATCAGCGGCTTGTCGCCCTTGGGGCCGTGACAGGCATTGCAGGTTTTGTCGGCATACAGCGCGGCGCCGTCCGGGGCCGCAATCACAGGGCTGGCAACGAGGCCGGCGGCAAGCAGTGCAAGGATTAGTTTCATCTATCTCTCTCCTGAATCGGGAAACAGGGGACGGCGCTCGCCGCCCCCTTTGGTCAGCCTCGATCGGGGATCGAGGCATCAGACTTACTTGACCTTCTTGGCACCGTTCTGCTCAAGATAGGTCTTGGCGCGCAGACCGATGTCGGCTGCCTTGACCTGGTATTGCCAGACTTGTTCGGCCCACAGGTTGGCCTGGTCCCAGTCCTTCTTGACAGCAGCGGCTTCGTGCTTGGCCTTGGCTTCCTTCATCTTGTTGAGCTGGTCGGTTGCATCTTCGACCATGTTCACCACGTCCGGGAAGTCCTTGTAGTTGGTGCTGACGATGTAGCCGACCACGGAATCGATGACGGCTTGCGTATCTGCCACCTTCTTCACCGTCGCCTTGTAGTCGGTTTCGGTGTAGCTGGCCTTGACTTCAACCGTCTTGCCCGGCTTCCAGCCCTTCGGCTTGACCAGCAGGTAACCCTGCATTTCCAGGTGCAGCGCCGAGCAGAATTCCGTGCAGTAGTACGGATAGACGCCTTCCTTGTCGGCCTTGAACTTGACGGTAACCGTCTTGCCCGGCTCGATCGAGGCATGCACGTTGAAGGTCGACACGGCGAAACCGTGCGTTTCATCCTGGGCCCGTTCGAGGTTGGTCAGGTGGATGGTGATTTCGTCACCCACTTCGGCCTCGATGGTTTCCGGCGTGATGTGCGAGCGGATCAGCGTCCCGAAGACTTCGATCTTGTTGCCCTTCTTGACGATCTTTTCCTCGCCGGCACGAACAGCGCCCGGATTCGGCTTGTCGGTACGGGAGTCGGTCCCGACCTTGTAGCGCACGCCCGGCTTCAGCTTGGAGGCTTCGATGGCAACCACGTAGTGCGGCTCGCCGAGCGGAATCGGCATGTCGTACAGGAGTTGCATCTTGTCGTTCGAGATATCGATCAGCTGGTGGTTTTGCGGATGCAGCGGGCCAACCGGGTTGAAACGGTCGATCGACAGCTTGTTCAGCGCCACCAGGTAACGGCCCTTCGGATCAGCCGAGTCGCCTTCCATGGTCATCAGGTGACCGATGTTGTAGTGCACGGAGATCTTGTCGAGCACCTTGCCTTCGCAGTGATTCCATTTGACGACCTGGGAATCGACATAGAGCGAGGTGTAGGCGATACAGGGCTTGCTGTCGTACTGGGTGTGCAGCGGGCCGAGGCCGAGCTGGACCTGGGTGGACAGCGCATCCTTCATGCCGATCACCGGAATGCCGTACGGATCCTTGGATTCGAACTTGCCGGCCTTGATCGCGGCCTGGATCTTTTCGAAGGAGAACACGGAAACGTGCGTGTCGAGCTTGCCGGCGACGGTCAGGAACTTGCCGTCCGGGGTCACGTCAACGCCGTGCGGCGACTTCGGTTCCGGTACCAGGAAGAGGATGCCTTCCTTGATCGCGGTTTCCATCATCAGCACCTTGTGGCCGTTGATGGTCTTGGCCTTGCCCTGGGCAACCAGTTCGGCGGCCTTCTTCCAGTTGATCACGTGCAGGTAGTCGGTGTCCTTGGCGGAACAACCGGCTTCATACGGCGGACGGCCCTTTTCGATGCCACCGACGTAACGCTCGGAACAGAAGGAGTTGGTGAACGACCAGCCGTCAGACGGACCCTTGCCGGCATCCGACAAGTCCTGCGAGTACGGCGGCAGTTCGATCGAGAAGGACTGGCTCGGATCGATGCGGCCTTCCTTGCGGTCGAACTTCCAGTAGGTGATGCCGCCGCGATACTTCTCGTTGAACTCTTCGAGCGGGTAGAACTTCTTGTTCTCGAGCGGCGAGGCGTACTGGGCGGCTTCGATGATGTAGTCGGTGTTCGGCGTGACGAAGGCACCGCCGTGTTCCGACTTGAAGATCGGGTTGACCACGATCTGCTTGGTTTCGAAGTCGCGCAGGTCGATCACGGCGAGACGCGGATTGGCCTTGTCGTTGATGAACAGGAACTGGCCGTCGTACTTGCCCTGGGTTTCGGAAATGGCCGGGTGGTGCGTGTCGCCCCAGTTGATTTCCTTGCCGTCGATGTTGCCCTGGCGCAGGACGCGCTTGGACTCTTCATCGAAACCGTAGCCCTGCCAGGGTTCCGGCGTGAACACACCCATGTATTTCAGGATGCGCATCGACGGAATGCCATAAACGATGACCTGGCCGGACTGGCCGCCCGAGCTGAAGGCGACGAAATCGTCGCGCTTGCCGGTCGGCACGTAGGTCTTGGATGCGGCCAGCAGATCCTGCTGACTCAAGTTGCGACGCTTCATCACGTCCTGTAGCGACTCGGCGGCCCAGGCGCTTGCGGCGCTGAGCCCGATCCCGGCTGCAATGAGCAGCACACTGGATTTGACTGCAAATTTTTGCATTTGAATATCTCCCAACAAAACAGAAGTAATACGGCCTGCCCCCATCGTCGCCAGCGACCAGATGCCGCTGCGGCAATTTGTCGCACTGTAAGCCAGGCCGATTTTTAAAAAATTGATGTCTGTTAATTCCAATCCGCTAATTGTGAGGAAAATGCGGATATGCCTTGTGGCGCCGCAATCCGCGCGCTCCGGAACAGCCGAAACCCTCATCCAGAAAGGATCTTCCATGCGCCATCCCGTCTTTTTCGCCGCCGGCCTGCTCTTCTCGGGCGGCCTGCTTGCCGCTGCCGCCGACCAGGTCGAAGTCCATCAACCCTATGTCCGGCTCGCCCCGCCCAATGCGCCGGCAGCCGGCGCCTTCATGGTGATCAGGAATACCGGCGGCAAGGACGTCAAAATCGTCAAGGCCGACAATCCGGCAAGCCGGCTGACCGAACTGCACACGCATCTGAACGAAGCGGGCGTCATGAAAATGCGCCAGGTGCCGGGCATCGAGATCAAGGCCGGCGGCGAAGCCCTGCTCCAGCCGGGCGGCCTGCACATCATGCTGATCGACCTGAAGGCGCCGATGAAGGAAGGCGACAGCGTGCCGATCACCCTGGGCTTCGACGACGGCAGCAGCAAACAGGTCGACGCCAAGGTCATGCGTCCGCTGCCGACCGGCATGCGGATGCAGCACTGAACACGCTTTTTTGCTCTTTCCAGGCGGTCGACCGTCTGGAAACGGAATTTTTCCACCGCCAGGCCTGCACATGAAAACACTGCTCACCACCCTGCTTGCCCTGCTCTGCATGGGTTCCGCCCTGGCCGAACACGCCCACGGCAAGATCGACGACAGCCTGCCCGACGCCGAACGCATCCGTTTCTGCGAGCGGATGCGCGACCAGGCGCTGCAGGCCTTCTACGACCGCGAACAGGGCCGGCCGATGAAGCTGTTTGTCGAAGACGGCAGCCGCGGCCCGCGTATCGCCAACCACATCACCCGCCGCATCTACGCCGAGCCGCAAATCGCCGCCCGCCGCCACGCCGAGACCTTCGGCCGCGCCACCTGCAACGAAATGATGGGGGCAGCGCCGGGCAGCGACTGAGGCAAGTCGCAAGCCAAATTGATCAAGATCATTTTTGCTGGCGGCCGGGCGGGAAAGAATGGCGGCTCCATGCACCCGGATGCAAAACCATGATCTCACTGCCCCGCCGGCTTGTTTCGCTGCTACTGGTCGCAGCACTGCCCGGCATTGCCCACGCCGAAGGCGGTGCCAGCCTGTACGCACGTCTCGCCGGCCAGGCCAAAGCCGGCACCTGCTTCGAAGTCGACGTTGACCTCGGCAACGGGCCGGGGCTGAACGGCGACAACGGCGAACTGACCTACCCGATGGCCTTCAACAACGTCGCCGAGGGCTGGAGCTGGCAGCCGGGCAGCCAGCCCGAGCTGGAAGACTATTACCGCTACAAATACCTGCCCCTCGGCTCGACCGAGGAAGCCCGCGGCGAATACCGGGCAGAAGACCAGATCGGCGAAATGCAGACCATGCAGGTGCGCTGGCGCTACGATTACTTCCTCGCCTTCGACAATATTTATGATTTCTACCGACGCGAAGTCAATGACGCCGCCGGTTTTGCCAGCCATCTGCCGACCAGCCTGGCCGCCGGCACGGCCATGCGCGCCCGGGCCTGCCTGGAGGAACCGCTGAGCAGCGAAAGCACCACCTTCTGGAAGGCGACGCACGGCCAGCCGGTCGATTTCACCCTGAAAAAACGTTACCTGATCGGCAAGCTACAGGCGATCGACTTTGTCGACCGCCAAAGCGCGACCATAATCAGCAGCGTCACTCCCCTGCCGCAGGCGGCCCCCTGATGCCCAGCCCGCGCTCCACTCCTGATTACGGATATGCCATGACCCACCCCAAGCCCAGCCTCGCCCGCACGCTCGTTTTTGCCCTGGCCGGCGCGTTGACCGCCGGCAACTGCCTCGCCGCCGACGAACTGACGCCAGCACTGCAGGCCAGCGTCAGCAGCCTCGGCCAGCTCAATGGCCAGGCCCTGGCCTGCAAGCAAATGGCACTGAGCACCCGCCTGCGCAACATCCTGATCCAGGACGCGCCCAAGGAGCGGACGGTCGGCGAAGCATTCGAACAAGCCACCCAGGAAGCGTATCTGGCACAGGGCCAGGCCGGCAAGGCCTGCCCGGACAGCAAGTCACTGGCCGGCCGGGTTGATGCTGCCGCCGTCGAATTGCGCCGCGCCGTCGGGCAAGCACACTGAGCATGGTCATGCTGCGGCGCTGGCTGATCCTGCTTTACCTCGGCTCCCTGCTGACCGCCGTGCCGGCGCTCGCCGAGCCGGCCCACCAGTTGCTCGCCGGCGAAGCCACTACGGTCAATCCGCGCTACCTGCTGATCGGCCCGGATGGTCAGGCGGTCAGCGACCAGGACTGGCGCGGCCGTTTCCAGCTGATCGCTTTCGGCTACACCTATTGCCCGGACATCTGTCCGACCACGCTGGTCGACATGGCCGAACTGCTCAAACAGCTCGGCCCCGACGCCGACCGCGTGCAAGGCATCTTCATTTCGGTCGATCCGGAGCGCGACACGCCGCGCGTGCTGCAAACCTACACGCGCTTCTTCGATGCCCGCATCCTCGGCCTGAGCGGCACACCCGAACTGGTCCAGCGTGCGGCGCGCAACTACCGGGTGCGCTATGCCAAGGTCGCCGGCAAGGATGCCAAAAACTATGCGGTCGACCATTCGGCAGGACTCTATTTGCTCGATCCCGCCGGCCAGTTCGTCAAGAAATTCGCTTACGGCCGACCGGTTGATGAAATCCTCGCCGAACTCCGCGTCTTCCTGAGCACGCTCGAAGCGCAGCGCTGAGTTCCGGCATTTACCCGCAGCCCTCCGGCTTCCCAGGAAAGATCATGGCTAAACATCCGCTCCACCATTTCATCGCCCTTTGCTGCGCCACGCTGCCGCTGTTCGCCAGTGCAGCCGACGCCGACAGCCCCCCGGCCAGCGAGAAAATCGCCCGCGGCCTGTTGCTGCAACACGCCGGCCGGATGATTTTCACGCCCTGCCGCGAGCGCACCTACGTCCAGCTCGAAGACACCTCGCCCGGCCAGCAGCTGAGCGCCGCCCTGGTCAAGCTCGGCCTCGCTGAAAACAAGCCGCTCTACGTCGAATTCATGGGTCTGGCCGAAGCCGATCGCCTCAAGGTGTCGTGGATCAACTTTGCCCACACCGATGCGCGCTGCCAGGCCAGCGCCAATCCGGACGAGAAATGGCGCGCCCTCGGCAATGCGCCGGACTGGGCAATGCACCTGAGCGAGCAGCAAGTCCGGCTGGAACAGGCCGGCCAGCCCGAATTCCGGCAGAAGGAAATCGTCATCGATGCGAGCGGCGAAGCCGTCAACATTGCAGTCGGCAAGGAGCGGCCCGAACAATGGCGGCTGACCCGGCAATTGTGCAGCAGCCAGGACAAGAACAGCCTGTTCGGCTGGCAGGCCGAGCTGCGGCGCCCGGGCAAGCTCCTGCGCGGCTGCGCCTGGCAGGGTTACTGAAAAACTGCTGCCGAACGAATCCACGGTCGACCGATGTTTTTAGGTGAAAATACGTTCTGCCCGCCGGTCGACCGCTGCGGGCCAGCCATTCTCTCTAGCCGAAAGTCCGATCCGTTGACCAAACTGCCGCCGCCCCTCGCTTACCCGGTAACCCGCCCCAAGGCCTGGCGCATTGCCTGGCTGGCGATCCGGCCGCGCACGCTGAGCGTTTCGGTCGCCCCCGTTCTCGTCGGTTCCAGCCTGGCCTGGGCCGAAGGCAGCAACGTACACTGGCTGGCCCTGTTTGCCGCGCTGTGCTGCGCGACGCTGATCCAGATCGCGACCAACCTGCACAACGATGCGGTCGACTGCGAAAAAGGCAACGATTTGCCCGACCGTCCCGGCCCGCTACGCGTCACCGCCGCCGGCTGGGTGACGCCGGGCACGGTGCGGCGCGCCGCGCTGGGCAGCTTTGCCGCCGCCTTCCTGCTCGGCATCTACCTGGCCGCGGTCGGCGGCTGGCCGATCGTCGGCATCGGCCTCGCCTCGCTGCTCGCCGGCTGGTCCTACTCGGGCGGCCCACGGCCGATTTCCTATTCGCCCTTCGGCGAACTGTTCGTGCTCTTCTTCTTCGGCGTGCTCGCCGTCGGCGGCAGCGTCTGGCTGCAAGGGCACGCGCCCGACGCCAGCACGCTGCTCGCCGGTCTCGTCTGCGGCCTGCCGGCCGCCGCCGTGCTGGTCGTCAACAACACGCGCGACCGCATCGCCGACCTGCGCGTCGGCCGCCGCACGCTGGCCGCGCTGCTCAGCCGGGCCGGCGCGACGCGCGCCTACGCACTGATGATGCTGCTGCCTTTCGCGCTGCTGCCGCTGCTCGCCTGGTTCGGTCACGGCGGCGCCCTGCTCGGCCTGCTCGCCCTGCCCAACGCACTTGCCAAGGTACGCGCCTTCGCCGCCGCCAGTAGCGCCCCGGCGCTCAATCCTCTGCTGCCGGCCACCGCGCGCTGCGGCCTGATCCTCGCCGTGCTGCTCACCGCCGGTTTCCTGCTCGAACTCGCCTGATGGATATCCTGCTCCCGCTCAGCCTCGCCTTCATCATGTTTTCGCTCGGGATCAGCCTGCAGCCGGCCGATTTCCGGCGCGTCTTCGCCAGCCCGCGCGCGATCGGCATCGGTCTCGGCATCCAGATCCTCGGCCTGCCGCTGCTCGCCTTTCTGCTCCTCAGCCTGTTCGGCATCGGCGGCGAGATGGCGGTCGGCGTCATGATCCTGGCCAGCACGCCGGGCGGCGTCAGCGCCGGTTTGCTCACCCTGCTCGCCGGCGGCGAAACGGCGCTTTCGGTCTCGTTGACCGCCATCACCAGCCTCGGCGTGCTGTTCACGCTGCCGCTCACGGTCGGCCTGGCGCTGGCGCATTTCGCCGGCAACGAAGCCAGCCTGCAGATGCCGGCCATGCGCACCGGCGTCGGCGTCTTCCTGATCACCGTACTGCCGGTCTGCCTCGGCATGTTCTTCCGGCAACGCAAACAGCAACTGGCCGGCCGCCTGGAAAAGCCGCTCGCCCGGCTGTCGACCGTATTGTTCATCCTCATCGTACTCGCCACCTTCGTCGCCCAGCGCGAAGTCGTGCTCGGCAACCTGCCCAGCCTCGGGCCGCTGCTCGTCGTCCTCAACCTGCTGACCATGGGGCTGGGTTTCGTCGCCGGCGGTCTCGGCGGCCTGCCGCGCCGGCAACAACTGGCGCTGGCCATGGAATGCGGCCTGCACAACGCGGCGCTCGGCATTTTCGTCGCCAACCTGCTGCTGCAGGTGCCGGCGCTGGCCGCACCGAGCGTGGTCTATGCCTTCCTGATGAATTTCTCGGCTTTCGGCCTCGTCTTCCTGGCCCGCCGGCGCTGTCCGGCGACGGACGCCAGCCCGGCCTAGCTCGGCGGGCTGGCCTTTTCTGGCTCGCAATCCGGACAGTAGCCGTACAGCGTCAGGTGGTGCTCGGCCAGGCGGTAGCCGTTGCTGGCGGCGATTTCCTGCTGCCGCGTCTCGATCAGCGGGTCGCCGAATTCCCTGACCCGGCCGCACTTGAGGCAGACCAGGTGATCGTGGTGCTTGCCGTCGTTGATCTCGTAGACCGACTTGCTGCCGTCAAAGACCTGGCGCGACAGCGCACCGACCTCATCGAGCTGGGCGAGGACGCGATACACCGTGGCCAGGCCGATGTCGTCGCCCTGGCGGATAAGCAGGCGATGCACCTCCTCGGCGCCAAAGTGGCTGCCGGCATGCCCGCTGAACACTTCGAGAACTTTCTGGCGCGGGTAAGTGACCTTGAGACCGAGGCGGCGCAATTCATCCTTCGTATTCATTGGCCCGTCCCATCGCCGGAATTGCCCTTGCCCAGCGCGTTGACCGCCCGCCCGAAGCTGCCCAGGCCGCTGTTCTTGACAAACATGCAGGGCTTGCCGGTGCGCTTGCACTGCTCCTTGACCCGCCAGTAGGCGTTGTGACTGATGCAGCCGGCCTGGCAGATGACGATGTCGGCAGCCGCGAGCGCGCCGTCGATGCGGTGCAGGCTTTCCTCGAGGCCGCCATCGTGGTGCAGGAAATGGCCGCCCGACTGCTCGACCACCTCGCGGTAGGAATTGACGCTGCCCGAACGCCCGCCGACGCACAGCACGCATTTGCCCGACAACTGCGGCCCGGGCAGATCAGCCAGATCGTCTTCGTCGGTCCGGCTCAGCGACTCGATGGTCTCCTCGGCGTACTTGGCGAAGTCGCGCAGGCGGGTCAGTTCGCGCGTCAGTTCCTCGTTTTCCTGGCGCGTCGCGCGCGCCCGCTCTTCGGCATTGGCCAGGCGCTGCGTCAGTTTCTGGCGCGATTCGAGATCGGGCAGCGCTTCGCGCAGCGTATCGGAAGCGCGCGCCAGGTTGCTCGCCTGCGCTTCCCTGGCGACCAGTTCGGCGCGCAACTGGGCGATCGTCTGCGCCGCTTCCTGCGCCTGCGTCGCGCGCTTCTGGCGCAGATCTTCCGCGTCGGCCAAGGCCGCGTCGAGGCGGGCCTGCAACTCGGCATTCTTCGCCTGCGCATTGACCAGGGACTGCTGCTCGGTGCGCTCATGCGCGCCGAGCTGGTGCTGGATCATGTGGATGTCGCCGTAGATTTCCTGCTCGAGCTGCTCGTTGCTGCATGGGTGCGTCCAGCATGCCCAGAGAACGGCCGGGATGTCGCGCTTGGTGCGACAGGCGGCCTGCCAGGCACGGCGCAGTTCGGCGGCCGACTTGCAGGCGGCGAGCTGGCGAATGCTCAGCTGGTAACGCTTTTCCAGCGATTTCTGCAGGATTTCGGCGAGACGGCTTCTTTCCTCGCAGGCGCCGACTGCCGTGGTGTGCAGCATGAAATCCGAGGCATCGCGCGGCAGGTGCATGACCTTGTGCATCAGGCGGCGCAATTCGTCGCACTCGAAGCAGACGCCGACGATGGGGCAATGGAACTTGTGGGAAATCTCCCACAGCTTGCGCCGGCGCGAACCGACCGCAACTTGCGCCTTGGGCGGGGCGAGCGGCGTCATCGCCTCGGCGAGCAGGGAATGGGCACTGCCGAAGGAGCCGCCGGCGACATGAAAGGGAAATCCGGACATCGATGTTCTCCGCAAAGTAATCAGGAATGGCTGGGCAGCGGCCCGGACGCGACGCCCGGGCCGCCTCGGAGCGCCGCATTGACGGCCGCGGGAGCAGGCGCCAGGCTGTTTTCGAGACGCCGGCTGGCCCGCTCGCAGAGGCCGCGCACGTCGGCGTCGAGATCGTCGAATTCGCTGAGTTGCTCGAGCAGGCGAATGGCGTGCCGGGTCGAATGCGGGCAGCCGGTTTCCTGGTGAATCAGCAACTGACTCACGACGCCGGCCCAGAAGTTATTGCTCGGCATGTTCGCCCCCGCTCAAAAACAGCTCAACGCGAGCCAGAGAAAGCCGGCCGCGATCGCAATGCTGAAATAGAGACTGTCCGGCCGGATCAGCGCCCGCCCACTCGGGGCGGCCGGGGATGGCCGACGGCTGGCGGCCTGGCCGTCGGACTGCAAGAAAATGATGTGCATGCTGCCTCCACGAGAGGATTGCCGGATTGGCTGGCTAGCACGCAGGCTTGGCTGGCTTGTTGAGAATCATTCTTATCAAAAACATTGGCATTGTCAAGCAAATGAGAACCGTTGTTATTTGGTTAGTAAGTTGCTCGACAACTTGCCCGGCAAATTGGCAGGCACTCCGGGCTTGCATTTTGCCCAAACTTAAATAACAATAATTCTCATTCGCCAGCAAATGGCGAAAAACGCCTAGCCAGCCAGCGCGCCGCAATCGCCCCCAGCCAGCCGGATTTCCCTGTCACCAGGGGGCTGCATGCGGCAGCGGATTGTTCGTACCGGCAAGACCGGAGCCGGCATCCGCTCGCATCCCTCCGCAACTCAAGTGCACTCTTCATGGATATCGAACCGATGCCGCTCGCGCTTCGCCTGGCGGCGATCGTCGCCCTGCTTTCGGCCAGCGCCCTGCGCGGCACCACCTGCAACAAGACCGATGCCCTGTGCGCCCATCTCGCCGCAGCGGCGGGCGCCGACGGCATCGATCCGCGTCTGCGCAGCACCCTGGAACAAATCCTGGCCGGCTGGCAGGCGGTCGACTGTCAGCCCGCCTCGATTTCGAGCGAATTTTTCCCGTTGACCGTACCCGGTCAGCTTCTCCACTAACCGTTCACTGGAAAGAACACGCAATGTCCCGTTACACCGGCCCCCGCCTGAAAGTCCTGCGCGCCCTCGGCGTCGACCTGCCCGGCCTGTCCCGCAAATCGATGCAGGACCGCCCGCAGCCGCCCGGCCAGCATGGCGCCCGCAAACAAAGCAGCCGCAAGTCCGAGTTCGGCCTGCAATTGATGGAAAAGCAGAAGCTGCGCTACAACTACGGCCTCACCGAGCGCCAGTTGCGCCGTGTCGTCGTCGATGCCAAGAGGGACAAGGGCGCCACCGGCAACAAGCTGGTCGAACTGCTCGAACGCCGCCTCGACAATCTCGTCTTCCGCGCCGGCTTCGCGCCGACCATCCCGGCCGCGCGCCAACTGGTCAGCCACGGCAAATTCGAGCTGAACGGCAGGCGCGTCACGATTCCGTCGATCCGCCTGCGCATCGGCGACAGTTTCGGGCCCAGCGAGGCCGGCCGGAAAATCGATCTCGTGCGCGCCACGCTCGAAGCGCCGGCCCTCGAACGCCCGGAATGGATCGCCTACGACGCCGCCACCCAGACGGCACACCTCAGTCACCTGCCGGATGGCGATTCGGCGCCCTTCCCGCTCGACCTGCAGCGCATCGTCGAGTATTACGCGACCCGCCTGTAAAAAAGGCGACCCTGCGGTCGCCTTTCCGTGTGCGTCGCCGGCGGACTAAGTCCGCCTGGCGATCACCGCCAGCGGCGCCGTGGCGCTGGCGAGCAGGCTGTCATCCGGGCCGAACAGGCTGGCACGTGCATTGACCATGCTGCGCCCGACCTTCTCCAGCTCGGCTTCGGCGAACAGTTCGCCGGCCGGCGCCGGACGGAAGTAATTGCTGGTCTGGCTGACCGTGGCCAGCGTCGTGCCGGGCGGGGTTTGCGAGAAGGCGGCGAAGATCATCGCAAAGTCGAGCAGCGCGGCAACGATGCCGCCCTGCACGACGCCATTGCCCTGGGTGAAAGCCGCGCCGACCGTGAAACCGAGACGCACCCGCCCGTCGCTGGCCGAGACAATGCGCATGCCGAGCGAAATGGCCAGCGGATTGCTGTCGACCGCCAGATCGCACAATGCGCCGTCGATCGCGCGCCGGACAAGCAGACGTTCGGGATGATCGGTCACGACTGGCCTCAGCCCTTGAGCAGGTCGTCGAGGATAGCGATCATCTGGTCGATTTCGCCTTCGCTAACGTTGAGCGCCGGCATGAAACGCAGCAGGTTCGGCCGCGGCGAATTGAGCAGCAGGCCCTGCGGCGCCCGTTCCAGGCCGCGCTTGACGATGTCAGGACCGCGCTCGTCGGCAAGCACCAGAGCGCGCAACAGACCGGAGCCGCGCTCGCCCTTGAGGCCGTGGCGGGCGCTGAGTTCGAGCAGTTTCTGCGACAGGTACTGGCCGCGCGCCTCGACACCGGCGAGGAAGCCCGGCGCCAGCAGCGCCTTGGTGACGGCCAGGCCGACCGCCGTCATCAGCGGGTTGCCATTGTAGGTACCGCCCTGGTCACCCGGTTCGAAACAGCAGATCGCTTCGCGGGCGAGCAGCGCGGCGAGCGGCACGCCGCCGCCGATGCCCTTGCCCAGCGTCATGATGTCCGGCGTGATGCCGGCGTGTTCGTAGGCAAACAGCTTGCCGGTGCGGCCCATGCCGGTCTGCACTTCATCGACGATGAGCAGCACGCCGCGCGCTTCGGTCAGGGCGCGCAGCGCCTTGAGGAATTCGACCTCGGCCGGAATGACGCCGCCCTCGCCCTGCACCGGTTCGAGCATGACGGCGACGGTTTTCGGCCCGATCAGGGCGTCGACCGCTGCGATGTCGTTGTAGGCCGCCTTGTGGAAGCCCGGCACCTGCGGCGCGTAGAGCGTGTCCCAGCCGGCCTTGCCGGAGGCCGACATGGTCGCCAGCGTGCGCCCGTGGAAGGAATGGTCGAAGGTGATGATCTCGTGCGCGCCGCCCTTGTTCAGCCGGCCCCACTTGCGCGCCAGCTTGATGGCGCCTTCGTTGGCCTCGGCGCCGGTATTGGCGAAGAAGACGCGGTCGAAGCAGGAATTCTCGGTGAGCAGGCTGGCCAGCTTGACCATCGGGCCGTTGTAGAAAGCCGGGCTCGGATTGATCAGCTGCGCGGCCTGGCTGCTCAGCGCCGTAGCGATTTCCGGCGGGCAGTGGCCGAGGCAATTGACCGCCCAGCCCTGGATGAAATCGAGATAGGCCTTGCCGGTGTGGTCATACAGCCAGGAACCTTCGCCGCGCTCGAAAACGAGCTCCGGGCGGTTGGTGATGTACATCAGCGAATCGGTATTGGCAGATTGGTATTGCATCGTCGGTTTTCCGTAGCGGGGGACGTGAATGGTAAGGGCGTAATGTTACCGAATTACGCCATGCTGCGCCGCACCAAAAATACCGGACGGCATGCGGCCGGTCCGGTTTATGCCGCGCCGGGGCGGCGCGATCAGGCCCGCGGCGGACGCCGGCCCGGCGCCTTCTTGACTGTCTTTTTGGCCGCCAGCGTAACCAGGAAAGGAAACTCGGCATCGGCAGACTGAACGATGCGGAACTCTGGCCCGACCGCGCGGGCCAGGCGGGCGACGAGCGCGTCGAGATTGACCGCTTCGCAGCGCAAATCGGCGGTAACGCTGCCCATGTCCTCGTACACCGGGAAGTCCGAACATCCCTCCGGCTTGATGTCCTGGCCGTAAATCGTGCAGGCATGTCCGGTCAGATCGTAGGCAGGACAGGGTTTGCTATGCACGTAATACAGCCCGTTGCCGGCCCGGATTTCCTCCGGACCGCCGCCCGTGGCAAGCCGCTTGTCGAATGCATTGCGCGACTCGCCAAGCTTCCAGAAGGTCTTGATCTGCTTCCACTCCAGTTCAAGGACGAGCGCATCAAGACGACAACAGGGCCTGGCGCAGACGCTGCAATGCGGAATCACGTCAGCCACCTGGTAGGCATCGGCGGCGGCAGCAAGCTCGCTGGCGAGAGAACGGCGGGAGTCGCGGCTAGTCATTGCGGGACAGGCTGAAAGACAGGGAGGTTTGGGGAGTGCGGATCACGGCTAAAGGCTATCAATTGGTCGACATGGAGCGGCTGGCTCGGCAGCGGCACAGGATCAACCCCGACCGGCGCACAGTATACGGCCAGCAGGCCGTTTTCCTGGCGCACAAGGGGTTAATGGACAGTGCCCACAGGCGGACTAGTTGGCACCTTCGCTGTATTCGACTCGGGAAATCCAGCTCCTCTTCCGGCGAACAAGGCGCTCCTCCTTGCTCTCCGCCGAAAAATCTGCCGGTGCGCTCTGCAAAAGGGATGCATCGATGCCGTCAAAGGTATTGGCATTGACCACGGCATAGGCATGCCCTTCGATCCGGCTGATCGCCAGCGGGACGACACCACACCGGGTACACACATGAAACTCGGCAGTTTTTGTCGCGAATGCATATTTCGACAGGCGGGCAGGTTCCTGCACATGAACCTTGAGCACACTGCCGGGCAACGCCGTCCAGGCAGCGCCGTGCCGGGTGCAGAACGAGCAGTCGCAGACCCGCACGGGAATGGCTTGGGGCGCAGGCTCACAGTGCAGCGTGAACGAGATATTCTTGCAGTGGCAACTGCCGGCAATCAGCATCGCTCCCCCGCCCGGTTACGCAGGCTGATTGCCGGCATACGGATCATTTTTCCGCCTTGTCGTTTTTCGGCGTGAACGCGCGGCAATCTGGCGCATGGCTGGTGTCCGGGTATTTGAGTCATGAGCCGACTTTATAGTGCCGTCGATGCTCAGGTCAATGCAACCCAGCGGCGGCATACTGCTGCACCACAATTATATTTTCGCCGCGCCACAATATCGGCGCCCGGCATTCGTCTACCCAGGCATGGACACATCGCTTTCCCTGCCGCCACCTTACGAGAAGAGCCGCCTGATGGCCGAGCAGAACCGCCGCCTGACCGAAACCGTCGCCCGCGAAAGCGGCCGACTGGGCAGCTTCATCCGGCAGCGCGTGCCCGATCCGGGCGAGGCGGAAGACATCCTGCAGGATGTCTTTTTCGAACTGGTCGAGGCCTGGCGCTTGCCGGAGCCGATCGAACAGGTCGGTGCCTGGCTGTTCCGGGTGGCACGCAATCGCATCATCGACCGCTTTCGCAAGCAGCGCGAGGAGCGTTTGCCGGCAGCCGGCATGGCGGATACCGACGACGACAGCGAACATTGGCTGGAGAACGCCCTGCCGACCAGCGACGGCGGCCCCGAGGCAGCGCATTTGCGGCGCCTGTGGCTGGACGCGATTGCGGCCGGGCTCGACGAACTGCCGGCCGGACAGCGCGAGGTATTCATCGCCCATGAACTCGATGGGCTGAGTTTCAAGGAAATGGCCGCAGCAAGCGGCACCTCCATCAACACCCTGCTCGGCTGGAAGCGGCAGGCCGTCCTGCACCTGCGCGAACGTCTGCGCCCCCTTTACGACGAACAACCCTGAACGAGGAATCACCATGCACTGCTCTACTGAAAAATCCGGCTGCGTCTCACGCTGCCTCAAGATCGGCCTGATGGCCGTCGCCGGCATCGCTGCCGTCACCTGGGTCGTCATGCAGTTATGGAACTGCCTGCTGCCCGACCTGTTTCTCGGCGTCTCGCCGATCGGCTACTGGCAGGCGCTCGGCGTGCTGGCACTGAGCCGCATCCTGTTCGGCGGTTTGCGCTGCGGTGGCCACGGCCATTGGCGCGAACGCCGCGAGCGCTGGGAAAAAATGACGCCGGAAGAACGGGCGCAACTCAAGGGCCGCTTCCGTAGCCGCTGGAGCCATTGCTGTTCTTCGGACAAGAGCGAAGAAGCCGCGCCCGCCGACGACAAACCCGCCGGCAAGGCCTGATCCAGCCGGCATGCACCGCCCGTCATCCGCCGGGCGGTGCACTCGCGAAAAAACCCAAGAACCAAAATCGACCCCATGCCCGACAGCCCCACCCTGCCATCAGCGACAAGTGATCACCCCGCCCTGCCCGGCCGCCTGCGCCGCGCCTTCTGGCGCTTTCTGCCCCTGATCGGCGGCCTGCATGCCTACATCGGCTGGCGCCTTCTGCCACCGCTCGATCTCGGCGGTGCCGGCCTGACGCTGGCCATTGCCGGGCTGGCAATCTCCACCGGTCTGGTCCCGCTCGGTTTGTTCGCCCGTTTCGTCGTCGAGCGCCAGGCGCTGGCCGACCGACTCAGTTGGCTGGGCGGTCTGGCGATGGGGCTTTTTTCCTCGGTGCTGGTGTTGACCGTATTGCGCGACCTTGCCCGACTCTTTGCCGACGCGCCGGCGCTGGCCGCACCGACGGCGATCGGCGTGCTTGCCCTGGCCGGCCTGTTCACGCTGGTCGGCTACGTCAATGCGCGCCGACTGGCGCGCGTCGTCCGCATCGATATCCCGCTGCGCGGCCTTCCCGAGGCATTGGCCGGATTCACCATCGTCCAGCTCAGCGACATCCACGTCGGGCCGACGATCAAGCGAAAATACGTCCAGGCCATCGTCGACCGCGTCAATCAGCTCGATGCCGACCTGGTCGTCATCACCGGCGACGTAGTCGATGGCAGCGTCGAGCAGCTGCGCGCCGATACCGCGCCGCTCGGCCAGTTGCGCAGCCGGCATGGCAGCTACGTGGTGAGCGGCAACCACGAGTTTTATTCCGGCGCCAGGGCGTGGCTGCGCGAATTCGCGCGCGTCGGCCTGCAAGTCCTCGACAACCGCCACGTCGTCATCGAGCACCGTGGTGCCCGCTTCGTTCTCGCCGGGGTCAGCGATTATTCGGCCGCCGCCTTCGATGCAAGCCAGGCCAGCGACCCGGTCGCCGCACTCGCCGGCAGCCCGCCCGGCCTGCCGCGCATCCTGCTCGCCCATCAGCCGCGCTCGGCCAGCGCCGCCGCAGCCGCCGGCTTCGACCTGCAGCTCTCCGGCCACACGCACGGCGGCCAGTTCTGGCCGTGGAATCACTTCGTGCCCATGCAGCAACCCTTCACCGCCGGCCTGCACCGGCTCGGCCGGCTGAGCATCTATACCAGCCGCGGCACCGGCTACTGGGGACCGCCCAAGCGCTTCGGGGCGCCTTCGGAAATCAGCGTGCTGCGGCTGGTTGCAGCCTGAGAGAGCGTTCCCGGTCTTTCGACAGTCATTGGCAGGACCTCAATCCCCGTTCGCCGGAATCCTGAACTTCCCCTTTTCCCGCGGAGGAGCCAATCTTCCGGCATCGGTTTGACCGCCCCCGGCCGGGGACAAAGTCTCACGCAACAACACCTTCAAGCAGGCCGTTACGCATGGCCAGCAAGGTCAATTCGGCCTGGTTCTGCACATTGAGTTTCTGTTTGATGTGATACAGATGCGTCCCCACCGTTGACGCGCCGAGCTGCTGCTCGTGCGCAATCTCGCTGACCGACAGTCCTTGCGCCAGGCGCATGAACACGGCGAATTCGCGGGGCGTCAGGACGGCCAGCGGATCGGCACTACCCGATACCTGAGCAAACGCGATTCGCTCGGCCAGCGCCGGGTCCAGGTAACGCTGCCCGTTCGCGACACGGCTCACTGCCGCCAGCAATTGATCGGGTGACGCCTGTTTGCAGAGATAGCCGCGCGCGCCCAGTTTGAGCGAGCGAACGGGAATCACGTGATCGACATGCGCCGACACCATGATCACGCGGGCAGCAGGTTCGCGCGCGACAATCCGCTCCAGCGCCAGCAGACCGCCACCGCCCGGCATCGAAACGTCCATCAGCACCAGACTTGGCTGCGCCGCCAGAAACATCCGAACGGCGCTCTCGCCGCACCCCGCCTCGGCAACCACGCTCGCCCCGGCACCTTCGAGCAGCATGCGGTAGCCGAAACGCACCACCTCGTGGTCGTCGGCAAGCAGGATGCGAAGTTCGTGCAGGTCCGGGTTCATGCCGTGCCGCTCCGGACAGACAGAGGCAACCAGGCGCGCACCAGCCAGCCGCCGGGCTGGCGTTTCCCGAAATCGATTTCACCGCCGAGTAGCGCCACCCGCTCGCGCAAGCCGGCCAGGCCGAGGCCGCTGCCCGGCTGCGGTGAAATTCCGGTTTCTTTTCCCTCGCCATTGTCGGCGACACTGATGCCGAGTCTGCCACCAACCAGCGTCAGCGAGATAACGACACTATCCGCCGCGGAATGCCGGATCACATTGGTCAGGGCTTCCTTGACCAGACGCAGGCAGACGCGGGCTACCGGTGCGGGAAAGCTCGTATCGGTCAGCGCCACATTCAGCTTGATCGCAACGCCGCCATGACAGTCCTGCCAGGCTTCCACGTACGTGGCAATCGAATCAGGCAAACTCCCGGGCAGCTCCGAGCGCAAACGCAGCAAGATGACCCTGACTTCCTCCTGCAAGCCCTGGGTGACGGAAACAATGCGCGTTGCCATCATTTTTACCGCAGTATCTTCGTTGATCCGCTGCACGATTGCCGCGGCCAGGGCCCGCACCGCCGTGATCCCCTGTGCCAGTTCGTCGTGCAACTCGCGCGCCATGTCCACACGCTCGGCCTGCAGGGCCGACTCGACCAGGCCAATGCGCTGCCGTTCGGATTCGAGCTGAACATTCATTTTTACCGCCGCGGTCAGGCTGTCGGCCATTTGATTGAAGGCCAGCGCCAGTTTTTTAAGCTCGGGGTCGGCCAAGACCGGCAAGCGGACGGCGAAATCGCCCTCGCCGGTTTGTTGCAAGGCGAGCCGCAATCCATGCAAAGGCCGCAGCGCGCTACGCAGGGCAAACCTGACCGCAAAAAACAGGACGATCAATAATCCGCCGGCCCAGCTGCCAAACAGAAGCAGATCGTCCCAGGCATCAAGGATGGCGCGCGACGAATCCGCTTCAAGCACGATCCGCAGATCGCCGTGCCGGATCGCCAGCGGAGCGATGTCCGGCGCGAGCAAGGCGGCAAACCAGGCGGGCGCGTCGCGCCCGGCCTTGTACGTCGAGGCCGGCGAAACATAGCGAGGTGCCGCCTCGGTCGCCGCATAGACGGTGATGGCATTTGCCCGAATGCGCCCGGCATCCCTGACAATGCCGAGCAACTCAGCGGCCGGCTGGCCGGCGCTTCGGACAACCATGGCCTGCAGCCATTGCTGCGAAACGCGCCGGGCCGCCTGCACTTCCTCATGGATACTCAAGCGGCTCAGGTGAAGCCAGCAGAGGGTCAGGCAAAAGAGAAAGACGACGAGCAGGCCGCTGACCAACAGGCTCAGCCGCTCGGGCAAAGGGCGGGCCTGCCAAGCCTGCAACCAGGAGTCTGGGCGGACAGCATTCAGCAATTGCTTGCTCCATGCCAGCAAATGACCGCCAGGAAACACCGGATAGCGTGAGCGCATCTTTACCTCGGTCAGGCGGATTGGCGGAAAGCCCGGATTCAGTGCACAGCCAACTTGCTGCGACTTCTCCATTCGCGCGGCGACGCGCCGTAGCGCTTGCGGAATGCCTTGCTGAAAGCCTGCAGGTTACCGAAACCGCAATCGATGGCGGCCCGCGAAATGGTCTGCTGGTCGAGCGAAGGATCGCGCAGCATTTGCAGGACACGCTCGAAGCGGGCATCGCTGATCGCGGTTGCGGGCGAGCTGTGGTTTTCCTGGAAGAGCAGGTACAGCGAGCGTTTCGACATGTGCAGCTTGTTGGCCAGGAAATCGGGCGACAGCTCGTGATCGAGCACATGTTGGCGGATCAGGTGCATGGCCGTGACGAATTTCTGCTGATCGCGGCTCTTCGTGCCGGAAAGCGCCATCGCGCAACGCGCCAGGGCGGCGGCGATCATTTCGTTGACCGACGCGAGCACCGTCTCGCAATCGTTGATCTGGCTGACATCGGCCTTCTGGATGAGAGTGATCAGCGACGCCAGCGAGGCGTCAAAAGCGAGCCCGGACAAGGGTCGACCGGTCATCCCCTCGCTCATCTTCAACCAGCCCGAAAGTTTCGCGTAGGGCAGGCTCATGACGAGAAACTCGGCATTGTCCGGTACTTCGATGCGATACGGGCGCGCCGTGTCGCAGATGCTGAGCAGGCCCGGCGTCAGGGTCGCGCGGCGGCGGTCCTGCGCGATGTGCAACTCGCCATTGAGCGACCACATCAGCTTGGCGTAGTCGGCATGGCCGCGCGAGACGCAGCCCAGCGTGCGCTCGACGCTGTGTTTCTGGGTGGAGATCAGGGACAGCGACACGTCATTCACATCCATGCGCAGCACGTTGGCGCGGAAGGCCCGGGACGCGATGTCGTCAACCTGGATATTGGGGAAGGCGGTATCGAGGAAACCCTGCCAGGCCTCGCTCGTCGCGTAACAATCGACAGCGCGCGAAGTCTCGCGCGAAACCAGCCGGACGCCCGCAGAATCGGTCATCATCATCTCCTCCTCAGGCCTGCGTATGGGCCTGAATCCTTGTTTTAACCACACTATCGCCCGGCCGTAGCCGGGCGACATTTCCCGCAGGGAACGTTATCTAGTCCTGCATCACCTTGATTGTCTGGATCGAGGTGAATTCCGCCAGGCCGTGCAAGCCGAACTCGACGCCGATTCCCGACTGCTTGATACCGCCGAACGGCGCATCCGGTTGCACGGCTCCGTGCTCGTTCACCCACACCGTGCCGCACTCCAGGCGAGAAGCCAGCGCCGCGGCACGGACCAGATCGCGCGCCCAGATAGACCCGCCCAAACCGTTGGAGTTCCGGTTGGCACGCACAATCACTTCGTCGACATCGGAATACTTGATCACCGGCAGGATGGGCCCGAACGGCTCCTCGTCCACCAGGCGGCTGCCTTCGTCCAGACCGACGACGATGGTCGGCGCGTAGAAATAGCCGGGACCGGGCAGGCGCTCGCCACCACACAGGAACTGTCCGCCCGCGCGGTGTGCATCTGCGGCGATGGCTTCTACCTTCTCGAGCTGCATGCGGTTCTGGATCGGGCCGAGTTCGCTGGCCGGATCGAAACCGTCGCCGACCTTGACCGCGCGGGCCAGGGCGACCAGCTCGGCGCACAGTTCGTCGTACATATCGGCATGCACATAGAGCCGCTTGAGGCAGGCGCAGGTCTGGCCATTGTTGTGGAAGGCGGCGGCGAACAGCTTCGGCGCCACGGCCTTGACATCGACGTCAGGCAGGACGATACCGGCATCGTTGCCACCCAGCTCAAGGGTCAGCCGTTTCAGGGTGGCGGCGGCATTGCCCATGATCTTGCGGCCCGTAGCGGTCGACCCGGTAAAAACAATCTTTTCTATGCCGGGATGCGTCGTCATCGCCGGCCCGACCGCGGAGCCCGCCGCCCCGGTGACCAGGTTGAGCACGCCCGGCGGCAGGACGGCGTTGGCCAGCTCGACGAAGCGCGCCGTCGTCACCGGCGTCAGTTCGGAGGGCTTGAGCACCACCGTGTTGCCGGCGCGCAAGGCCGGCATGATGTGCCAGATGGCGATCATCAGCGGCCAGTTCCAGGGCGTGATCGAGCCGACCACACCGAGCGGCTTGCGGTGCACTTCGACACGCGCTTCGGCATTGTCCTGGACGACCTCGACCGGCAGGGCCAGCTGACTCGTCGCCTGCGTCCACGCGATGGCGCCGCCGACTTCCATGCCGGCCCCGACATGGTTGAGCCCGTCCTGCGGCTTGCCGGTCTCGAGTGTCACCAGGCGCATGAGTTCCGGCATGTTGGCCTGCAGCACTTCGGCCAGGGCACCGATCAGGCGGCTGCGTTCGCCGTCGGGCAGCGCGGCCCAGCCTGGAAAGGCGGCGCGGGCCGCGGCGACGGCGGCATCGACATGCGTCGCATCGCCGGCGGCGACGCGGGCGAAAGCTGCGCCGCTCGCCGGATTGATGACGTCGAAAGTGGTCGCGGCAAGCACCGGCTTGCCGTCGATAATCATGGAATAGAGAGGGAGTTCTGACATTTGCCTGCAACCTGAAAATGAAACGGCGCAGCCCAAGCCGCGCCCGGCAAGGCCGCGGCGCATCCAGTCGGACGCGCCGCGGCCACCCGCTTAATAAGCGAACAACAGCTGCGCGGCCAGGGTCGTCGTCTTCGGCCCGTTTTCGACATTGAGGTCCTGGGCAACCTGGAGCTGGACGCGCCAATTCTTGTCGAGGAACATCGCGCCGGTCAGCAGCACCGCGTTGTCGTTCATCGCCTTGGCGACCTGGGTGCCGTTCAGGGTCTCCTTGGCGCCCAGCGCGTGCCGGTAGGAAATCGCAACGTGCGCCGCATCCGACAGGTGGTAGCGCAAGTGGGCGAAGCCGCGGAACATCGGGTCGCGCTTGGTGCCGGTCTTGCGGTCGTCGTCGTAGAACTCGACCTGCGGAATCAGGTCGACCGACCATTTCGGCGCGATCCGCTTGATGTAACCGGCCGCCAGCTCGACCTTCCAGCGATTGTCGCTGACTGCGAAGCCCTTGTTCTTGTCGTCACCGGTCGGCGCCGTGACAAAAACCGACCAACCGAGGTGTTCACCGTTGGCCAGATCGGCCTTGGTCCACAAGGTGCCGCCGAAAATCACGTCGCCCAGGCCGGAAGTCTTGCCGCCGGTCAGATCAACCTTCTGGCTGCCGAAGGGAACGACGATCTGCGGATCGACCAGGTAATCGCCCCACTTGGTGAAATGCACGAAACGCGCGATACCGATGTCCGCCGTCAAGCCAAGGTCGGACGAGACCTTCTTGCCGCCCTGATAAAGATTGTCGGCAGTGACATGGTTGTAATAGAGCAGGGCGAGGTCGGTGCCGGCCGGCAAGCCGGTGTAATCGCCCGGATCCGGCGCCGTCGCGGCAAAAGCCGGCATCGTGACAAGACCCAGGAGGCCGAGAAGAACGGAAATTTTCAATTTATTGAGCATGGTTTACCCCTCGTTGGATAACTATCGGTTAGTTGGCCTGGACGGCCTGACGCAGGTCGTTGGTGCGCTTGATCACGTACTGGTGCAGCAGCTCCATGTCCGCCGGCTTGAGGATGTTGGAGAAATTGGGCATGCCGCGATTGAGGCGGGCGCCGCTGAGAATGCCCTTGAAGTTTTCGTGCTTTTCCTTCGACAGGTAGCGCAGATCGGGGACGACGCCGCCGCTCACGGCATTGAGCCCATGACAGGAACCGCACAAGCCGTTGAACATCGTACGCACGCCCTTCAACTGCTCCTCCGTCGCGGTCAACGCCGGCGTCGCGGGTATTTCGCGCAGGACCGGCTTGGCGGGCGGAATCCTGCCTTTGCCATCGAGTTTGAAGACGACCACGCTCGACTCCGGCTTGACCTGCGCGCTGAGCGACATCGGGCCGGTGATGTGGGTGAAGGCGCCACCCCAGCCGACCATGAAGGCAACGTATTGCTCGCCGTGCACCGTGTAAGTGATCGGCGCCGCCATCACGCCGGAATTGACCTTGCGTATCCACAGCTCCTTGCCCGTATCCGCGGCATAGGCGATGACGCGCCCGTCGGCCGTTCCCTGGAAGAGCAGGTTGCCGGCCGTGCTCAGCGTGCCACCGTTCCAGGCCGACTTGAACTCCTTGGACCAGACCGCCTTCTGCTGTGCCGGATCCCAGGCGAGCAGACGACCTTTCCACATGTCGCGGATCGCTGCCTCGATCTTCGGGTCTTCCGGCAAATCCGGCACCTCAAGGCCGAGATTGACCACCGACTTGTTCGGGATGAACAGAGGCTCCTTCTGCGGCTCAAGGCCGGCCACGCTTTCCTGCGCCGGAATGTAGACCAGGCCGGTCTTCGGATTGAAGGACATCGGGTGCCAGTTGTGGCCGCCGAGGAAGCTCGGGCTGACCAGCTTGGTCCCGTCGCCATCCAGATAGTCGCCTTCCTTGGTCAGCACCGGACGGCCGGTTGCCATGTCGACGTGCGTCGCCCAGTTGGCCGGAACGTATTTGTCGGCCGACAGCAACTCGCCGGTCTTGCGGTCGAGCACATAGAAGAAGCCGTTCTTGGGCGCCTGCATCAGCACCTTGCGCTCGACGCCCTTGAGCTTGATGTCGGCAAGGATCATGTGCTGGGTCGCGGTGTAATCCCACTTGTCGGCCGGCGTCGTCTGGTAGTGCCAGTTGTACTCGCCGGTGTCCGGGTTGATCGAGACGATGGACGAGAGGAACAGGTTGTCGCCCTTGCCTTCGCTGCGGAACTTGTGATTCCACGGCGAGCCGTTGCCGACGCCGACGTAGAGCTGGTTCAGCTCGGAATCGTAGGACATCGAATCCCACACGGTACCGCCACCGCCCCACTTGACCCAGTTGTTGCCGTACCAGGTCTTGAGTGCCATTTCCATGGCGCGCGATTCCGGCGGCTGAGCCGGGTCGCCCGGCACGGTGTAGAAGCGCCAGGCTTCCTTGCCGGTTTCCGCATCGTAGGCGGTCAGGTAGCCGCGCACGCCGAACTCGGCGCCGCCGTTGCCGATCAGGACCTTGCCCTTGACGATGCGCGGCGCGCCGGTGACGGTGTAACTCTTTTTGTGGTCGATGATGGTGTCGACCGACCAGACTTCCTTGCCGGTCGACGCATTGAGCGCCACCAGGCGGCCGTCGAAGGTGCCGACATAGACGCGCCCCTTCCACACCGCGACACCGCGATTGACGGTATCGCAACAGCCCTGCCCGAGCACCTCCGGCTTGACCTTCGGGTCGTACTTCCAGAGCAGCTTGCCGTTACGGGCGTCGAGCGCGTAAACGATGCTCCACGGCCCGGTCGTATACATCACGCCATCGACGACGATCGGGGTCGCCTCGACGCCGCGATCGATGTCGAGCTTGTAGGTCCAGGCCACGCCCAGTTGATCGACATTCTGATCATTGACCTGGCGCAGCGGGCTGAAACGCTGCTCGTCGTAGGTCCGGCCATGCGCCAGCCAGTTACCCGGCTCGCGGTCGGCGTTGATGATGCGTTGCGCATCGACATTGGCGGCAGTACCGGCGGCGGCTGGCCCGGCGAAACTGCAGGCCAGCGCCAGTGCCAGCACCCCGGCCGCCAGACGCCTGTTTGATTTTGATTTAACCACTTTGTCTCCTCTGTTTTTTGATGACCACCGGATAGCACCTACCCGAATCGGCCTGGCTTGATTCTGATATATGCAATCGATTCCATTCGCCGCAATTCTGGCAAAAAAGCATGTCCATCCTTGCAAATCCGCAATTCCTTGCGGAGGGAGATTTATCGCTGGTGACAAGACAGGACGACTGATGGCGACCGACGCCATGCAAGACGGATAACCAGTTCCCGGGCCGAAGCAAGCTCGATACAAGTCTCTAAATCCAGCACTCGAGTGATTCAAGGATGAATCCCGTAGATCGCCTCTTATCCAGGAAGGCGCCAGCCAGGCAAGGGGAAAGCCTTGTCGGACCTGTCTGAGCGAAGGCCAGGCCGGGAGGTCTCCTGTTCGCCCTTGTCTCCGGAGCGCTTCGCTCGCCAACCATGTCCAGCATGCATTTGTTAACGCTTCACTTCAAAAACAACTCGCTGGAACGAGAGTTTCTCGGCGCGACCAAGGCGCCAAGCCGCCGGCAAGGGCTGTTTGCCTGCGTGATCGGGATGATCGTCTAGCTCTTGCACGATTTTCTCGATCAATGCTTCGTCCCGCCCGCGATGATCGGCCCGGTCTGGTTCGCCCGCGTCACCGCGCTTGGCGTGCCGGAACACATTCAGGTGGGCGCCAGTATCGGTATCGGCATCTGCGCCTTCCCCTACGCGAGGATGAACGTCTACGACCTGATTCAGCGGGCCGATGCGGCGATGTATCAGGTCAAGATGTCAGGCAAGGGCAATTTTGCCAACGCCGAGTTTGCCGAATCGCCGGCCATGAGCGCGGCCAGCCCCCCCTGCCCCAGCCCTCAGCCCGCAAGCAGGCCCGCCAGCGCCGCCTCGGCGATTTGCACGTCCTGCGCTTCGCTGCCGCCGGAAACCCCAATCGCGCCGACCAGCACGCCTTCGTGTTTGACCGGCAGGCCGCCGCCGAAGCCGACGAAGCGTTCGCGCTGCATCAAGCCATGGCGCAACATCTCCGAGCCTTTGGCGAGACGGGCGTCCCATTTGGCGGTGGCCGAGCCGAAGCTGACCACGGTGTAGGCCTTGTCGAGGGCGATGTCGATGGCGTGGAAATACGCGCCGGGGTGACGTTTGAAGACCAGCGGGTAGCCCGCACGGTCGACCACCGCCACACAGACTTTTACGCCGGCTTCGGCCGCAGCGGCCAGGGCCAGGTCGGCCAGCTCGTCGGCCGTACCCAGGCCGAGCGAAGCGATCATTTCGATATCCATCAGGTTTTTTCTCCATGCGCTGCCGACACCGTCGCCGCCAGGCGGGCGCGGCGGGTCAGCAGGAAGACGACGAAACCGGCAAGGACGACGCCTTCGCCGAGCAGGGTGTTGCCGGCGCCGAGGCCGACCGCGACAAAGCCGGCGAGCAGGCCGCCGAGCGCGTCGAAGCCGAAGCGGGCCGAAGTGAAGAAGGAGACGATGCGGCCGCGCAGATGATCGGGCGCCATGCTCTGCAGCAGCATGTTGATGCCGACATTGCACACCGAGATGCCGAAGCCGAGCCCGGTCATCGC